>JAJCXP010000110.1 GCA_029263375.1 Acidobacteriota bacterium | reverse complement strand
GCCAAGCTCTTCGAGGGCCTGATCAACGCCGGCAAGACGCTCGACTACGGCGCCGGGCCGCGTCACGTGGTCTACCTCTCGACCGGCTTTCCCGGAGCCTCGCTCAAGAGCCTGCGCGTCCTCGTCCAGCAGTTCCGCCAGACGCACTGGTCGATCCAGAGCGTCTACACCGGCGGCCTGGGCTTCGGCTCGAGCTCGCTCTACCTGCTCTCGAACGAGACCGGCGGCCAGGTGTTCACGAACTCGAACGACGTCAGCGATCTGTTGGGCGACATGGTCGAGCAGACCGCGGTGACCTACACCCTGACCTTCGAGGCGCCGACCGGCGGCAAGCGGTCGTCGTATCGCAAGCTCAAGGTGAAGCTCGTGGATGGGCCGAAGGGGGCGCGAGTGGTCCACCGGAAGGGGTACTACTCGGCGGTGACCGACACTGGCGGATAGACCGCTGCGCGTGGACGGGTCTGGTTCGGCGAAGAAGGCGACCAAGTCGCCACGAGTCGAGCGCTACCTTTTCTCGAGGAATGAAAGAAGGGGAAAGTTCCCCATGGCCAGATCCGGGCCTGCGTGCGACACTCCGCTTTTGATTCTTCTTGGAAAGGGGAGTGTGATGAACTCGGAGCTCAAGAGGACGGTGGACCTGTGGAGATGTTTGATCCTCGTCTCGATTCTTGGAACGGTGGCGCTGCTGGCGCTGCCGGCGACCGCCTCGGCCCAGCCGCGCGAATGCGGACTCTCGATCGAGAAGACCGCGACGCCCGACACGATTTTCTGCGAGTGCGAGGACGATGGCGACTCGGACTCCGATTCCGGATCCGACAGCGATAGCGACAGCGGCAGTAGCGGCGAGAGCTGCGTGTGCCGCGACGCCGATTCCGACAGCGACTCCGAATCCAGCTCGGACTCGGACTCGGACTCGGACTCCGACTCCGACGGCGACTGCCCTCCGAATCAGCTGGTGACCTACGAGTATGTGGTCCGCAACGAGGGCTCGAGAGTCTTCGGCCTGCGTCTGATCGACAGTGAGATCGGCGTGGTCGGTCAGGCGGGAACGCTGCCCAGCGGCTTTGTCCAGACCTTCACCGCGACCGCCTGCCTCTCCAAGACCACGGTCAACACCGTGAGCGTGCGAGGGCGGCTGGAGCAGGGCGACCGTGACGACGACAGCGATTCGGACTCCGATAGCGACAGCGACTCGGACTCCGGGAGTGATTCGGAGAGCGGCGACAGCGATTCCGATTCCGGCAGCGACAGCGACTCGGACTCCGGTAGCGACTCCGACTCGGACGGCCGAGATGTCCGGGAATGCCGGGCGAGAGACGCCGCGACCGTAGAAGTGCTACCGATCGCGGAATAGTAGAGCCCGCCGTCGAGCGGCGCAGCTTGTTGGACCCAGCCCGTGAGCGATCTGAAAGGTCGCCACGGGTAAGTTGCGTCTGATCAAGACCGGAAGGGGTCCTACTGGGTGGCTGGCTCGACCGAATGACGGCGCAATCGTAGACTGTCGGTCAGTGAACGACTTCTATTCCTGGCGCGCCTAGAGCATGCGGATCTTTCTGTCCCACGCGCATGAGCAACGCAGGACAGCCGATCGCCTTGCGGTCGGGCTCCGGCAAGAGGGCCACGGGGTGTTCCTCGACAAGGACGACCTGCCTCCGGGCGCCGGCTACGAAGAGAGCATTCGTCGCGAGCTCAACCGAGCGGGGCTGTTCATTTTCCTGGTGAGCCCCGAATCGGTCGACAAGGGCTATGCGATTACCGAGCTCGAGTTCGCTCGCAAGCGCTGGCGCAACCCGAGCGGCCGAGTGCTGCCCGTGGTCGTAGCCGAGACACCTTTCGAACAGATTCCGGAGTACCTGGCCGCGGTCACCCTGTTGCAACCCGAGGGCAACCTCAAGGCGGAGGTGCTGGCCGCGGTGTCGGAGATCGCCGCCGCGCGGCGCCGCAGGTGGATCCTGATGGGCCTGGTCGTGGCGCTACTCACCAGTGGCAGCCTCTACCTTGCGCTGAAGATGATCGGCGCCGGGAAGGAGAAGGTCGCGACCGACGAGGAGAGCCAGCCGGCGAGCGACATCGTGGTCGAAGAGCCGCCCTGTCTGCTGGAGGCCGAGCTGCGGTCGGGTGGCGAGGTTCTCGAGGGTCGAGTCGTGCTCTACGTCGGCTACGCGGACGGCAGCGGCGACTCGTTCATACTCTCGACGGGCGCGCCTGGAACGATCCGAGGGAGTCGGGCGGGGCCCTGGACGGTGAAGGTCGTGGATGGAGAGGGTGATACGTTGGGACCAGCCACCCTGGATGGTTGCCCCGAGGCGATCGAGGAGCTGCAGTTGAATGAGGCCGTTCAGCTTGTCGTCACACCGCGCTAGCGGATCGCTCGGCATTCTCGCGCTAGCCGGTCTCGCCTGGCTGTTCCAGGCGGCACCGGCACCCGGTGCGGCGACGATCGTTCAGGGGAAGGTGACCGACCCGACCACCGAGTCGGGCGTCAGCGGGGTCGAAGTGACCGCGCTGCGGGGGGACCGGAGTCTCGGCAGCGTCCTGACCGAGGACGATGGCCGCTTCCTCGTCACCTTTGATGTCGGTACCTCCGATCGCGTCTACGTGACCCTGCGCCTCGAGCACGACGGGTACGAGGCTCGGACGGAACAGATCACCGTGACCGGGGCTCAGCCAGTTCCCCCGTTCGTTTCGGTCGTCCTGCGTCCGAACGCCCTCAGCGGCTGCTCGGGCGGTGGCGCTCCCGGCGGCGTGGTCGGCTACTTCACCGGTCCGGCGGGAGCGGAGGACCTGTCAGACAAGATGGCGATCGCGCTGACCTACAGCCTGCTGACACGGATCCAGCGCGTTCACGTTCCGAGCGACCTGCAACCGTCCTTTGGCACCTGCCAGGGCGCGAAGCCCCGCAACCCGCTGGATGGACCGAAGTTCGCACGCTTCCTCGAAGCGGACGTCTTCGTCTCGGGAACCGTGAAGCAGGGCGCCCAGGGCTTCGACGTCGCCGCCTACGTGAGCGATCGGTACGACCTGTACATGCCGCCTCTCCGTGCCCTGAACGTAGATGTCGACCTGGACGATCCGGGCGCCGCCGACCTCGATGAGGAGACCCATGCCGCCGTCCTGGTAGCGATCGCTCGGCGCTACGAGGAGGAGGCGCGCTTTGCCGAGTGCGTTGACGTGACGGTCGCCGCCGAGCAGATCCTGGGCGGCCTCACGCCGGTCATCGAGGCTGAGCGCGCTCGCTGCCAGCAACGGCTCGGCAACATCGGCCTGCTGCCGGGAGGCGGCCCATGAGGCGCGGCTTCCGGCAGTTTGCACTGCCGATCGCGCTCGCATGCACCTGCCAACTCTCGGCGCCTGTGCACGGCGTGGAGCGGGCATCGCTCGAGCGGGAGATCCAGCTGCTCGAGCTGGGCGAGGATCTGGAGCGGAGGATTCCCGGCGCCGAGTTCAGAATTGCGGTCTTTCGCTACGAGGATCCCGACGGTACCGGTCTCGCCGATGCGGCCATGGCCGTCATCTCCCGCTACGTGCTGATCCGGAGCGGCGTGCGTTCGATCGGGGTGATCCGATATGAAGGTGGAGTGGCGCCGGGTGGAGAGAGCCGCCTCAGCTACTTCGACAAGGTCGACAGGATCGCCGAAGCGCAGGAGGTGGCCCTCGCGCTCTGGGGCGTGATCCGGCGCGACGGCGGTGACCTCGTGATCGATTCCTACGCGCAGGTTCCGGCCGGCTCTGTGGTGAAGTACTTCGAACGCCACGTTCGTCTACCGGAAGCCATGGGCGGCGGGCTGCTCCGAGCGCGGTTGCGCCCGGATCGGATTCACGTACAGCGCCTGCGCGTCGCCGCGGGGGAGGCCGGATCGATTCTCTCGGCCGCGGAGATCCACGATCAGCTCAGGGAGAGCCCCAGCGACCGGGCCGATGTGGTCGGCGAGATGCCGAAGGACCAGACGTACTATGTTCGCGACCGCGACGGTGACTGGGTCGATCTCGTCTCGGGCGATCTGGCCGGCTGGGTGCCCGTGACGGAGCACTGCCTGGACGCCTGCGGGCGGCTGCTCCACGCCGCCGAGTTCAGCGGCCGGCTGCTCGCCTACATGGATTCACCCAGCAATTCGATGGTGGCAACGGGTGGTTTGACCACCGAGGCCCTTGCCGTCGCGGAGCAGATCGAGGCGCTTGACGGCCTGGAGCGGCAGAGCATCCGTGACATCGAGCTCGAATCGCTCGAGGTCGCGGATCGGTGGACCGGCGACTCGCGCCGGATCGGCCGCGACGATCGCACCGGTATCGAGCGCGGCCAGGGCGTCGCCCCCGGCGGCGCCGCCTTCGCCAACATCAGAGCGCTGGCCCAACTCGCTCTGGCCCTGCGCGAGGCCTCGTCCGGGGTCCCCTACGATTCCGTCCGACTCGAGCCCGGGAAGGTCGCCGCGCTCGCTTTCGAGCTCGCCCAGGCATCTCAGTACGACCCCAAGAACGTCGACGTGCTCGAGAACCTGGCGCTCCTGTTCGACATCGCAGACGACGCCGAGCGTGCGACCCTCGCCAGATCGCTGGCCGAGCGCGCGGGCGCCGGGCGCTAGCGGAATCCACGCCCCTGCCTCTTCCTCGAGGGCCGGGAAGGGTTCCGTCAAACCCGTAGGTGGTCCAGAGTGGAAAATTATGGACAGAAGTGGCCGATTCCTGCTAATCTCCTACAGATTAGTTAAGTAGTTGGACGGGCGGTGTCCATCATGTTTCGTGGAAGTGCGTCGGCAAAGATCGACTCGAAAGGCCGTTTGAAGATACCAACGGGCTTTCGCCGCGTGCTCGAAGAGCGCTTCGGGCGAGAGGTCTTCGTGACCTCCGTCCTGGGTGACGCCGCCCTGGTCTACCCATTGGTCGTCTGGGAGGAGTTCGAGGAGCGATTGTCGAAGCTCCCGTCGACCGACAGAACAAAACGCCGGTTCTTGGAGAGGGTCGGCTACTACGGACAGCAGACTCAGCTCGATGGTCAAGGTCGAGTCGTCATACCCCAGATCCTCCGGGAGAGCGCGGAGATGGCCGGCGAGGCAGTTGTCAGCGGCCGTCTCGATCACCTGGAGATCTGGAACCACCAACGCCTTCTGGATCGGTTCTCGAAGGAGGAGTTCTCGGAAGAGGACTTCGCCTACCTGACCGAACGGGGAGTCTAGGGGGTCCGACGCGACCGGGCGCCGCGATCTGAGCCAGGGCGGCGAACGTGCAGCACATACCTGTTCTGTTGCGGGAGTCGCTCGAGCTTTTGGCTCCGGAACGGGGCGGGCTTTTCGTCGACTGCACCCTCGGCCTCGGGGGGCACGCCGAGGCGGTGCTGCAGAAGGCACCGGGGGCGCGATTGGTCGGTATCGACCGCGACCCGAAGGCCATCGAGCTGGCGGCCAGGCGATTGGAGCCCTTTGGAGATCGAGTTCAGTTCATTACGGGCGAGTTCAAGGATGTGCGAGAGCTGTTGGGGCAGGCGGGAATCGAACGGATCGATGGCGGCTTCTTGGCCGATCTCGGCGTCTCGTCGATGCAGCTCGAGACGCCCGAGCGCGGCTTCAGTTTCCAGCGCGAAGGGCCGCTGGACATGCGAATGGGCGGGGATGGGATGACGGCCGGGGACATCGTTAACGGTTACTCAGAGGGGGAGCTGGTGCGGATCTTCAGAGAGTACGGCGAGGAACGAAGGTCGAGACGTATCGCGCGCGAAATCGTCGAACGGCGTCGGCACAAGCCGCTCGAGAGCACCACGGAGCTGCGAGAGCTCGTCGCCCAGGTGTCGGGCCCGCGCCGTCGCGGCCGCCACTTCCAGCGCATCGATCCCGCGACCCGCGTCTTCCAGGCGCTGCGGATCGAGGTCAACGAGGAGCTCGCGGGCCTCGAGAAGCTGCTCGACAACACGGTCGAGATGCTCGAGCAGGACGGCCGCCTGGTGGTGATCTCCTACCACAGCCTCGAGGACCGGATCGTCAAGCACACCCTGCGCGGCATGGCGCGTGGGGAAGTCGACCAGACCACGGGCCGCACCCGCTCCGAGACCCAGGCGATCGAGCTCCTGACCGGCAAGCCGGTGCGGCCGCAGGACGATGAGGTCGCCGCCAACCCGAGATCACGTTCGGCGCGACTACGCGCCGCCAGGAGGCTGTAGCCAGCCACTCGAGTCTCCCAATGAGAAACGCCTACGCCGTCCGCCGCTCCGTCATCAACCCGTACCTCGTGCGGGAGCGGGACCGTCGGCGCCATCGTGAGCTGGCCGCGGTGCTGGTGATCAGCCTGTCGGTCGGAGTGTGCCTGATCGCCTACGTCTGGCTGCACGTCGAGCTGCTGCGCGTCGGCTACCGCGTGCATCTGCTCGAGGAGAGCTACGAAGACACCCTGCACAGCATGAGCCTGCTGCAGCTCGAGGCCAGCTACCTGTCGAGCCCGCGCCTGATCGAAGAACGGGCGGTGACGGAACTCGGCATGCGCAAGCCGGAGCTGTCCCAGGTCATCTTCGAACGGGAGCTCCGTTGAAGACTCGTTTGATCCTCGTTGTGGTCGTGCTCGCGGCCTGGGCCTGCCTGGTGACCGCCCGTCTCTACCAGCTTCAGGTCGCGGAGCACGATCGTTATCGGCAGATCGCGGAGGGGCAGCAGCGCGACGAGCTCAAGATCGACCCACCGCGAGGCACGATCTTCGACGTGCGCGGCCGCGAGCTCGCGGTCTCGGTCACGGTCGATTCGGCGTTCGTCGATCCGAGTCAGGTCGACGACCCCGGCGGCCTTCTCACCCAGCTCGCCTCGGTCCCCGAGATCGATCGCAAGGCGGCAGCGCTCGCCGTCAATCGCTCCGGCCGGTTCGCCTGGATCGGGCGCAAGCTCGACCCCGAGGTGTCGCGGGCGCTGCGCCGTCTCGAGACGCCCGACCTCAACTTCCTCCGCGAGAGCCGTCGCTGCTATCCGATGGGTCAGCTTGCCGGTCCGGTGCTCGGGTTCGTCGGCCTCGATCCACACGGGCTCGAAGGGCTGGAGGCGCGCTTCGAGCGACAGCTGGCCGGCGACGCGGTGGAGCGCACGGTCCTGCGCGACGCCCAGCGCGGCACGGTGCGCTTCCCCGGCATGTCGCTGTCGGAGGCCGAGCCGGGACTCGATCTCCACCTGACGATCGACGCCACCATTCAACATATCGCCGAGCGCGAGCTGCGCGCCGCCGTCGCGCGGCACCGAGCGGCGAGCGGCAGCGTCGTGATCCTCGACCCCTGGAGTGGCGCGGTTCTGGCGATGGCGTCGGCGCCGGACTTCGATCCCAACGCGTTCAACGAGGTGACCAAGGCGTGCTGGCGGAACCGGGGCGTCGCCGACGCCTTCGAGCCCGGCTCGACCTTCAAGGTGATCACGGTGGCCGCCGCGCTCGAGGCCAACCTGGTCGACCCGTCCGACATCTTCGACTGCGAGAACGGCAGCATCGTCGTCCAGGGCAAGCGCATCAACGACCACAAGAAGTTCGGCGATCTGACCCTGCGCGAAGTCATGGCGAACTCGAGCAACGTCGGGGCGATCAAGGTCGGCCTGATGGTGGGCGATCGGGCGCTCTACGATCAGATCCGCGCGTTCGGGCTCGGCGAGCCGACCGGGATCGACCTTCCCGGCGAGAACTCGGGCATCGTGCAACCGCTCGAGAGCTGGGGCAAGCGTGGCGGCGCCTACATCTCGTTTGGGCAGGGCATCTCGATGACCGCGCTGCAGCTGGCTGGAGTGTTCGGTGCGATCGGCAACGGCGGCCACCTCTACCAGCCGTACGTGGTCGAGGGATTGGGTCGCGACGGGGGCTTCGAGGCACCGGTCGAGCGGCCGGTGCTGCTCGGCAAGCCGATCGATCCGGCGACCGCGCTGACCCTGGAGCGCATGCTCGAAGCCGTGATCGAGGAGGGCACCGGCAAGGCGGCGGCGGTGCCTGGCTACCGTGTCGCCGGCAAGACCGGGACGGCGCAGATCGCGGTCGAGGGCGGCTACTCGCCGAACAAGTTCGTCGCCAGCTTCGCCGGCTTCGCCCCGGCGCGCGATCCCGCCCTGGTTGCGGTGGTGCGCATCGACGAGCCGCGCGGCGCCTACCACGGCGGTGACGTGGCGGCGCCGGTGTTCGGCGCGATCGCCGAACAGGTGCTGCTCTATCTGGGCGTGCCGCCCGATCGTGAGGTCCCTGGCCGCTGGCCGGGAGAGTTGCTCGCCGAATCGCCCGACCCGCCCGAACCGGCTGCTGCGACAACCCCGACGGAGGTTGTCGCCGGCCTCTGAGCCTGCGCCAATGAATCTCATGCAGCTCATCGCCGATCTACCGATCTCGGGAAGCCATGCCGGAACGGCTCCGGCGCCCGAGGTGACCGGCATCACGCACGACTCGCGCCGGGTCGCCGCCGGCGACCTGTTCGTGGCGATCGTCGGTGACCGCTTCGACGGCCGGGCGTTCGTCGCAGATGCGGCAGCGCGCGGCGCGGCCGCCGTGTTGGGCGCCGGCGAGGCGCCTGCCGGGCTGTCGATCCCGTGGCTGCGCACCGAGCGGCCGCGCGAGCTGCTCGGTCCGCTGGCGGCGCGGCTCCACGGCCACCCGCACGAGGAACTGGTCACGGTCGGAGTCACCGGCACCAACGGCAAGTCGACCATGGTCGCGCTGGTGGCGGCGATGCTCGAGGCGGCCGGCCAGCCGGCGGGGCAGGTCGGTACCCTGGGCTACCGGTTCCGCGATCTCCATTTCCCCGGTGAGCGCACCACGCCCGAGGCCTCGGATCTCTTCCGGACCCTGCGCGAGATGGCTAACGCCGGCGCCGAGGCGGTCGCGATGGAGGTGTCGTCTCACGCCATGGCCATGGGCCGGGTCGGCGGCATGAGCTTCGACGTCGCGGTGTTCACGAACCTGACCCGGGATCACTTCGACTTCCATCCGGACTTCGAGCACTACTTCGCCGCCAAGCGGCGGTTGTTCGAGCAGCTCAAGGATGGCGCGCGGGCGGTCGTCAACGTGGCCGACCCCTACGGCCGGCGTCTCGGCGCCGAGCTCGGGCAGCGTGGGATCGGCGTCGTCGGATACGGACCTGGTGGCGACGTGATCGCGACCTCGTCCAAGCTCGACGCGACCGGCATTCGCGCCACCCTGACCACGCCTCGCGGCGAGCTGACGATCGCGTCGCGGCTGCTCGGCGGCTACAACCTGGAGAACGTGACCGGCGCCGTGGCGGCAGCGGAGGCGCTCGAGCTGCCCCACGCGGCGATCGTCGAGGCGCTGGCCACCGTCGCGCCGCTCCCAGGACGCATGCAGTCGGTCGACGCGGGCCAGGATTTCCCGGTGATCATCGATTACGCGCACACCGACGCGGCGCTCGAGGCGGCGCTCCGCTCGCTCAAGAGCCTTGCCGACGGCAAGGTGATCCTGGTATTCGGCTGCGGCGGCGATCGCGATCCCGGCAAGCGGGTTCTGATGGGTCGAGTGGCGGGCGAGTTGGCGGACCTGCCGATCGTCACCTCGGACAACCCGCGCAACGAGGATCCGCAGGCGATCATCTCGGCGGTCGAAGAGGGGTTGCGCCAGAGTGGCAACGACAGCTACCGGGTAGTCCCCGATCGCCGCGAGGCGATCCGCCGGGCGGTGGCCAGGGCCGAAGCCGGCTGGTCGTTGCTGGTGGCCGGCAAAGGGCACGAGGAGGTCCAGATAGTCGGCGGACAGGAGCTGCCGTTCTCAGATCGGGCGGAGCTCGAACGAGCATTGGAGGAGCGCCTTGGCGCACGGAATCGTGACTGAGGCGGCAGCGGCGATGGCGGGCCAGGTGATCGCGGGCGACGGCGCGCGCAGCTGGTCCGGGGCCGCGCTCGACTCACGCCGAGTGACCGGCGGTGAGCTCTTCTTCGCGCTGCCCGGCGAGCACAGCGACGGCCACCGGTTCGTGCAGTCGGCGCTCGAGCGGGGCGCGGCGGCGGCGGTCGTTCATCAGCCGGCCGAGATCGCCCCGGGCGGCACTCTGATCGAGGTCGAGGACACCTTTGCGGCGCTCCACGCGCTGGCGCGCAAGGTGCGCGAGCGGCTGCCGGAGAAGCTGGTCGCGGTCACCGGGTCGGCCGGCAAGACGACGACCAAGGAGCTGCTGGCGGCGATGCTCGGCAGCACCTTCGAGGTCGCCCGCAATCCCGGCAATCTGAACAACCTGTACGGCTTCCCGCTGTCGCTGCTCGGCGTCGAGGAGGGCACGGAGTGGATGGTGGCCGAGATGGGGATGTCGACGCCGGGCGAGCTCGGCCGAATCAGTCGTCTCGGCCGGCCGGATGTGGCCGTCTTCACCAACGTGCGTCCGGTGCATCTCGAGTTCTTCGACAGCGTCGCCGCGATCGGCGATGCCAAGGCGGAGCTGCTCGAGGGGTTGGCGCCGGATGGCCTGGTGATCGCCAACGCGGACGATCCCGAGGTGGTCAGGATCGCTCGGGGGCACGCCGGCCGAGTGGTCTGGTACGGGCTCGAGGAGGCCGCCGACTACCGTGCGACCGGTATCGAGCCGCTGGCGGCGCCCGCCGTCGGCAGCCGCTTCGAGCTCACGACGCCGAGCGGCGCCGTCGCCGTCGAGCTGACGCTCTACGGTCGTTTCAACGTCGAGAACTTCCTGGCGGCGGCAGCGTGCGCCCACCAGCTGGGGGTCGGTCTCGAGTCGATCGCGGCTGCGGCCGCCCGGGTTGATCCCGCCGCCCAGCGCGGCGTGGTGCACCGGCTGGCGGACGACGTGGTGATCGTCGACGAGAGCTACAACTCCAACCCCGACGCCTGCCGTCAGGCGCTCGATGCGGCGCTCGACCTCCCGGCGCGCCGCCGCTGGGCGGTGCTGGGCGACATGCTGGAGCTCGGTGCGGCCGCGGCGAGCTACCACCACGAGGTTGGAGCGCACGCCGCGCGGCTCGGCTACTCGCCGACCTTCGGCGTCGGCGAACTGGCCCGCGATCTGGTGGCAGGGGCGACCGAGGGCGGCGTCGAATCCGCGTGGTTCGTGGACGCCGCAGCCGCAATCGAGGTCGCCGATCGGCTCGAGCCGGGTGACCTGGTGATCGTCAAGGGCTCGCGCGGCGTTGGCCTGGAGCGGGTGGTCGCCGAGCTGATCGAACGGAGAGGGGAGCGCTGATGCTGTTCCACCTCCTCTATCCCCTGAGCGAGCACTTCGCGGTCTTCAACGTGGTCCGCTACATCACCTTCCGGGCGGCGGCGGCGGTGGTCACGGCGCTGGTGCTGACGCTGGTTCTCGGCCCCGGCCTGATCCGCTGGCTGCGGCGACTCTCGATCGGCCAGAACATCCGCGCGGAAGGGCCCGATTCTCACCAACAAAAGGCAGGCACGCCGACGATGGGTGGCGTCCTGATCCTGTTCTCGATGGTCGTGCCCACCCTGCTGTGGGCCCGGCTCGACAACGTCTACGTCTGGTTGGCGCTCGCGGTGACCGTGCTCTTCGGAGCCATCGGCTTCTCCGACGATCTACTCAAGGTCAAGCGCGGCAGCAACCAGGGACTGACAGCAAAGGCGAAGTTTCTTCTTTTGGCGCTGGTGGCCGTTGCGGGCGGAGTGATCCTCACCTATCTGCCCAACGACTACAACTTCACACCCACCATAGCTTTCCCATTCTTCAAGACCGCGGTTTTCAACGTCGGCCTCCTCTACATTCCGTTTGTGGCCCTCGTTCTGACCGGTGCCTCCAACGCCGTCAACCTCACCGACGGACTGGATGGCCTGGCGATCGGGGCCACGATGATCGCGGCGGCCACCTACGCCATTTTCACCTATATAGCCGGAAACTCCGTGGTTGCGGGGTACCTTCAAGTCACCTACGTGCGCGGCGTCGGCGAGGTCGCCATCTTCTGCGGCGCCCTGGTCGGCGCCAGCCTCGGCTTCCTCTGGTTCAACGCCCATCCAGCCGAGGTGTTCATGGGCGATGTCGGATCGCTCGCGCTCGGTGGCGCGATCGGCATCGTCGCCGTCCTGTCCAAGCAGGAGATCGTACTGCTGCTGGTCGGCGGTCTGTTCGTCGTCGAAGCGCTGTCGGTGATCCTGCAGGTCGCTTCGTTCAAGCTTACCGGTCGCCGGGTGCTGCGAATGGCGCCCATCCACCATCATTTCGAGCTCGTCGGCTGGGCCGAATCCAAGATCATCGTTCGCTTCTGGATTCTGGCGATCCTGTTCGCGCTGGTGAGCCTATCGACGCTCAAACTGCGATGAAGACTCCCTGGAGCGAGTGCGACTGGAATCGCGTCCTGGTCTACGGGCTGGGCGCCTCGGGGCTCGCGGCCGCGCGGCTGCTGCTCTCGCGACGGGTTGCAGTGGTCGCCGTCGATCGCCGGAACGTCGACGATATCGAGCTCGGCGACCTCGCCGGCGACCCGAGCCTCGAACTGATGGTCGGGGTCGAGCCGCAGGTTCTGCCGGGAGCGTTCGACGGCGTCGTCCTGAGCCCGGGCGTGCCGCTCGACCGGCCGTTGGTGCGCGATGCCCGCCGTCGACAGGTGCCGGTGATCTCCGAGATCGAGCTCGGTTTCGCGTTTCTCAACGGACCGGCGGTTGGCATCACCGGCTCCAACGGCAAGAGCACCACCACCGCTCTGGCCGGCGCCGCGCTGCGCGCGTCGGGCTTCAGCGTCGAGGTGTGTGGCAACTTCGGTCCGCCGCTCACTGCCCGCATCGAGGGCGAGACCGGACGGATCTTCGTCGTCGAGGTCTCGAGCTTCCAGCTCGAGACGGTCGACACCTTCCGTCCCCGGGCCGCGGCGTTCTTGAATCTCACCGCCGATCACCTCGATCGGCATCAGGACTTCGAGACCTATCGGGCCGCCAAGGCGCGCATCTTCGACCGTCAGGATGAGGACGACATCGCGGTGCTGAATGCCGACGATCCGCTGGTAGCGGCGATTGGAGCCCGCGCGCGCAGGCGCTTCTTCTCGCGCCTCGAACCGGTCGCCGACGGTTGCTACCTGGACGGCGAGCGGGTGATCGAAGCCGCCCCGGGACAGTCGCCGGCGGAGCTCTTTCGCGTCGCTGACCTGCGGTTGGTCGGCGGCCACAACCTCGAGAACGCGATGGCCGCGGCTCTACTCGCGCGCGCGATGGGCGCCGAATCCGAGGCCATTCGCGCCGGCCTGGCGAGCTTTGCGGGTCTCCCGCATCGGCTCGAGCGGGTGGCGACCCGCGGCGGCGTAGCCTGGTTCGACGATTCCAAGGGCACCAACATCGACGCGACGCTGCGGTCGCTCGAGAGCTTTCCCGACCGCTCGGTCCATCTGATCCTCGGCGGCCGGCACAAGGGCGGCGATCCCGCCGATCTGGTCGAGGCGGTTCGCGCCAAGGCACGCCGGGTCTATCTGATCGGCGAGGCCGCGGAGCTCTTCGAGCGAGCCCTGTCGGAAGCCGCCGACTGCCAGCATGCCGGCGATCTGGAGCGCGCGGTCGCGGCGGCTGCCGAACAGGCGCGTGCCGGCGAGGTGGTGCTGCTGTCGCCAGCGACCGCCAGCTTCGACCAGTACGATAACTTCGCCGCGCGTGGCCGGCACTTTTCCGCCCTGGTCGTGGCGTTGGGTGGCGCCGATGGCTAAGAAGCTCGCCTTCGATCGGATTCTGTTCACCACCGTGATGGCGCTGGTCGGTCTCGGTATCACGATGGTCTATTCGGCCAGCGCTCTGGCCGGTATGCCGCAGGGCCTGACACTCAACCCGTTCCTGCTCAAGCAGTGCATCGCCGCCGCCGTCGGCTTGCTCGGGATGCTGCTCGCGATGCACTTCGACTACCGGCTGTTACAGCGGCGTGGGTTGATCTATTCGCTGCTCGGCGGTGTCGTGGTGCTGCTGGTGATCGCGCTACTCGGTCCGACGGTGCGCGGCACCAACCGGTGGATCGATCTCGGCCCGGTGTCGATCCAACCCTCGGAGCTGGCCAAGCTGGTGCTGGTCCCCTATCTCGCCTACCTGATCGTGCGGATGAAGGACGAGAGTCGCCAGCTGCAGCTGCTGCTGCCCGCCGGAGTGGTGACCACGGTGCTCGCCTGGCTGGTCTTCATGGGCCGCGATCTGGGCAGCGCCCTGATGCTCGGCTCGATCGCCGGCCTGATGCTGTTCATCGCCGGCCTGCCGTGGCTCTACCTCGGCGTGATCGGCCTCACCCTGGTGCCCGCGGTGGCCTCTTCGATCCTGTTGGTGCCCTACCGCTGGAGTCGGCTGGTGGCGTTCCTCGAGCCCGAGCGGTTCCGGCTGACGAGCGGCTTCCAGCCGTTCCAGTCGCTGGTCGCGGTGGGCTCGGGGGGGGTCTTCGGACTCGGCCTCGGGGGCGGCTTCCAGAAGCTCTACTTCCTGCCCGACGCGAACTCCGACTTCGTGTTCGCGATCCTCGCCGAGGAGCTCGGTCTGCTCGGCGCGGTGGGGGTGCTGATGCTCTTCGGCGTTCTGCTCTGGCGCGGCATTCGCGCCGGCTCGCGGGCTCCCGACCCGTTCGGTCGCTACCTGGCGTGGGGCATCACCTGCACCCTGGTGCTCCAGGCGCTGATCCACATCAGCGTCTCGGTCGTGATCCTGCCGACGACCGGCATCACTCTGCCCTTTCTGTCCTACGGCGGCTCGTCCCTGGTGGTGACCATGGTCGCGTCCGGCGTTCTTCTCAACGTTTCTCAGCACGGATAATGGATGGAATCTCGCAAGCATGTGCTGATGGCCGGCGGTGGCACCGCGGGGCACGTCTTCCCGGGTCTGGCGGTGGCGCGCGAGCTCGAGCGGAGCGGCTGGAAGGTGAGCTGGACCGGCCGCGAGCAGGGCATGGAGGAGCGCCTGGTCGCCGCCCAGGGGCTGGACTTCCATCCTCTGCCGGCGAGAGCGGTTGTGGGACGCAATCTGCTGGGGAAAGCCGCGGCCGGCTGGACTCTCGCCCGGTCGACGCAGGCGGCGCGACGACTCATCCGTCAGCTGGACGTCGACGTGGTCTTGGGAACCGGAGGCTACGTTTCGGTACCCGCGGTGGTGGGCGCGCGGCTGGCGCGCCGGCCCTCGGTACTGCTCGAGCCGAATGCCCGTGCCGGCGCCGCCAACCGGTCGCTCTCGCGCTGGTCGGCGTCGGCGGCGATCGCCTACGAGAGCTCGCGCCCGGACTTCCGCTGCCCGGCGCATCTGACCGGAGTGCCGGTGCGAGCGGACTTTCTCGAGGTGCCGCCGCCGGGAGACTCCCTGCGTATCCTGGTCCTGGGTGGCAGCCAGGGAGCACTCCATCTCAACCGGCTGCTGCCGGCGATCTTCGAGCGGCTGTTGCCGCTACATCCGACCCTGCGGATCGTGCATCAGGTCGGCCGGCATCGCGAGGCGACGACGGCGGTCTATGCGCAGCACGGACTGAGCGGGACGAACGTGGAGATCGTCCCGTTCATCGACGACATGGCGGCGGCCATGGCGGATGCCGGTCTGGTGATCTCGCGTGCCGGAGCGGTCACCCTGGCCGAGATCTGCGCGGCCGGCAGGCCGGCGATCCTGTTTCCCCTGGCGCTGGCCGGCGGCCACCAGCGGGACAACGCCCGGGAGCTGGTCGAAGCCGGCGGGGCCGTGATGCTGGACGAGCGCTCGGCGCCGGACGAGATCGCCGCGACCGTCGGTCGCCTGCTCGGCGATCCGGAGAAGCGCGCGCGGATGAGCGCGGCCCTGTCCGCGCTGGCGCGGCCCGATGCCGCCGCCGCGATCGCCGATCTGCTGGAGTCGGCGGCCCGGGGAACGCGATCGTGAGGGGTGGAGTTTGACCATGTTCACGCGCTTCATCCAGCTTTCGCGCATCCACTTCGTCGGCATCGGCGGCGCCGGCATGAGCGGCATCGCCGAGGTGCTGCTCGACTACGACCTCGAGGTCAGCGGCTCAGACCTGGTCGAGAGCGGCGCCACTCGCCGGCTGCGCGAGTTGGGCGCCAAGATCGAGATCGGTCACCATGCTTCCCATGTCGACGACGTCGATCTGGTGGTGATCTCGTCGGCGGTCGCCCACAGCAACCCGGAGGTGGTCGCGGCGCGCGAGCACAACATCACCGTGGTCGGACGCGCCGAGATGCTGGCTGAGCTGATGCGACTCAAGTACGGCATCGCGGTCGCCGGCACCCACGGCAAGACCACCACCACGTCGCTGGTCGGAACGATCCTGACCGAGACCGGTCTCGACCCGACGGTGATCGTCGGCGGCCGACTGCGGGTCTCGGGCACCGGAGCGCGCCTCGGCAAGAGCGACTATCTGGTAGCCGAGGCCGACGAGTACGACCGCAGCTTCCTGCGCCTGCAGCCGATCGTGGCGGTGATCACCAACATCGATCGCGAGCACCTCGACACCTACGGCACCGAGGACGAGATTCGCGAGGCGTTCGTCACCTTCGCCAACAAGGTGCCGTTCTTCGGCCAGGTGATCGTCTGCCTCGACGATCCGAACGTCCAGCAGATCATGCCGCGGTTGGCCGACCGGCGAGTGGTCACGTATGGCCTGTCGCCGCAGGCCGACCTGACCCTGGTTGACCTCCAGTACGTCGGCATCGGCTGTCGCTTCACCGCTCTGTCGCCGTCGCAGGGGGCGCTGGGCCCGATCACTCTGCCGATGCCGGGCGTCCACAATGTCCGTAACGCCCTGGCGGCGATCTCGGTGGGGCTCAGCCTGGGACTCGAGTTCGAGGCGATCTCGAAGGCGCTGGCAAGCTTCTCGGGGGTGCACCGCCGGTTCGAGCTGATCGGCCGCTGGCGCGGAGCACATGTGGTCGACGACTACGCTCATCATCCGACCGAGGTGGCGGCCACGCTGGAGGCCGCCAGGTCGGCCTTCCCGGGCGCGAAGATCTGGGCGGTTTTCCAGCCCCACCTCTATTCGCGCACCCGTGATCAGGCCGAGGAGTTCGGGCGCTCGCTACTGTCGGCCGACAACGCGATCGTCACCGAGATCTACGCCTCGCGCGAGGAGCCGCTGCCCGGCGTGCGCGGCGAGATGGTGGTCGAGGCGGCGCGCGAGAGCGGCCATCGTCACGTCAGCTTCTGCGCCGACTGGCGCGAGGCGCCCGAGATCCTGCGCTCCGAGGTGGGCAGCGGCGACGTCATCCTGACGCTCGGCGCCGGCGACATCTACCGGCTGGCCGAAGAGCTGGCCGGCGAGGAGGCGGCGTGAACGGCGCGAACGCACCGCGCATCTCGCCGGTTCGGAGCCCTGAGGGCTCGGATATGTACCGTCGCCGGCGCTCGGCGGTGGCCCACCGGCGTGAGCGCTTCGTACGCCGTCTGCTGCGGCCACTCGGCAACGCGCTTGTCGTCGTCGTCGTGCCCGTGGCGGCCGCCTACTGGGCGGCGACGACGCCCTATCTTCGCGTCGCCGAGATCCGGATCTCGGGCACCGACCGCGTCTCGCCGGCCTGGGTCGCCGACGCGCTCGCCAAGCTCGAGGGCGAGCACCTGCTCGGGACCGGCCTCGACGACGTGCGCCGCCGCCTGACGAGTCACGAGTGGATTCGCGACGTCGCGGTGCGTAAGGAGCTGCCCGATCGGCTGCACGTCGCGGTGGAGGAGTTCCGGCCGGAGGCGCTCCTGAGGATTCGTGGCGAGCTCTATTTCGTGAAGCGCGACGGGAGCGTGATCGCCGAATACGACGAGCGGCTGATCGATGAGCCGCTCCTGATTCTGGAGGCGCCGGTCGGCATGCGTTACGACGTGGCGCCGGCGCTCGAGCTGGCCGCCGATTGGCGGCGACTCGATCCGCCCTGGAGTGGTCCGATCTCGGAGATCGAGATCGTCGGCGACGACGACTTCCGCGTCCACACCGAGGGGGTTGGCTTTCCGATGATGGTCAGCCCGAGCACCCTCGAGTCGGGACTCGATCGACTCGCCTGGCTACTTCCCGAGCTCGACCGGCGCTATGCCGCGGTCGACTCGGTCGACATCAGATTTTCCCGTCAGATTGTTTTTCAACCAGCGGCGATGCCGCAGAGAGAGGAAGGGTGACACGGAATGCCTAAGCCGGATACACATCTGGTGGCCATCGACGTCGGTTCGTCGAAGGTCGGCGTCTTGATCGCGCAGCCCGCCGACGGTGGCGGGGTCGAGGTTGTCGGCAGGGGCCAGGCCCCGAACCGAGGAACCCGCAAGGGCAACATCGTCAACGTCGAGGCTACGGTCGACTCGCTCAAGCAGGCGAGTGAGGAGGCCGAAGTGATGGCGGGAGTCGAGATCGAGCGCGCCTTCGTCGGTCTTGCCGGGACGGACGTGCGTTGCGTCAATTCGCGCGGCATGGTCTCGGTGGCGCGCAAGGATCGCGAGATCTCCAGGCAGGACATTCAACGCGTGCTCGACGCCGCGCAGTCGGCGGCGCTGCCGTCGGATCGCGAGATCCTGCACGCGATCCCGCAGGAGTTCATCGTCGACGAGCAGGCCGGGATCAGCGATCCCCTCGGCATGCTCGGCAGCCGGTTGGAGGCCGCGGTCCATCTGGTGACCACCAACGTCACCCGCACCAAGACGCTCCTGACCTGCGTCAATCGCGCCGGCATCGAAGCGATCGAGATCGTCTTCGAGCCGCTGGCGACCGCCGAGAGCGTGCTCACCCACGACGAGCGTGAGCTGGGCGTGCTGCTGATGGATGTCGGCGCCGGCACCACCGACTACGCGTTCTATCTCGAGGGCGAGGTTCGCCACAGCGCGGTCCTGCCGGTGGGCGCTGGGCACTTCACGAACGATCTGGCGATGGTCCTGAGAACGCCGTTCTCGGAGGCCGAACGGGTCAAGGTCACACAGGGTTGTTGCCTGGCTGGTCTGGTCGGCGAGGATGAGGGGATATCGGTGCCGACGGTCGCTGGCGGCGGTGCCCGGGTCGTTCCGAGACGCGAGCTGTGCGAGATCCTACAGCCGCGCGCCGAGGAGATGATGACCCTGGTGCGCGACGACCTGGTGAAGCTCGGCCTCGAAGGCGAGCTGCGCGGCGGGGTCGTGATGACCGGCGGTGGTGCCCAGATGGACGGCCTGCTAGAGATGGCTCAGCAGGTGTTCAACGCACCGATCCGCTACGGCATGCCGCAGGGGCTCGGCGGCATGGTCGACGTGATCAACAGCCCGACCTGGAGCACCGCGTCGGGTCTACTTCTATACGGATTGCACGCGGCCGAGAACCAACAGCGGGAGGCCAAGTCCAAGGGCTTCTCGATGGGTAACGTGTTTGGATCTTTTCGCGAGATGTTCTCCGACCTGCTCTAAGGCGGCACGGTAGAGCGAAGCCACAAGGAGGCTCGAACCATGATTCTTTTTGAAGACCAGGACAGCAAGGCCACCCTTCCGATCACGATGGAAGACGGCGAGACCGTCCCCGCGACCATAAAGGTCGTCGGCGTCGGAGGTGGCGGCGGTAACGCCGTCAACCGGATGATCGACTGCCGGATGCGCGGCATCGAGTTCATCACCGCCAACACCGATCTGCAGTCGCTGCGCAGTGCGCAGGCGCTCAACAAGCTGCAGCTCGGAACCACCCTGACCCGCGGCCTGGGCGCTGGCGGCGACCCCGAGATCGGCCGCAAGTCGGCGCTCGAGGACACCGAGCGCATCCTCGAGATGCTCGAGGGATCGGACATGGTGTTCATCACCGCCGGCCTGGGTGGCGGCACGGGTACCGGCGCGGCGCCGATCATCGCCTCGCTGGCGTCCGAGATCGGCGCCCTGACCGTGGCGGTGGTCACCAAGCCCTTCGCGTTCGAGGGCCGCCGACGCATGATCCAGGCGGAGCGCGGCGTCGAGGAACTGCAAGAGGCCGTCGACACGCTGATCACGATTCCGAACGAGCGTCTGCTCAACTTCGTTGAGCGCGGCACGCCGCTCACCGAGGCGTTCCGGATCGCCGACGACGTGCTGCGCCAGGCGGTCCAGGGGATCAGCGATCTGATCACCATCCCGGGCGAGATCAACGTCGACTTCGCCGACGTCAAGTCGGTGATGACCGGCATGGGCATGGCCTTGATGGGCACCGGCATCGCCAAGGGCGAGAACCGGGCGATGGAGGCTGCGCAGCGCGCGATCTCGTCGCCGCTGCTCGAGGAGACCTCGATCGAGGGCGCCAGGGGCGTCCTGCTCAACATCTCCGGCGGCCGCGACCTGGCGCTCGACGAGGTGGCCGAGGCCGCCCGCATCATCGCCGAGTCGGTCGACCCTGAGGCCAACATCATCACCGGCATGGTGATCGACGAGAGCCTCGACGAGGAGATGAAGGTCACGGTGATCGCCACCGGCTCGAAGTACGGCGCGGTCGATCCGTTCTTCGACCAGGCGCCGGCCAGGCCAGCCAGGCCAGCCAGGCCGCGCGAGGTCGAGCCGGTCGAGGCGCCCCAGCTCATGGACCTCAAGTTCGACGCGCCGCGCGTCGAGCCGCCGACCCCCGAGCCGGTCGTCGAGGAGGAGAAGGTCCCCTTCTATCGCAAGGTGCTCGCCCAGAGCCAGGGCGAAGACCCGGGCGGCTACGGCCCGAACTGGTCGAACGTCGACGACTTCGACATCCCGACCGTGCTGCGCAAACAGATGGATTGACCCCAACGCGAGGGCGCCTCGCCCTCTCTCGTTCCTGGTGGGGAGGACCGGAAGGTCCTCCCCCTTTTTCGTCGCACTACTCCAGAGCCGACCGGGAAGCGGTCTCGGACCGCGCCGCCAGCACTCGAACGAGCCGCGCGCTGAGATCGGCGGGTATGCAATGACTGTCGGCCAACTCGTGCAGAGCTTCCGCCGCGTCCGGGGATAATTGGAGTTGGTCGGAGCCGCGGAAGCGCTCGATCACCACCCCTTCCCAACCGCGCCGGGCGGCGAGCCGGAGCGCCAACCTCGATTCCTCGACCTCGCCGACACACTCGAACGGCAGGTGACGACCCTCGAGCCCGAGCAGCGCTGCGAAGCCGTCCAGGTTCTCCTCGACTTCGAACAGGTTGCTCCCGAAGGTCCGGAGGACAAGCTCCCGCGGCAGCCAGGCCGCGTACCCGAGAAACACGTAGAGGCACTTCGGGCACCGTCCGCACCAGGGCTTGGCGACGTTGCACGAGTGGGTCGCCGGGATAGCCTCCGGATAGTCACGCAGCGCCGGGAAGATCACGGCGTCGCCAATCGGCTTGAGCACGCTGAAGTAGCGCGCTCCCGGCAGCAGGTGGCGCTCGACGTAGGCACCCAGGAGCGCCTCGGCCTCGAGCGACTTGCCCCATTGGTGGTTGATCGCCTCGCCGGTCCGTTTCCAGATCAGGTTGGGGCTGTCGGCGCTGCGCTCGTGGGCGACGACCAGGTTCTCGAAGCCGTGCGCGAGTGCCAGCGGCAGGGCGAGGAAAAGGCCGGCGGGCGTCTCGGCTGCCGTGACAGAGCTGACGCCGAAGTCGGCCGGGTCGATGTCGCCGCCCAAGAAGTCGTCGTCGATCCTGAGTCGATGGCGGCGCACCGGCGCGCAGTGGTCGAGCAGCTGGTCGATCAGGTCATGCTGGGGGTCGGCCGAGCCGTAGATCGAGTGCGAATAGACGAACGAATCGAACGGCTCGCCGATCTCCTCGAACAGCTTCGCCGCCAGCAGGCTGTCCTTGCCGCCGCCGCAGTAGACCAGAGTGCGAGCCGGCGAGTCGGCCGCCGACGGGGCCAGTCGTAGCGTGGGCGCCAGAGCCGGCGACGGAGTCTCACCCAGAATTTTCGGGGCGCCGTAGTCGGGCCGATCGTTCTCGTACCGCCACTGAGCCCAGACGCCGCGAAAGATCGCTCCCCAGAGCGTCGCGAACTCGGCGGTCACCTGGTCGCGGAGCGGGCCGAAGTCGACTGTGTCCGGCGCGAGGCTGACCAGACGATTGAGATCGAACGCGACGGCGTGGAAGTAGAGCGAGCGCATCGATTCGGCGCCGTGTCTGCGCTCTAGCTCCAGCAGATCGATCGAGTCGTAACGGAACCGGCTGGTGAACGTTCGGCCGGCGATCGCCGCCGAGTAGGAGAGGCGATGCCGGGAGCGGCTGAAATCGGTGAGCTCGAGTGGGCGCGGCAAGATCCGACGAGCCTACCGGGTGGAGTGGGCGTCGATACAGTAACCTTCGACCTCAATGGCCCAGACATCCGCCCGCGAGAGGCGATTGTGGTGGCAGGCGGCGCTCGTGCAGCTGGCGATCTACGCATCGCTGGCCTATGTGCGCGCGCCGTCGGAATGGCTGCGTGCGAACAACCTGCTGCGTCTTACGGTCGGCGCCCTCTTTCTGGCGGCGGCGGCGGTTATCGTGTGGAAGATCGGTCGGCGCCGCCCAGGAATCCGTGAGGTCCTGGTCCTGGTCGCCTTCGGCGTG
>JAJCXP010000109.1 GCA_029263375.1 Acidobacteriota bacterium | reverse complement strand
TTGCCCGAGAGTGTTTCGTTCATCAGTAGGGTCGGTCGCGTGTCCTGGTGTCCGATCACAAGGTCCTCGTCGCCGTCGTTCTCGAGATCGAGGACCACCCCGCCGCGGCTCGACTCGACCGGCCCCAGCCCGTAGGGCTCGGCGAGCTCCGCCGGCTCGAACCGTCCTCCCTCGTTCACCAGCAGCTGGTTCGGCTGCCGGAAGCTCTCCTCGAGCGAGGGGTCGTCATCGACCTGCGGATAGATATGTCCGTTGGCGAGGAACAGGTCGAGGTCACCGTCAAGCTCGACGTCGAGCGGCACCGCGGCCCAGCCCAGCGGCCGGTAGGTCGGCACCGCAAGACCGGCCGTGAACGAGCCGTCCTCGAAGAAGCGGCCGTCGAGATTGCGGTAGAGCGCCGAGTAGTCGTGCGCGAAGTACGTCACCACCAGATCGAGCCACCGGTTGCCGTCGAAGTCGCCGACGCCGATGCCCATGCTTCCCTGCGCCGAGCCATCGGCGTTGAAGGCGCACCCGGCCCAGGTACCGATCTCCTCGAAGCGCCCCGCGCCGAGGTTGCGATAGAGGCGATTCGGGGTGCTGTCGTTGGCCACGTACAGATCGGGCAGCAGGTCGTGATCGAAATCGAAGGCCGCCACGTCCATCGAGTACTCGGCGCCCCCCTCGGCGAGCCCGGCGGCGGCGGTCGCCTCGCGAAAGCGCCCGGCGCCATCGTTCAGATAGAACCGGTTGCCGGCCTCCGGCAGCCCGCGCGGACCGTCCATGACCGGCACCCTGCCCCGCCACATCCTGGTCCGACGGGCGGCGGACACGTCGTCCCAGGTCGCTTCGATATAGCGGGCGACATAGAGGTCCGGGTCGCCGTCGGCATCGGCGTCGAAGAGTGCGCAGCCGACGCCCCAGGCGTGCTCCTGCCCGAGCCCGGCGTCCGCCGTGCCGTCGGCGAACGTGCCGTCACCCTGGTTGCGCAGCAGGACGTCGCCGCCGAAGGCGGTCACATAGACGTCCGGCCAGCCGTCGGCGTCGACATCGCCCACGCAGCCACCCTGACCGTAGATCGCCAGGCCGGCTCCGGCGCGCTCGGTGACGTCCTCGAACGAGCCGTCGCCGCGATTGCGATAGAGCCGACTGCCCTCACCGCCCACCGAGCCCTTCGGCAGCCGATACCCGGCGACGAAGTAGAGGTCCTGGTAGCCGTCGCCGTCGTAGTCGAGCACCAGCACTCCGTTGCCGGTCGACTCCAGGATGTGAGGCTTGTCGGCACTGCCGCTGAAGGTCACGATCTCGATACCCGAGTCGGCCGTTCCGTCCACGAGCCGGATCTCGACCGCCCCGGATGAGCCGAGCGAGGGCGATACCGGTACCAGGGGAAGACCGGCGAGGACGATTGCCGCCGCGAGACGATCGCGAACGCGGGAGGGCCGGCTGCGGAGGTCCTGGGTCGACACCAGCAGACCCTACCGCGAAGCCCATCGGCCCGGGGAGCCGCTTCTACCCTGGAGGTCGAGGTCCGCTGCCACGATCGCTGAAACGTGACGAGCGCTCCTCACGAGCTGTCTACCGAACCACGACGTGCGGCACGCCACGCTCGGCCATCTGCCCGTTGAAGACGGCGATCCGGCCCTCGAGCACTCGCGCGAGCTCCGCGAGCTGCTCCTCCAGAACAGCCCTCAGCTCCGCGGACACTTCGACCATGCCCTGAGTCGGCGGTCCCGGGTGATTCCGCGCGCCCTCGGCGAGCCACGCAAGTCGCGAGTAGAGCTGGGCGCCACCGTGCCGGCCGGCGAGGATGTCGTAGGAGACCTCGGCGTGCGGATTGTGGAGGACCTGCTCGATCCCGGTCAGCTCGGTCGTGATCACACCCGCGAGCGCCGCCAGATCGGCGTCGCCCTCGGCGCCCGCGAGCAGCTCGCCAAGTGTCTCGAGCTGCCCCCGCGCCGAGCGGATGATCTCCACGGCGTCCGCGATCTCGGACATCTGATCGCGCAGTCGCAGGTTGAACGCGAGCTGCGCCTCGGCGGCGGGCCTCGGGATCGATTCACGCGGATCGGGCAGCACGCGCAGGGACTGCGAGGAGCTCTGGTCGTCGACACGTAGCCGCAGGACGTAGTCGCCCGGCAGCGCGATCGGTCCGTCGCGCGGGCTCCCGATATCGATCACCGCGTCGGCGATCTCGCGCGCACCGTCGTGCTGCCAATCCCAGACCGCCCGGTTCAGACCGGCGAGCGCCGTGAGCTCCGCCGGGTTCTCGGTGCCGGGCCACCAGTCCGGGTGGTCGTCGCCGATCGGCATCGGCCGCGGCACGCTCGACAGCGTCCGGATCACCGCGCCGGCCGAGTCGACCACCTCGACCGTGATCTCGTCCTGGGTCGCCTCGGCCAGGGAGTAGGAGAAGGAAGCGCCACGCGGTGGATTCGAGGCGGCGCCCTCGGTGCTGCCGGCTGGCGCCCCGCGGGTGACCCAGCGAATCGACGGCCGCGGTGGGAACAGGTGCGCCGGCGCGGCCTCGATCTCCGGTGTCAGATCCCGGAGCGGCGTCAGGTCGTCGAGGATCCAGATCGACCGGCCCATGGTGCCGATCACGAGATCGTCGCCGTGCACCCGGAGATCGTGGACCGCGACCGTCGGCAGGCCGTAGTCGAGATCGTGCCACTGCCGTCCGCGGTCGTGGCTGACGAGAACGCCGCGCTCGGTGCCCAGGAAGAGCAGGTCCCGCCGTCGGGTGTCCTCGCGGATCACGTGCAGGTAGACCTCGGGGTCGAGGCCGGTGGCGAGCGAGCGCCAGCTCTTGCCGTAGTCGGTGGTGTGCCAGAGGTAGGGCGTCTCGTCATCGAGCCGATGGCCGTCGACCACCACGTAGGCGGCACCGGCATCCCAGCGTGAGGCTTCGATGGTCGCGACCGTGGACCATTCGGGGATTGCTGGAGGCGTGACCTCGGCCCAGCTGTCGCCGCCGTCACGGGTCAGATGGACCAGACCGTCGTCGCTCCCGGCCCACAGCACTCCCGCCTCGAGCGGCGATTCCGCCAGGGCGAAGATCGTGTCGTAGTACTCGACCCCGGTGTTGTCACCGGTGATCGGGCCACCCGCCCAGGCCTGCTTCTCCGGGTCGTCACGGGTCAGGTCGGGACTGATCGCCTGCCAGCTCTGGCCGCCGTCGCGAGTGCGAAAGACCCGGTTGCCGGCGTGGTACACGGTATTCGAGTCGTGCGGCGAGACCAGGATCGGCGCGGTCCACTGGAACCGGTGACGCAGCTCG
>JAJCXP010000108.1 GCA_029263375.1 Acidobacteriota bacterium | reverse complement strand
GTACATGGCGTCGTCGTCGACCGAGACGGTCTCCTCGAACACCCCCATGACGGTGTCGTAGCGCAACAGATAGGCGAGCTGCTCATTGTCGAACAGGTCGTTGATCGCCACCACCTCGATGTCGTCGCGACTGCTCAGAATACGAAAGACGCTCCGTCCGATGCGACCGAAGCCGTTGATGCCGACGCGCACCGCCATCACGCCACCTCCCGTTCGTCGAGGGCCGCGAGAGTACGAATCAGGTCGACGACTCGATGAGCGTAGCCCCAGCTGTTGTCGAACCAGCAGAGTGTCTTTGAGACCCGGTCGCCGAGGACCAGTGTCGCCAGCGAATCGAACGTGCCCGAGTGCGTCGACTGCAAGATGTCGCTCGAGACGATCGGCTCGTCCTCGTAGGCGAGGATGCCCTGCCAGTCCGCGGCGGCCGCGGTGCGCACCACCTCGTTGATCGCGGTCTCGGTGACGTCGCGCTCGTGCCAGCAGACCAGATCGACGACCGAGCCGTTGGGCACCGGAACGTTGATCGCCCTGGCGTTGAGACGCCCCCGAAGCTCGGGCACGAGCTCCATCAGCATCTCGGCGGCATGAGTCTGCTGCGGAATGATGTTCTCGGCAGCGGCGCGTCCCCGTCGTGGGTCCTCGGCCGGCACGTCTGCGAGTCGCTGCTGATTGGAGTAAGCGTGAACGGCGCTCAAGAAGGCGCGCTCGATGCCGAACGCGTTCTGCAGGATCCGCAGCACCGGAGCGGCGCAATGCGCGGTACACGATGCGTTCGAGACGATTCGATGATCCGACCTGACCTGGTCGTCGTTGACCCCCATGACCACGGTCAGATCGGGCGGGTCCTTGGGCGGCGCGCACAGAATCACGCGTTTGGCGCCACGTTCGAGGTGCTGCTCGACATCGGCCCGGCTGCGCTGCACTCCGGCGGCTTCGATGACGATGTCGACGCCGAGATCCGCCCAGGGCGCGGCCGCCGGAGATTCCAACGAGAGCATCGGAATCTGCCGTCCGACGACGTACAGATGCCCGTCCCGGATACTGAGCTCATCCGGGAACGGCCCCAGGATGGTGTCGAAACGGATCAGGTACTCGACCCCGACGGGGTCAGCGATCTCGTCGATCGCCGCGATCCGAATGGTCTCGTCGCGGTACAGGATGCGCAGCAGATCCCTGCCGATTCTGCCCATGCCCACGAGGGCGATTCTCACTGGTGTCATCTACTGGTCTCCTACTCGCGCCGCACTCAGCGAGAGATCGATTCTATGCTGTCGTCCGGCGCCGTGAGAAACCCGACTGTGGCATACCTCGGCGCTGGCGGGTAACCTTCGCCTCCATGTCCGGCATCGTCCTCCTTGGACCTCAGCGTCTACAGCCCACCGTCGGGCAGATCATCCAAGACCTCGATCTCGCAGGACCGGTCGCGGCGATCACCGGCGGTTGGGAGGAGCGCGAGCACGAGGACGACGAGCTGACGGCCAATCTGGAGCTCGAGACCCAAAACCTCGAGCTCTACCAGCGCGGCGAACAGGTGCTCGAAGACGATCCGGATCTGTTCCGCGCCCTCCAGGACCTGCGCGCCCAACGCCGCAAGGCGCAGGCGCTCTACCGGATCTCGCTGCACGGTGCGATGGCCACGCTCCGCGCCGTGGCCGAGGCGCCCGCGAGCGAATACTCGCAGGAGGAGTTGACCGCCGCGTTCGAGGTCGTGCGCGCGCTCGACGCCCGTCACCTGGAGCGCATCACGCGCATCGAAGCGAGCTTCCGGAAACGCTGGGCCACCGCCCGCCGTCAGTCGGTGCGCCGGCAGCGGAAAGAGATCGATGAGATCCTCGAGCGCTGCCCGGTGGTGGCGGTTGCCGGTGGGCACGTCGGCGTGCTTACCGATCTGATGCGCTTCTTCGGGCTCGACAGCCGTCTCAAGCGTCATCAACTGCTCGCCTGGTCCGCCGGCGCGATGGCGCTCGGGAGCCGCGTGATCCTGTTTCACGACAGCCCGCCTCAGGGCTTCGGCAACGCCGAGGTCTGGGGGCCGGGACTGGGGCTCTACGGGCAGGTGTTGCCGTTCCCGCAGGCGCGCAAGCGGCTGATGCTGGACGACTCCCTGCGTGCCACCATCCTGGCGCGCCGCTTCGCCCCCCAGACCTGTGTGCCGCTCGACGAGGGCGAGCATCTCGTGCTCGTCGATGGTCGCCCCGGCGCCGGCTCTTCCGGGCGGCGTCTCGAGCAGGACGGCCGGCTCGTGGAGCTCTCGCCATGAAGCTGTCAATCCGCGAGTTCGCCCGCAGCGCGCCCGGACCGGCCGAGATCGACGCCCTGCTCGAGCAGCACACCTTTCCCCATCAGGATGGAACCACCACCACGTTCGTCTACCGGGGCGAGGCCGACGAGGTGCGTCTGAGGCACTTCATCTACGGCCTGCCGTCGTCGCAGCCGTTCAACGCGATCGCCGGGACCGACCTCTGGTATCTGGTCTACGAGCTGCCGGAGTGCTCACGCGTCGAGTACAAGATTGAGCTCGTCAACGAGGGCGAGACCCAATGGATCCTCGACCCGCTGAATCCGTACACCGCGCGCGACCCGTTCGGCGCCAACTCGGTCTGCCACGGGCCCGGCTACGTTCGTCCGCGCTGGATCGACCCCGATCCGGACGCGAGGCCGGGCACGCTGCGCAACCTGATCGTCCCGAGCCGCGTGTTCGACGAGCGTCGCAAGCTGCAGGTCTACATTCCGGCGCGAATGAGACGGGAGCGTGACTATCCGCTGCTGATCGTGCACGACGGGCCGGACTTCGTGCGCTACTCCGGCCTGACCACGGTGCTCGACAACCTGATCTACCGGCTCGAGATCCCACCGATGATCGTCGCGCTGACCGAATCGCCCAACCGGCTCGAGGAGTACGCCGGCGACGAGCGGCACGCCGAGTTCATCGCCAAGGAGGTTCTGCCGATGATCCGCACCAAACTGCCGATCGATCCGAGTCCGTCGGCGGTTGGACTGCTCGGCGCCAGCTTCGGCGCGGTGGCGTCGCTCTCGACCGCCTGGCGCTACCCTGGAGTCTTTGGCCGACTGCTGCTCCTGTCGGGGTCCTTCGCCTTCACCGACATCGGCGAGAACCACAACCGCGGTCCGGCGTTCGATCCGGTTGTGCGGTTCATGAACGCGTTTCGCGACCAGCCGGGGACTCCTACCGAGAAACTGTTTCTCGGCTGTGGCACCTACGAGTCGTTGATCTACGAGAATCGCTCGTTGCTACCCCTGCTCCAGGCGACCGGAATGGATGTCCGCTACGTTGAGTCGCGCGACGGCCACAATTGGGAGAACTGGCGCGATCGCCTGCGTGAGGGGCTTTCGTGGCTCTTCCCAGGGCCGCTGTGGATGGTCTATGAGTAACGCTATACTCCTGCCCCGCAACTCTTTGGTGACTGAGAAGAATGTCTGAAATCACACGCCGCATCGGCCTTTCCCTGGGCGCCGACCTGTGCTGGCCGATCTGCTACGAAGAGATCCTGAGCCGCCTCAAGCTCAAGGAGCCATACCATGGCAACGAC
>JAJCXP010000107.1 GCA_029263375.1 Acidobacteriota bacterium | reverse complement strand
ATCGACCAGCTCGACGATCTCGTCGAGAGCGAGCGGCAGCCCGGTCGCCTTCAACCAGGTCGATTCCAGCGCCGGCCCGCTCAGGCAGGTCTCGACGCAGCCCCGGCGCCCGCAAAAACAGAGCTCGCCGCCGCGAACGAGCGTCTGGTGCCCCCACTCGCCCCCGATCGCGAGCCGGCCCGTGTGGATCGCCCCCCGACAGACGATCCCGCCGCCGACGCCGGTACCCACGATGACACCAAAGACGACGTCGTGGCCCACGCCCGCACCCATCGTGGCCTCCGCCAGGGCGAAGCAGTTCGCGTCGTTCTCGAGCGCCACCGGGCGACCTATGAGCCGTTCCAGATCCTCCCGGAAGGGCCGTCCGTTCATGCACACGGTGTTGCTGTTGCGGAGAGTACCGTCACGGCGGGATAGCGAGCCGGGCGTGCCGATCCCGACAGGCGCCTCGACCCCGGCCCTGGCTTCGAGCTGACCGATCAGGTCGGCGACCGCGCGCACGATCGCTTCGTAGCCGTCCCGCTGCGGGGTGGATCGCCGGAGCCGCTCCAGGACCGCTCCATCGCCTCCCAGGAGCACGCCCTCGATCTTGGTTCCCCCCAGGTCGATGCCGATTCGCTGACTCATTGGACTCCTGAGCTGGCCCGATTGCCGGACGATCCTACAGTCTGCGGCGCCCAGCGCACGCACCAAGATCGGCTCGAGAGCGTGGCCTCAGCCCCGAGTGACAGCGAGCCGAAAGGCGACCATCTCCTGGCCGTTGCGGACCAGGAGTCGATCGCCGACCAGCACCGGATGATTCCAGGTCTTGCCCTCGAGCGCCGGGAACCGCGCCAGCTCGGTGAAGCGCTCAGGGGTCGCCGCCACCAGTGCCAGATCGCCCCGCTCCGTCATCACCAGCAGGAGATCCTGGTCGGCGAGCAGGAGAAGCTGCCCGTTGCCGTAGCGGCCGCCCTTCCATACCCGCTCGCCCTGCTCGAGCTCGATACTCGCGAGGATCGCGCCATCGAAGCCGTAGGCATGGCCCTCGTGTACGACGAAATCGCTGAAGTTCGGCTTGAGCCGGTTCGAGGTCCAGCGCTCCGAGGCGCTCCATCCGTTGACGCCGCGCTCGACCGAAATTCGCCGGATGCCGGCACCGCCGGTCAGTCCGCCAGCGTTGATCAGGAGGTCGCCGTCCGCGGTCACTGCCGGCTGCACGATGCCCCCCTGCCACTCGTTGCGCCAGAGAACCTCGCCGTCCTCCAGAGCAGCGCCGATCACGCCGGCGCCGGTCAACATCACGATCTGCCGTACGCCGTCCATGGTCCACAGGTGGGGCGAGCTGTAGCTGCCGCTGGTCGGGCCGCTCCAACGGGGCTCACCGCTGTCGGCGTCGTACGCCATGAGCCCACCGGCGTAGGCGATGACGAGGTCATCGACGACCAGGGGCGAGCTCGAGAATCCCCAGCCGGGGATCTCGGCGCCGGTGTCGGAGGCAGCGTTCCGCGACCAGACGACCGTGCCATCAGCGGCGTCAAGAGCGTTCAGAATGCCGGTCGCGCCCATCGTGTAGACGCGCCCGCGGCTCAAGGTCGGAGTCGCGCGTGGCCCGGCGCCGGCGTTCGACTCCCAGAAGCGCGCCGGGTCGCGGTGCTGCCACACCGGCTCGCCGGTGGCGGCGTCGTAGCAGACGACCAGTTCGTCGTCCCCCCGCTGCTCCTGGGTATAGAAAACATCCCCCTGAACCGCGAACGACGACCAGCCCGGCCCGATCGGCCGTCGCCAGAGCTCCACCGGCGGCGATGCGGACCAATCGCTCTCGATCTTCAGGCTGGGTACGATGCTGTCGCGATCGGCGCCGCGGAATCCTGGCCAGGCGGCCTCTTCCTCGAGCACGACCGGAACCGGCAAAAGCTCGGTCGAACCAGCATCGATACCGGCCAGCAGCCGCTCCTCCGGCGTCTTCGACCACCGCCAGGAGAGGTCCGACCCGCTGGCGGAGACACCGCCGGTTCGGACCAGGGTCCAGGCGCCACAGGCGACCAGAATCGTCGCCACCAGGGTCGCCCGCCGCGGCCCGGCGGCCAGGCCCCGGCTCGCCGCCGCCCAGATGACCAGGGCGAGACAGAGGACCGGGATGGCGAAGATGTAGAACAGGGCTCCCATGCCGGCCGTCGCCATCGACTCATGCAGAAAGCGTGGCGTGGCGAGCAGCGCGAGGACCATCAGCGCGACGGCCCCCAGCCGCTCCACCCAGGGGGCTCTGCTGAAGAACACCCACCACACGACCACGCCGAGGGCGCCAATGCCGACCGCCGCCACGCCGACGAGCTCGGCCTCGGGGGCCACCCAGGGCAAGCCGAACCTCAGCAGCCATTGCAGCGCCACGATGATTACGCCGGGCCACAGTCGAAGCGCTGAGCGTCGGTTGGACGGATCGATCTGCACGTTCGTCATCTCTCGGATCTCCGCATCGTCGTTCGAACGACGCGCCCAGGTGCTGGGCGCGCACACCGATCTCGCTACGACTCAACCACCCTACGGGCCGGCGACGCGAGGTGTTTCGTCGGCCTGCGAAACTCCGGCCGAGCGTTTCCAGAGATGAATCGCGGCGTAGGCGCGCCACGGCCGCCACGACTGCGATCGCGCCTCGAGCTCTCGGGCGCTGGGCAGGATCGAGCCCTTGGCGGCCACCTGTCGAAGGACGAGATCACCCGACGGAAAGGCGTCGGGATCCCTCAGGGCGCGCATCGCGACGTACTGAGCCGTCCAGTCGCCGATGCCCCGAATCGCGGTCATCGCACGACGAACCTCGAGAGAGTCTCCACCGGGATCCAGAACCAGCCGGCCCTCGGTCACGGCCCGGGCGAGGCCGCGAATGGTCTCCGCCCGCGCCCGCGGCAGTCCGACCTCGTCCAGGGAGGCCTCGCACAGAGCCTTCGCCTCCGGAAAGAGGTGACTGAGCTCGCCGTCCTCACCGAGTCGCTGACCGTACGCTCGCACCAGCCGTGCGCCGAGCGTCGTTGCCCCGCGCACAGTCACCTGCTGGCCGAGAATCGCGCGCACCGCCAGTTCGAAACCGTCCCAGCACCCCGGAACCCGGAGTCCCGGATGGGCACGGACCGTCTCCTCGAGCAGCGAGTCCCGACGCAGCACCGCGACCACCCGCCGCGGATCGACCGCGAGATCGAAGATCCGACGCACCCCGTCGATCGTGCTGTCGAACCATCGCGCGTGCGGGAGCTCCGCCTCGACTCGCAGCGTCCCGACCTTGCCGGTCGGGACGGTGACCGTTAGCAGCCCGCTCCCACTCTCGAGAGCCACTGTACGACGGTACCCGGTCTCCGACACTGCCTCGACGCCGGCGATCGCTCGTCGACCCAGGAACTCCAACAGCGAGCGCCCGTCGAACGGCTTCTGAGCCTTCAGCTCGATCTCGAGCTTCATGACTCGAATCCCTTAGAGGGTCGCGAGGAACTCATCGAGCCCGTCGGTGTCGAACGATTCCCGTCCGCCCGTGGACATCGGGATCACGGAGATGACGCCTCGACGATGAAGCCCGCCAGGTCCTGCTTGTATTTCACCAACGACGGCGGATGGAGATACATCATGTGGCCCGCCTCGTAGTACTCGATCGAGATCTGCTCGCGCTGCTCGGGCAGCAGATCCATGTGCTCGATCGCGTACTCAGTGGCCGCCTGCGGTGTCGCCAGGTCGTAGTAGCCCTGTTGGACCAGAAGCTTCATGTTCGGGTTCTGGCCCATCGCGCGGGCCAGGTCGATCGAGGTGTCCGGCACCGGCATCTTGAAGCCTCCCGCCCCCGGTGGCGAGTGCCCCCAGTCCCACTGGCCCCAGACGCCGCCTGATACCTTGTACTCCAGGTCGCGACCGAACTCGAGCTCGTTGTGGTAGTAGTCGAGAAACGAGCCGGTGAAGGCCGCACCGACCGCGGAGTTGAACGGGTCGTAGCTCATGGTCTCGCCCAGCAGGTTGAAGCTGCGGCCGGCGAACCGTGAGTCGATGCGGCCGGCGGTCTGCTTGCGATCACGCAGCAGCTCTTTGACGAACTGTTGATGGGTCACCCGCAGGTTGGCACGGTCCCAGTACTCCTCGTCAACGCCGGTGTACCGGGTCAAGCTGGCCAGCACCGAGGCGCGCTCTTCCGCGCCGAGGCGGCTCCCCTTGAGCAGCGCCGGCGCGTACTCGTCGTAGGCGAAGGCACGCACCTCGTCGATGTAGCCGACCAGATCGTCCGGTCGGTCCTCGAGCGCCTCGTGGTACCAGGCGGTCGCCGCCAGCGTCGGCAGGAAGAGCACGTGCGGAAGATCCACGTTCAGACCGTCGAAACCCGACGACCAGGCCATGAAGGGCGACACCAGCACGACGCCGTTGAGCGCCATGCCGTGGGTGCTCAGAAGCTCCAGAGTCACGCCGCCGGAGCGCATGCCGCCGTAACTCTCACCGAGCAGTATCTTCGGCGACGCCCAGCGGCCGTTGGTCGTCACCCACGTCTTGATGAATCGTGACACCGAGTCGATGTCCTGATCGACGCCCCAGAAGTCCTCGCCCTTGGCCTCCCCCACCGGCCGGCTGTAGCCGGTCCCGACCGGATCGATCATCACCAGATCGGTGACGTCGAGAATGCTGTGCTCGTTGTCGGCCAGCTGATAGGGCGGCGGCATGGTGAACTCGGCGTCGGCGACCACCACGCGGCGCGGGCCGAGAACTCCCATGTGGAGCCAGATCGATGAGGAGCCCGGCCCGCCGTTGAACGCGAACGTCACCGGCCGGCGCGCGACCTCACCCACCCCCTGGCGCACGTAGGCGGTGTAGCCGAACTTCGCGGCCGGCTTCTCCTTGGAATCGTTGACGATCAGGTAGCCCGCGGTCGCTTCGTAGTCGACCTTCACCCCGCCGATCTCGACCGAGTGAGTCGTCACCGAGCTCTTGGGCTCCGGCGCCTCGGCATCCGCGCCCTCTTTCTTCATCGATCCTTCCTCGGCGAACAGGCCGAGGGTGCTCAGCATGAGCCCGACAGTGCAGGCGTAGGCAATTCGTCGCATCGGTATCGTTCCTCCGGCCAATCGTTCTCGAACTTGGAGACGCTATCCTAGCTCGTCCGGATCGTCTCGCGTGCAACCCCGCGCCCGGCGCGCGCCGTGATCCTTTGGGCCTTCGGCTACGCCGAGCCCCCCGCAACACCTTGAGCCGCTGTCCGATCGAACGTGTAGGCTACCGCGGATCATGATCTCGTACACGGTATACAAAGTCGTTCACATCACAGGCGTCGCCCTCCTGTTCAGCGCCCTCGGCGCCGTCGCCCTGGCCTCGGCCGAGGGTCTCCTCGAGGATCGCAATCGAGCCCGCAAGATCATCGGTATCGCCCACGGCACCGCGCTGGTCATCGTCCTGGTGAGCGGCATGGGGATCGCCGCGCGACTCGGACTCATGGGCGAGACGTGGCCACTCTGGATCTGGATCAAGATCGGCCTCTGGGCCGTCATGGGGGCCGCCACCGCCCTGATCCGGCGGGTGCCGGGGCGCTTCGCCTGGGTGCTCTTCCTGTTACCGCTGGCGGCCACCTTCGCGGCCTATCTGGCGATCTACAAGCCCGGTTCCGGTCCGCTCTGATGGCTGCAGCGGTCACCGGCGACCTGAGGCGCGCCTCGCTGAGCGCGCTGGTCCTCGGTCTCGTCTCGGCCTTCGGTGACTGGGTCTGGGCTCACTACATCCAGGATGGCGCCGTGCTGCCGGGAGTGATCCACGGGCTCCTGATCTTCACCCTGCTGGCGCTCGTCCTGGGAATCGCGGCCGGCTCCGGACTGGCCCTGAGACGTCTGCTGCCAACGCTGCCGCTGGCCGGGCTCTTGATCGCGGCCGCGTTCTATCCGATCGCCCGGGTCGCCGGCTACCTCGGGGCCCTGCTGCTGACCTGGGTCGCGATGTGGATCACGCTCGCTCTCCTTCAGCGGTGGGCGCGGGGCGGACGGGAGAGCCACCGCATCGCGATGGTTCGCGCCGCACTGGCGGCGGTGGGCTCAGGCATTGCCTTCTGGGCGGTCTCGGGGATGTGGACCTCGCCCGACCCGGATCCGAGCTACGCGCTCCGCGCTCTGGCCTGGAGCTTCGCATTCTGGCCCGGATTCGCGGCTCTGCTGACGGGCCAGGCCCGGCCGGATTCGCAGTCCGGCTAGCAAGCGCACTCCATAAGCCCCGCGCATGTAGTGAATTCAAACAATGCGTTGGACGCATGGTATCGCCGGCGCTAGTCTCCGATCGAACCCACACGATTCCGATTGGAGATCAGACCGATGCCCGCAACCGACAGCACCTGGCAACCCCTCGCGCTCGACGGCGGGCTTACGCCCGTCGGCGCATTCTCGTCCGCCGCGATCGCCGGCAACCTCGTCTTCGTTTCCGGTCAGGTTCCCCAGAACCCCGAAACCGGGGTGATCGAAGGTGATCTGCCCTTTGCGGAGCAGGCCCGGCTGATGCTCGCCAACCTCAGGCGAGTGGTCGAGGCCGCCGGCGCGGGTCTGGAGCACGTCGTGTCGGTGACCGTGTATCTCGACGACATCACCGACTGGGCGGAGTTCAACACGATCTACCCCGAGTTCTTCAAGCCGCCCTTTCCAGCGCGGGCGGTCGTCGGCGCCCATCTCGAGAAGATCCGCGTCGAGGCGACCGCGATTGCGGTGCTGCCAAGAGGGAGCGCCTGAGTGGCCGCATCGACCTCGCTCGCGGTGCGAATTCACGCCTACGGTCCACCGGCGGCGCTCTCGGTCGATCAGGTCGAGGCCGGCGAGCCCGGCCCGGGTGAGGTGCTGCTCCGACAGACCGCCATCGGTCTGAACTTCATCGACACCTACCATCGCTCGGGTCTCTATCCGATCGATCCGTTGCCGGCGATTCTCGGTTCCGAGGGTGCGGGAGTCGTCGAGGCCGTCGGTCCGGACGCCGGTGACCTCCGCGTCGGTGACCGGGTCGGCTACGCCATGTCGCGCGGCGCCTACGCGGAGCGGCGTCTGATCGATGCCTCGCTGCTGGTGCGGCTGCCGGAGACGACCTCGGACGAGCTCGCCGCGGCCGCGCTGCTCAAGGGTCTCACCGCCTGGTACCTGATACGGGAGACCCACCGGGTCTCACGCGGTGACACGATCCTGGTCCAGGCCGCCGCCGGCGGCGTCGGGTCGATCCTCGTCCAGTGGGCAAGTCACCTGGGAGCGACCGTGTACGGGACGGCCGGCTCCGAAGAGAAGGCCGAGCTCGCTCGGCGCAACGGCTGCGCCGAGGTCATCCTGTACGACCGTGAGGACGTCGTGGCCCGCGTCGCGCAGCTCACGGAAGGCCGTGGCGTGGACGTGGTCTACGACGGAGTCGGCCGGGCCACGTTCGACGCTTCGCTCGCCAGCCTCAGACCTCGTGGCCTGCTGGCGGCGTTCGGCAACGCCTCGGGGGCGGTACCCCCGTTCGACATCCTGCGCCTCACCGACGGCAGCAAGTTCGTCACCCGGCCAACGCTCGCGACCTACATCGCACAGCGGGAGGACCTCGACCGCGCGGCTTCCGAGCTCTTTTCGGCACTCGCCGATGGGATCGTTCGGATCGACATCCACCAGCGCTTCGCTCTGACCGACGCTCGTCTTGCCCACGAAGCGCTCGAAGCGCGACGCACCATCGGCTCGAGTGTCCTGCTTCCCACTCCGGAGTGACCATGCTGCTAGACCACAAACACGACTTCTCCGACTTCGCCGGCTGGAGCTACCTCAACTGCGCCTTCCACGGCCCGCTGCCGCGGGTCGCCAGACGAGCGCTGGAAGCGGTGGCCGAGCTGCGCGAGAACCCCGAGTGGATGCGCAACGAGTATCACTTCACGTTGCCCGACGCCTATCGCCGGGCGGTTGCCGACCTGATCCACTGCGACCCCTCCGAAGTCGCGATCACCGACTCGACGACCCACGGCATGATGCTCCTGGTGCGCGGCCTCGACTGGCAGGCTGGCGACCAGATCGTGATCCCGGCGCACGAGTTCCCGGCCAACAAGCTGCCGTGGCTGGCCCTCGAAGCCAGCGGTGTCGAAGTTCGGCAGGTCGATCTCGGCGGCGACGGTGCGGATTCGCTGGAGCTCCTGGCGGCGGCCATCACCGACCGGACCCGCCTCGTTTCCCTGGCCTGGGTGACCTTCCTCAACGGGCGTCGGCTCGATCTCGAACCGATCTCGCGGCTCTGTCGAGATCGGGGCTTGCTGTTCGCGGTCGACGCCAGTCAGGGGATCGGCGGGCTGCCGTTCGATCTGCGACGGACTCCGGCCGATCTGGTGGCGTGCTCGGGCTACAAGTGGCTACTCGGACCGTACGGTCTGGGTTTCGCTTTCGTCGCGCCAGAGCTCGCCGACCGCCTGCGCCCGAGCAACGTCAACTGGTTCAGCGCCGAGGGCGCCGAGGACTTCAACCGCCTCGCCGACCTCCCCTACTCCTTCCGGCCGGGAGCGCACCGGTTCGACCTCAACGAGACTGCCAACTTCTTCAACCTCGCGCCCGGAATCGCCTCTCTGCGCTACCTGCAGGCGATCGGTCCGGCGGCGATCGAGCGCCACTGCCGAGCTCTGAACGAGCGGCTGATCGCCGGGCTGCCCACAGGTTTCCGGCCGCTCGGCACTGAAGATCCAGCCGCGCGATCGAACATTCTCTGCATCGCCGGCGAGGACGCCGCCGCCACCGCCGCAGGATTCCGGCGGCTCCGGGCCCATCGCGTCCACATCAGCTCTCGAGAGAGCTCGATCCGGGTCTCGCCCCACGTCTACAACGACGCGACCGACATCGACCGCTTCCTCGAGGCGCTCAGGGCGCCCGAGAGCTCCGCCGACCCCACGCCGGAGAGCGCACGTCCCTCGATCGAGGATCGGCTCCACGAGCTCCTCGGGCTCGGCGCCCGGCCCAACGGCGTCTCGGCCCCTGACGACAACTGATTCGACGAAAGCGAGAGCAGCACATGACGAGAGAGTACGAACTGATCCGAGTCAACGCCTTCGGCAACGGCCTCGGGCTCGGCAATCCTTGTGCCGTGGTCCTGGATGCCGCCGACCTGCTGGACGTCACCATGCAGAGAATCGCGCACGATCTCGGCCTCGCCGAGACCGCCTTCGTCACTCGCCTCGATGGTCTGTCGGCGGCGGCGCGCTACTTCACCCCCGCGCTCGAGATTCCCCTCGCGGGGCATCCGACCCTGGCGGTCGCTCGCGCCCTGGTCGAGACCGGCCGGCTCGAGAACCGGAGCGAACCGCTCGTGCTGTCGCTCGAGCTGCCGGCCGGCCTGGTCGAGGTCGAGATCTCATCGAACGGCTCGGTCACTCGTTCGACGATGGCACAGCGCCCGCCGGAGTTCGGCCGGACCTACCCGGCTGACGAGGTCGCGAGCGCCTTCGGGCTCGAGCCCTCGGACCTGCTCCCCGGGGCGCCGGCACAGATCGTCAGCACCGGCACTCCTCAGCTGATGGTGCCGCTCGGCTCCCGAGCGGCGCTCGATCGAGCGCGCATCGTCGAGGAGCTCTACCGCCCGCTCCGCGCCGAGGGCGGGTTCTTCAGTCCGCATCTGTTCATCCTCGAGGGCTACACGGAGGGTGGAGACACCGCCGCTCGGCACCTGGACGTGGCGCCGGACGTTCCCGAGGATCCGTTCACGGGGTCGGCCACAGGGGGCATGGGCGCCTTCCTCTGGCGCCACGGCCTGATCGACACTCCCCGGTTCCGCGCCCAGCAGGGACACTCGATTGGCCGCCCTGGGATCGCCGAAGTCGAAGTGGTCGGTCCACCCGATAGCATTCGCACCGTCCGGGTCTCGGGCGATGCGGTCACCGTGATCCGAGGGCGGATTCGACTGGAGACGGCGGAGGACGAAGATGAATGACGAGCACCGAGACTTCCTCTTTCGATCCGACGAGCTGCCGGTCGACCTACCGATGCCGGGAGTCGAGCGTCGCCGGCTGATCGGAGATCAGGCCATGATCTCGTTGTTGACCCTGGCGCGCGGCACGGTCGTGCCGGAGCACAGCCATCCGAACGAGCAGTTCGCCTGCGTGCTGACCGGAGAGCTCCGGTTCGCCATTCGGGATGGGATGCACAGTCGTACGGAGATCGCCCTCGCCGGCGACATCGTGCACCTGCCCGGCGACGTCCCACACGCCGTCGAGGTCCTGGCGGACGCCACGGTTCTCGATGTCTTCGCTCCGCCCAGCGAAGGAACCGGCCTCGATCAAGGCTTGGAGAGCCCGACCCCCCCCGGGGAGGAGGCTCCCGATGATCATTGAGGTCCGACACCTCCGACTTGTCGACGCGATTGCCAAGGAGGGCACGGTGACCGCAGCGGCGGCGCGGCTCTACCTGACGCAGCCGGCCATCAGCCATGCGCTCGGCGAGCTCGAGAGCCGGCTCGGCGTGCGGCTGTTCAGACGTGCACGGCGGCGGATGGAGCCGACCGCCGAGGGTCTACGCCTGCTCGAGACCGCCGCGCGGGTGCTCGACGAGGTCGAGCGCGCCGAGCACGACCTGGCGTCGTTCAAAGCGGGCAGGCGTGGAGTGCTGCGGCTCGCCACCCAGTGCTACACCTGCTACCGCTGGCTGCCCCGGGCGATGCCGGGGATGGCGGAGGCGTTTCCCGAGATCGATCTGCAGATCGTTCCGGAGGCCACCGGCGACGTGGTCGCCGCCCTGCTCGCCGAGCACATCGATCTGGGAATCGTGCACCGTTTCCCGCAGCACACCGAGATCGCCGTCGAGCCGCTGTTCACGGACGAGTACGTGGCGATCATGGCGCCCGACCATCCGCTGGCCGGCCGCGAATGGGTCGAGCCGATCGACTTCGCCAACGAACGGATCCTGCTCCACACGGTGGCCGAAGAGAGCTTGCTCCTGAGCCGTTATCTCTCTCCGGCAGGGATCTATCCGGAGCGAGTCTCGCAGCTCGGGTTGTCCGAGGCGATCTTCGAGGCGGTCAGGGCCGGCCTCGGAGTGAGCGCGATGACCCGTTGGATGGCCGACGGCGAGATTCGCGCCGGCCGGCTCGCCTGGGCCCGGCTGGCTCCCGACGGGTTGGAGCGCGTCTGGCACGCGGCGGTCCTGCGCAAGCGCATCCAGAGTCCTGGGATCGTCGAGCTGATCCGGCTGCTGCGGGAGCAGGATCCAGCGACTCCCGACCGCCTGGCGGTCGTCGCGTCCTAGATCATTCCAGTTGGTGCCGCCTCTCAGTGCGACGGAAGCTTCGCGATCAGCCGTTCCAACGTCCGCTTCGTACGCATCGTCGTCGTCCCAAGGGCGCGCTCGATCGCCGCCAGGTCGAGCTCGGAGTCGAGGATGCTCGCCCGTGGCAACCAGTAGAGCTCGCGCCGATCGAGTACCAGGCGGTCGTCCGACGTCGACAGCCCGAGCACGTTCCGACGAACTACGGCCGGCGGCTCGCGATCGAACAGCATGACCTGCGGCTTGCCGCCGGCGTCGACCTGTTCTGAGGTGAACGGCACGCGCTCCGCGATCGCCCGGACCTCCTCCGCACTGCGCAGAAACGTCGGCACCTCGTACTCCAGGATGCGTCTCAGTCCGTCTTCGATTCGACTCGTGACCTCGCTGGCCGTACCGCCATCGGGATCACTGAAGATGACGTTGCCACTCGCCAGGAAGGCCGAGACCTCCGCGCAGCCGAGAGTGCGAAACGCCGCACACAGCTCGTCGTTCTTGATCCGGCGACGGCCGAGGTTCATGCCGCGCAGGAAGGCGACGAAGACGCTCATCGCCGCGGCGCTCCAGCGTCTCCATCCAGCGCGTAGGCCTCGCGCTCGAAGCGGTTGTCGAGGTAGACATCGCGCCCCCGAAGCCATGCGAACAGGCTCGCCAGCAGGTAGGCGGGGATGAAGGCCGGGCCCCAGCGCTGGTACTGCTCGACATGGACGCGCTCGTGAGCGCGCGTTCTAGCGAGGCCTTCCGGGTCGCAACCGAGGACCACGTGTCCGAGCGTGATGGCCGCGATCGGATATCGGACGGGGAGCTGCTCGAGGAGTGCCCGGACCCCGGGACCGGTGACCTCCAACACGCCGTCCACGATCGAGGCGCGAGCGCCTGCGAGCCGGGCGATGGCGAAGCTCAACAGCCCGATGAGGCTGTTCGGCAGGACCCACAGGTAGACGAGTGCGAGCAGCACGGGCCTCAAGACGACCACGGCGCCGCGAGCGCGCGGATCACTGCGGGTCGCCCCTGCCGGCCCCCGCGATCCCATCAATTGACGACACTCGATTCCGTCAGCACGAACTCGGCGATCCGAGCGTCGAAGTGCTCGCCGCCGGCCGTCACCATCCCGTAGCTGCCGTGCATCGAACCGAAGTCGGTGGGCAGCGGACAACCCGACGTGTACTCGTAGCTCTCGCCCGGCGCGAGCACGGGGGTCTCGCCGACGACGCCGTCGCCTCGCACCTCCTCGGTCCGCCCGCGCCCGTCCTGGATGACCCAGTGACGGGTCAGCAGCTGCACCGTCTCGCCGCCCTCGTTGGCAAGCGTGACCGTGTACAGAAAGAACCACCGACTCTGCGCGGGGCTCGACCGGGACGGGTCATACCTTGCGAAGACGGTCACCCGCAGGCCTCGCGTAACCGCCTCGGAGCCCTGGCCATCGAATGTCTCGGAGGTCATTCCCTCACCCCAGCCAACCCTCGCGAGAGGCGTGCCGGCTCATAGGCGTGCGGCGACCTCGAACGTCCTCGACGACGGCGCCTCGTCGAGGAGCGGCAGAGCTTCGGCGATCTGCCGATCAAGGAAGCCGCTCGTCTCGCTCTCCCCGATCACTTCGCCCATCCGCCCCTCGGTCACCACTCCTTGCATGACGCGTGCAGCCATCTCGCCCTCCTCTTCGGCCTTGCTTCAAAGTGTCTTGGCACTGCTCGACGAGATCGGCCCGCGCCAGGGCACGTCCCGCCTCGTCTCGATTCCCGCATCAACGGATCGACTAGCATTCTAGCGAGAAAGCGCTCGCTCATCGCGGCGCCGAGCCGACCACGGAGCGGTCGCTGTTGACAGCGGCCGTTGATGCACCTTAGTTTGCAGCAGCCAGTACACCAGCGACAGCGAGCGGCCGAACCCTAGAGTCAACAAAGCGCAATGTCATTACAAGCCATCCTCGTACTCGGGATCCTCGTCGGAGCGGTAGCCCTATTCGTCTCCGAGAAGTATCCGATCGACTTCGTAGCGTTGCTGGTCCTCGGCGCGCTGCTGGCGCTCGGGCTGGTGACGCCGGAGGAGGGGATCTCCGGCTTCAGCAATCCGGCGACGGTGACCGTCGGGGCGATGTTCGTCCTGAGCGCGGGGCTCCAGAAGACCGGCGCCACGGCCGTCGTCGGCCAATTGATGGTTCGCTTCGGGCGGAACTACTTCACCGCGCTGATCGTGATCATGGGGACGATCGGCGTCATGTCGGCGTTCATCAACAACACCGCCGCGGTCGCCGTCTTCATCCCCCTGGTCATGATGGTGGCCAACCGGCGCAAGATCGCCGCCTCGCGTCTGTTGATTCCGCTCTCTTACGCCTCACAGTTCGGTGGCGTCTGCACCCTGATCGGCACGTCGACCAACCTGCTGGTGAGCTCGATCTCAGAGCAGGCGGGCTACGGCGCGTTCAGCATGTTCGAGTTCTCGCGCATGGGCCTCGTCCTGTTCGTGACCGGGGTCCTCTTCTTTCTGCTCTTTGGCAAGTGGCTGCTACCCGAGCGCAAGGCGCAGGAGTTGGCGGTGGCCTTCCAGCTCGGCGAGTACATCACCGAGCTGCGGGTGGCCGAGAACTCTCCCCTGATCGGCAAATCGGTGCTCGAGAGCCGCCTGGGCGAGGACCACGACGTCACCATTCTGCGTCTCCTGCACGTCACCAAGACGGTCTGGGCGCCGCTGCGGCAGGCTCTGACCGGCGGCGACGTCCTGTTGGTGCGAGGCCGGCTGCGCGAGTTGATGCGGCTGCGTGACTCGGCCAAACTCGAGCTCAACGCCGAGTTCAAGCTACGCGACGAGACCCTGCAGTCCGAGGATCTACGGCTCGTGCAGGCGTTGATCGCTCCCGAGAGCGATCTGATCGGTCGCACCCTCAAGGAGCTCGATTTTCGGAACCGTTACAAGGCGCTGGTTCTGGCGATCCAGCGCCGCGGAGAGAACATTCGCGAGAAGCTGAACTCGGTCCAACTCGGTCTCGGCGACGCGCTGCTGATCCAGATCGACCAGAACCAGCTCAAGACCCTGCGCAAGGACGAGGGCCTGATCGTCCTCGACGAGGTCCCGGGCGCCTTCCTGAGACACAAGGCGCCGCTCGTGCTCGGCATCCTGGCAGCGGTCGTCGGTCTGGCCGCCTTCAACGTGCTGCCGATCCTGGTCAGCGCGCTGCTCGGCTGCCTGGCGATGGTGCTCACCCGCTGCCTCCGTCTCGAGGAGGCCTACCACGCCATCAACTGGCAGGTGATCTTCCTGCTCGCCGGCATCCTGCCCCTCGGGATCGCCATGCAGAACAGCGGCGCCGCCGGCTCCATCGCCGAGCGGGCCGTGGGCATGGTCGGCGGCTACGGACCGGTCGCGGTGCTCGCCGTGGTCTACCTGATGACGTCCATCATGACCGACACGATGAGCAACAACGCCGCCGCCGTGCTGCTGGCGCCGATCGCGATCTCGACCGGCGAGCAGATCGGCGTCGACCCGCGGCCGCTGCTGATGGCGATCACCTTCGCCGCTTCGACCGGCTTCTCCACCCCGGTCGGCTACCAGACCAACACCATGATCTATAACCCTGGCGGCTACAAGTACACCGACTTCCTGCGCACCGGTGTGCCACTCAGCATCCTGTTCTGGATCATGTCGGTGATCTTCATCCCGCGCTTCTGGAGCTTCTGATCGGCCGCAGCGCCGTCTCAAGCGACAGCGCGCCCACGGATGCCCTCGACCACCGGCTCGTCGAAGTGCACATCGACCTGCGGGAAGGCGATGGAGATGTCGGCGTCCTTCAAGGCCCACCAGATCGCCTCTCTGAGCTGCGAGCGATTCGTACGGTTGTTCCACGGGTCCTCGATCCAGACCGAAGCTTCGTAGTCCACCGACGAGGAGCCGAACTCACTCAGTAGCAGCACCGGGTCCCGTTCCGGAGAGCGCCAGTCGACCGCGCTGATCGCGGTTTCGATAGTCTCCCGGACCCGATGGAGATCCGAGGAATAGGCGACACCGACCGCCACCCGCAGCCGGTAGAGCCGGTCTTGCAAGGTGAAGTTCTTGACCGTCGACTGAACGAGCGTCGAGTTCGGCAGCACGAGGTCCTCGTCATCCTGCGTCCGGACCAACGTCGCGCGAATGCCCATGTCGTGCACGCGCACCATCTGGCCTTCGACCTCGAGAATGTCACCGGGCTTGATCACCCGT
>JAJCXP010000106.1 GCA_029263375.1 Acidobacteriota bacterium | reverse complement strand
GAACAGATCGAGCGCCTCCTGACGGTCCCAGGCCGCTTCCGATCCGCCTCCGGCGACCAGCGACACCGCTTCGATCTCGTCGGCATCGCCGCCCGGGAAGAGCCGCCCGATCTCGAACAGGCGTACGGCGGAGGCTCCGCGGCGCTGGTTGAAGCGTGCGCTCTCGAGCAGGTTCGGCAGCAGCGACCGGCGCAGAACATCTTACTGCACCGACAGCGGGTTGGCGATCTCCACCGGTTCATCGACCGGCCGCAAGCCCGGGAAGAGCCGGTCGGCGGCGCGGTGCTGAAAGGCGAAATTGATCGCCTCGCAGTAGCCGCAGGCGGCCAGCAGACCACGGATCCGCTCGCGCTTGCGGTGTTCGAGGCTGCTACCGGCGTCGGGCGGACCGATCGCCGGCAGGTCGGACGGGATCATGTCGAACCCGAACATGCGCATCGGCTCTTCGAACAGGTCCGCTTCCCACACGCTGCCGTCCGAGCGCCGCTGCCAGAAGTCGTAGTAGCGCCACGACGGCACCGTCACCCGCAGCTGCCCCGCGTCTCCGGGACGGGGGTCGAAGCCGAGCTCGCGGTAGTAGTGCTCGACCCGATCGGCCGGGTAGTCAACGCCCGCGAAGGCGTTGAGCCGCTCGAGGTCGACGATGCCCTCGAAGGCGCCGAAGAACTCGGGGTGCGGACTCTCGATGGCGCCTCTCAGGATCTCGCCGCCAGCGACTTCGGCCAGCAGCTCGGCCACCCGATCCGCCGCCGGGCGGCAGGCCGAGGGATCGGCGCCGCGCTCGAAGCGATGGCTGGCATCGGTGTGCATGCCGAGCCGGCGCGCGCCGAGCCGCACCGCGGTGCGGTCGAAGTGGGCGCTCTCGATCAGCACGTCGCGGGTCGCCTCGGTGACCTCGGAGTCGAGCCCGCCCATGATGCCGCCGAGGGCCACCGGCCGCTCGGCGTCGGCGATCACCAGGACCTCCGGCGTCAGCTCGCGCCGCTCCTCGTCCAGAGTGGTCAGGGTCTCGCCCCGGCGCGCGTAGCGCACCTCGATCTTGGCGCCCGAGATCTTGGCGAGATCGAACGCGTGAATCGGCTGGCCGGTCTCCCAGAGCACGAAGTTGGTGATGTCCACCACGTTGTTGATCGAGCGCTGGCCGATCGACTCGAGCAGCTCGCGCAGCCACTCGGGGCTGGGACCGACCTTGATGCCGCGCACGACCCGCGCCACGTAGTCCGGGCAGTGCGGGGTCGAGAGCTCGACTTCGATGGCGTCGGCAGTGCGCTCGTCGCTCTCCGTGAGCTGAGGCGGCGCCCAGGTGAGCGGCCGGTCGAAGAGCACTGCGATCTCGCGCGCCAAACCGACGTGGTTCATACAGTCGGGCCGGTTGGTAGTGACGTCGAGGTCGAGCAGGACATCGCCGTTTCGGCGCTCGATGCCCTCGACCGCCAGGCCCGCCGCGGTCAGCTTCGCGGCCAGCTCGTCGGTGCTCTCTGGCAGCTCGACGTAGCGCCCGAGCCAGTTGCTGGAGAACTCCATCAGCGCTTCACCTGCCGTAGCAGGCGCTCGTCGTTGTCGAACAGGACGCGGATATTCGGGATGCCGTAGCGATTCATCGCTACCCGATCGAGGCCCAGTCCGAAGGCGAAGCCGCTGTAGCGATCGGGATCGATGCCGCACTCCTCGAGCACCCGCGGGTCGACCATGCCGGAGCCCAGGATCTCCATCCAGCCGGTCTGCGAGCAGACCTGGCAGCCATCGCCGCGGCAGAACGTGCAGGTGATGTCGACCTCGGCCGACGGCTCGGTGAACGGGAAGTAGCTCGGCCGGAGGCGGACGCCGGTCTCGGGCCCGAACAGGCGTTTCAGGAACGCCTCGAGGGTGCCCTTCAGGTGGCCGAAGGTGATCCCCTCGGCGACCGCCAGCCCCTCGACCTGATGGAACATCGGCGAGTGCCGCAGGTCGTTGTCGTTGCGGAAGGTCTTGCCCAGACAGAGGATCCGGATCGGCGGCTTGCGCGACTTCATGGTCCGGATCTGTACCGGCGAGGTGTGCGTCCGTAGGACCCGGCCGTCGTTCAGAAAGAAGGTGTCCTGAGTGTCGCGGGCCGGATGATCAGGCGGGAAGTTGAGCGCCTCGAAGTTGTAGTAGTCGCTCTCGACCTCGGGGCCCTCGGCGACGCTGTAGCCGAGGCCGTTGAAGATGTCGACGATCTCGGCGGCCACGCGGCTGACCGGATGGATCGAGCCGAGCTGCGGCCGACGCCCCGGGAGGGTGACGTCGAGGATCGCGGCGGCGGCGACCGGCGCCGCGCCGAGCGACGCCTCGAGCTCCGTCAGGCGCGCCTCGACCCGCTGCTTGAGCTGGTTGACCGCCTGGCCGTAGTCGCGCTTCTGCTCCGGCGGCACATCCTTGAAGGCCGCCAGCCGCTCGCGCACGATGCCGCGCTTGCGCCCGATCCAGCGCACGCGCAGTGCCTCCCAGGCCGCCTGATCGGTGATCTCGGCGGCTTCGGTCTCGAACTGCTCGGCGAGCTCCGCCAGCTCGGTCAGCGGGCTCATCGCGCGCTCCCCGGCCCTAGCCTTCTGCTTGGATGCCGAGAGCTCCCTTGGCGACGCCGGCGATCTCCGTGAACCCCTGCGGGTCGCGGACCGCGATGTCGGCGAGCACCTTCCGGTTGATCTCGACGCTGGCCTTCTTCAGACCGTCGATGAACCGGTTGTAGGAGATGCCGTTGAGCCGGGCGGCGGCGTTGATCCGGACGATCCAGAGCCGGCGGAAATCTCGCTTCTTGCGGCGCCGATCACGGTAAGCGAACGCCTGTGAGCGGTCGACCGCCTGCTTGGCGATGCGGTAAGCCCTCGACTTGGTGCCGTAGTAGCCCCGCGCCAGCTTGAGGATCTTCTTCCTGCGTTGGGTCTTCTTGTTCCCGCGCTTTACGCGTGCCATCTCAGAACCTCGTTTCGCGGCCCGGAAGGGCCGATAGGTAGGTCCGGCCTGGGCGGCCGGCCTGTCGGGCTCTCCGGACGGTTCCTCCGGAGACGTTCCCGATTGTGAACAGAACTAGTGATCCAGGATCGCCTTGATCTTCTTCTCGAATCCCGCGGCGACCTGCGTCGCTTTGCGCAGCTTGCGCTTACGCTTGATGCTCTTTTTGCCCAGATTGTGGGAAGCGCCGGCGTGATGGCGCATGACCTTGCCGCCGCCGGTTACTTTGAAGCGCTTTGCGGCGCCACGATGTGTCTTCTGTTTCGGCACTGTCTGCTTTCCTTTGGTGGATTTCCACCGGACGCAGCTACCCGGTCCGGCAAGACGGGCGATTGTACACGAAGTGACCGCACTGGGCTACCCAGGTACCTTGGCGGAACCTGCGTCGGGGGTCAGATCTCCACGCGCTCATTTTCCGTACATACTTGTGCCAACCCGGCCATCGATCTTCAAGAGGAGTCGCCCATGAGGTTGTTCATTCTCACGCTAAGCCTGTTGGTCTCGACTCCCGAGGCCCATGCACAGGTCGACGGCCTGCCCGAGGGCTTCCCGGTCGAGGCCGAGCAGATCCTCGAAGAGCCGTTCGGCGGCTCCGAAGGGATCGCCTTCAACGGCGAGGGACGCCTGTTCGTGACCGCCAGCAACCCGGCGCCGACCGCGGAAGACCCGAGGGCCATGGACCGGGCCCTATGGGAGGTCTACCCGGACGGCAAGGCGAGACGCATGACGGACGTCCACACCACCCTCGGCATCGCGAGCATCGGCGAGCGGGATCTACTGGTCGCCGACTTCGGACCGACCAACGCCTTCCGCGACGATCGCAACAGCGACGGCATCATCTGGCGGATCACACCCGAGGGCGAGAAGACCGAGGTCGTCAACGGCGGAATCGGCGATCCGAACTTCATCCTGCTCCTGAAGGACGGTTCGTTTCTGGTCACCGACGATGCGACTGCGGACATCTACAGCGTCGGCGAGGACCGGGTGCCGCGGCTGTTCTCGACCGCCGTCAACCACCCGAACGGCCTGGTGCTGTCGGACGACGGCTCGACGCTGTACGTCGCCCAGATCTTCAAGAGCATCCGGCCGGTGGTGCGCGACGACTCGCTCTGGTCGATCCCGATCGCCGACGGCAAGGCGGCCGGCGCCGCCACGCTGGTGGCGCGCACCGGACCATACGCGGCCAACGACGGTCTGGCCATGGACCGCGAGGGACGGGTCTACATCGCCGCCAACGGCCCGGCGGGAGAGATCTGGCGCTACGACCCGAAGATCGACCAGCTGGTGCTGATCGCACGCAACGTCTACGGCGCCGCCAGCATCGCCTTCGGCGAGGGTGAGTTCGACCGCCAGTCGATCTACGTCAGCACGACCTTCAACCAGGGCCGGGGCGGCAGGATCTGGCGCATCCCGGTCGGCGTCGAAGGTCAGCCCATCACCCGGTAGAACCCCGGTAGGGTGCCCGATAGAGGCCCGGTAGCCGGGTGGTGTCCCACTGACACCACCGCGCTCGCGGGCCGCTGACTGCATCGCGACACCCGCTCGCTGCAGGGAGGGAACTCCCCGGGGTTGCCGACCGTCGGATTGTTCAGGTGCCGGAGGCATGACCAGAACACACGCAACGGGCTCACTGCGCGGGCGCCTCGTCGGCTGCCTGGCGGTCGCCCTCACATGTGCGTGCGGCGCGCCGCCCGGATCCGAGACCGAAGCAACCCGGATCGAGGCGGTCTACCCGTCCGGCGATCGCCTGCCCGCCAATCAGCTCAAGCTCTACGTCGAGTTCTCGGCGCCGATGACCACGCGCGCCCCGTACGACTACCTGCGCCTGGTGGACGAGTCCAGCGGCGAACGCCAGCAGGCGGTCTTTCACGCGCTGCGGGACGGGCTCTGGGATCCCGAGGGGCGACGCCTGACGGTGATCTTCGACCCCGGCCGAATCAAACGTGGACTGGCCAACCACGAGGCGTTGGGTCAGCCGCTCGAGGCCGGACGCGCCTACCGACTCGAGCTGTCGAGCGAGTGGCCCGACGCCAGGGGCCGGCCGATCGGCTCGTCTCACATCAAGCGCTTCACCGCTGTCGCCGCGGATCGCCGGCAGCCGACGGCTCGCGAGTGGTCGGTCATCGCTCCGGATCCGACGACCCGCACGCCTGTGCTCGTCGAGTTCGGCGAGCCGCTGGACGCCGCCGTACTCGCCTGGGCTCTCTCTGTCTTCGGTCCCGATGGCGAACGGGTGCCGGTGGCGACCCGGGTCGGTGAACGGGAGGAGAGCTGCGAGCTCTGGCCCGAGCGCCCGTGGCGGTCGGGCCGCTACCGCCTCGAGGTC
>JAJCXP010000105.1 GCA_029263375.1 Acidobacteriota bacterium | reverse complement strand
CACCTCGAGTGGATCGAGCGAGCGCGCGCCGAAGGGGTCGAGTTGCTGCTCTTTCCCGAGCTGTCGCTCACCGGCTACCGTCTCTTGCACCTGACCAGTCGGGTGGCGCTACGGGTCAGCGACGCGCCCGAGGTCGAGCGGCTGGCGAAAGCCGCGGGCGATATGGTGGTGGTCTTCGGCATGGTCGAGGAGGATGCCGAGGGCATGCTCTACAACAGCGCGGTGCTGGTACGCCGCGGCCGGGTCGAGCACGTCCATCGCAAGCTCTACCTGCCGACCTACGGGATCTTCCAGGAGGGCCGGTTCTTCGGTCCCGGCGACCGGTTGGAGCCGGCACCGATGGCCGATCGGCAATTCGGACTACTGGTGTGTGAGGACATCTGGCATCCCGGCCTGGCGCGCAGCCTGGCCGTGGGCGGCATGAAGATCCTCCTGGTCATCTCGGCCGGGCCCGGCCGGATCGGCTCCGGCGAACAGCCGGCGAGCCAGGACTCGTGGGAGGTCATCACGCGCTCGACGGCACTGGTCAACACCTGCTGGGTGCTCTACTGCAACCGCACCGGCTGGGAGGAAGGCTCCTTCTACGCCGGCGGCAGCCACATAGTGCGCCCCGGCGGCGACGTCCTCGAGCGCGCCGCCTTTCTCGAGGAGGACCTGCTGATCACCGACATCGATCCACGCGAAGTCGACCGGGTGCGCTGGCGGCTACCGTTGGTGCGCGACGTGCGCGACGACATCCAGGGGCCGGGTTACTAGCATGTGGTCACCTGAAGAGATCCGAGCGAGACTGAACCTGAACGCCGGGCTGGCGGCCAAAGCGCTGGGCAGTTTCATTGCCGACGGCAATCGGAGCGCCGGCACCGAGGGCATGGTGCTCGGACTCAGCGGCGGCGTCGACTCCGCCCTGTCGGCGGTTCTCGCCACCCGCGCCCTGGGCGCGGACAAGGTACACGCCTTCATCCTGCCCTACCGCGAGTCGAGTCCCGACTCGCGCGCCGACGCCGAAGCGGTGGCCGAGGAGTTTGGATTCGCGGCGCGGGTGATCGACATCTCGCCAATGGTCGATGCCTACTTCGACGCTAACGAGGCCGACGCCGACAACGTGCGCCGCGGCAATCTCATGGCGCGGGTGCGGATGTCGGTGCTGTTCGACCAGGCCAAGCGGCTCGGCTGCCTGGTGCTCGGCACCTCGAACAAGACCGAGATTCTGCTCGGCTACTCGACCATCTTCGGCGACAACGCAAGCTCCCTCAACCCGCTAGGCGATCTCTACAAACAGCAGGTCTGGCGGTTGGCGGAGCATCTCGGGGTCCCTGAGCGGGTGGTGTCGAAGCAGCCTTCCGCCGACCTGTGGCCGGGCCAGACCGACGAGGCCGAGCTCGGCTTCAGCTACGCCACCGCCGACGAGGTTCTCTATCTGATGTTCGACCAGGGGCTGACCGTCGACGAGGTCGTCGACAGCGGCTACCCGGAGGAGGCTGTCCGCCGGATCGACGACCTCGAGCGCCGCAACCGCTACAAGCGACGGCTGATGCTGATCGCGCGCCTTTCGGACAGCGCGATCAACCTGGACCGCGAGATCCCGCGAGACTAGCCTAGATGCCGGGCAAGCTGGTGGTCGTCGCGACCCCGATCGGCAACCTCGAGGATCTCTCGCCGCGGGCGCGGGCAGCCTTCGAGAGCGCCGATCTCGTCGCCTGCGAGGACACTCGCCGCACCGGTCGGCTGCTCGCGCATCTCGGCATCAAACGACGCTTGCTGTCGCTGCACGAGCACAACGAGCGCGCAAGGGTGCCGCAGGTCCTGGAGGCGCTCGAGCAGGGCCAGACGGTGGCACTAGTGAGCGATGCCGGCACGCCGCTTCTGTCCGACCCGGGGTTCATCCTGACCCGCGAGGCCGCCGCTCGTGGAATTCGTATTGAGCCGATTCCCGGCGCCTCCGCCGCGCTCGCCGCCCTGGTGGTCTCCGGCCTGCCGCCGCACCCATTCACCTTCGCCGGTTTTCCACCGCCCAAGAGCGGCAAGCGGCGACGCTTCTACGCCCGCTTCGCCGAGCTCGGCCACACCCTGATCCTCTTCGAGTCGCCGCATCGCCTGCTCGGCAGTCTCGACGACGCGCTCGCCGTGCTCGGCGATCGTCCGGCCGCGATCGGGCGCGAGCTGACCAAGCTGCACGAGGAGGTGCTGCGCGGCACGCTTTCCGAGCTCGCCGCGGAGCTCGGCGCGCGCCCGGCGCTCAAGGGCGAGTTCGTGATCGTGGTCGGTAGCGAGAAACCGGTTTAAACTAGGCTGGCAGCACCCCTCCCCCCGCCATGCGACCCATCATTTTCGTCAAGTACTTCGACAAGGGCTCGACCGTTCTCGGCGGACACCAGATGACCGAGGCTCTGCTGGCGCGGGGCATCGAGAGCCGCACCGTCTACGCCAACGAGATCGGCGACGTGCGTGACTCGGTCCTGGTCTTCATCAAGAAGGGGCGTTTCGATCACCTGATCGGTGCCCGCCGGCGCGGCAACATTGCTGTCCTCGACGTCCAGGACACGCTCTGTCACAAGCGCCACCTGAAGAACCGACGTCTCTACCACGGCATCATGTTCCGGAGTCAGAAGCCGCTCGACGACTACGGGACCGGCGACTACCGGTCGGTCAACATCTACCTCCAGTGGAACGCCAGCTACAAGCCGAATCAGGTGGCCGATCAGGGCTTCAAGCTGGTCTACCTGGGCGATCCGCGCTCATTCTCCTACTGGAATCAGATCGAGGGCGTTCCGTGCGTGGGCGAGGTCGGCTTCTTCGATAAGGCGACCGGGTACAACTGTCACATCTCGGTGCGCACCGACCAGCGGGACATCCTTTACAAGCCGACCTGCAAGGTCTCGACGGCGGCGATCTGTGAGGCCAACCTGGTCACCACCCGCGACGAGGGATCGCTCGAGGTGCTCGGAGCCGACTACCCCTACTACACCGATCCGGAGCCGGCCAGCATCCAGCAGGCGATCGAGTACGCGCGCGAGACCTTCGGCGGCCCGGTGTGGCAGGCGGGGCTCGAGAAGATGAAAGAGATCAAGCGCACGCATGCGCTCGAGACGATCGTCGACCAGTACCTGGCATTCTTCGCGACCCTCGAGAAGAAGCTGTAGCGGCAGCTCAGTCCGGATCGCGCGGGCTCTCGTCGCTACCGCCGCCGAGGTAGTGACCGACCAGCTTGGTGGGACGGCCCCGCCCGTCGGTGACGACCTCGATCCGGAAGTCCACCATTCCGTCGAAGGCGAACGTGTCGTCCGAGATCGGCAGCAGCCGGAAGGGGTCGCGGCCCTCGCGCTGGTAGCTGAGCGTGTGGCCGTCGTAGGCGAGCGTCCGCGGACCGTACCGGCCGGCGTAGCTCGCGAGTCGCTCACCCGCGACCTCGACCGGCGACTCGGCAATCCCGATCAGATCGGTCAGCCAATCGACGCGCTGGTTCGTCGCCATGTCGCCTGGAGCGACGGCTAGCGAGCGCTCGAAGTGTCCGATCGCCGCCGGGTAGTCGCCGGCCCGTTCGGCCAGAAAGCCAGCTCGCCGCTCGGACCATCCGGGGTCGTCACTCTGCTCGTAGCCCAGCCAGGCGAACGTCGGTCGCATCTCGCCGACCACGGGCTGTACCAACCGCCGCGCGATCGCCAGTCCGTTCGAACTGTTGGCGAAGTAGACCAGGCCCGAGCGCTCGGCTGGCCGCAGCGCGACGAAGGCGTGGAAGATCTCGTTGTCGCCCCAGTGCCAGACGATCCGCTCGCCGGCTAGCTCCTGTACGCCCCAGCCCAGTCCCCAGCCGACCTGGCCGGCAACCTCCTCAGGACGCTCAAAGCCGCGCTCGTCGCCCCGCATCCGCACCGCCGGCGCAAACGCCGCCTCGACCGAACCCCGTTTCAGACCCTCGGCGTCGAGCATCGCGATCGCGAAACGCGCATAGTCGCTCGCAGTCGTGAACAGACTGCCGGCGGCGTTGACCTCGGGCGGATTCCGCCGGCGAGGTACGCCGACCTCGTCGTGACCGATGGCGAGTCGCGGTGCGTCGTCCTCCGCCCAGGTCAGCCGGCTTAGCGCCATGCCGAGCGGCTCGAAGACCTCCCTCTCGACGAGCTCCTGCAGAGTCAGACCGGTCTGCGCTTCGACTGTTCGCTGCAGATAGACGTAGCCCTCCCCCGAGTAGCCGAAGGCGGTTCCTGGATCGAAGCCGAATTCGAGAACCTCGCCGCCCCAGTTCGGCAGGCCCGTCTGATGGGACAGCACCAGCCGCGGTGTGAGCGCCAGCGAGCTCTCCACGCCCGCGAAGCGCTCGTACTCGAGCAGTTCGTGGAGCGGTCGGTCGAGCGACAGCTCGCCGCGCTCGACCAGCCGCAGGATCGTGTAGGCGAAGACCGGCTTGGTCAGCGACGCGGCTTCGAACAGGGTCTCGTCGGTGACCGGCGCACCGGTCTCGACGCTCTCCACTCCGAACTGACCGGCCCAGGCGACTGCGCTCCGCTCGATCACCGCGATCGTCAGACCCGGGATGCCGACGGTTTCCATCAGCGCCGGGACCTCGGTCTCGAGGTCCGCGAACGGACGCTCGGTGGTGCCCGGATCGACCGGTGCGCAACCAAGGCCGCTGACGACCAGCGCAAGAAACGCCCCGACCAGAGCTCGCGGCGGGCAGACAGATGCGATCAGCCTCGGCACTCCGGTTAGACGGGCGATACGTCGGAAATGGTTGCGCTGCCGGCGTCGGAGGCCAGCTCGCGGTAGAGAAAGGCGCGCGCCTTCTTCCACTCCCGCTTGACCGTGCTGGGCGACGCGTCGATGGCTCCGGCCGTCTCTTCGACCGAGAGCCCGGTGAAGAAACGCATCTCGACGATCCGAACGAGGCGGGGATCCAGCTGCTCCAGCCGCGTCAGAGCCTCGTCTACCACCAGGATCTCGGCGGCGCGATCCTCGATCGGGATGCGCTCCTCGTCGAGGTCGATCCTGACCAGCTCGCCGCCGCGCTTGCGCGCGGCCCGCCGGCGCGCGTAATCGACCAGAATCTGCCGCATCGCTCGCGACGCCACGGCATAGAAATGGCCGCGATCGGCGAACTCCCCACGCGCGCCGCCCACCAGCTTGACGTACGCCTCGTGGACCACCGCCGTGGTCTGGAGCGTGTCGCTCGAGCCGCGGGCGAGTTGGCGCCGGGCCAGAATCTTCAGATGGTCGTAGACAAGCGGGAAGAGCTGCTCGCCGGCGCCGGCATCGCCCGCCTGCCACGCCTCCAGCAGACGGGTGATCTCGCGTCTCGGCGTGGCGTCTCCCATCCTCTTGTGGTCTCGAAGCGAGACTAGCCGCGGCTGACCCGGTTCGCAACCGGATTACGTTCTACCTGTGTGGGCAGTTGGACCACGGACTGCACCTACACCCTCGAGCGCGACGGCAACTTCGACTACGCCATCATCTACGGCTACTCGCCGGAGCTCTGGACGCCCGACCATCCATGATGGCGCGGTCGCGATCTCCGGTCTCGGGGACGCGGCTTTCGCAACCACCAGCACCGTGCGTTCCACGAGGTGCATGTCCTGATTGAAGGGGATCATCTACCTCGACGCCCGGGCCGACACGCCGGACCAGGCTCGAGCTCTGGCCGATCTGACGGCAGGTCGAATCAGGGACGGCCTGAAGGCTCGCTGAGCAGCGCCGCCGCGGTGCGAGCCAGCGGGTGATCACCACCCAGCTCGCGGACCAGCACGGGGAGCGCTCGCCCGGCGTGCTCGCGCGCTTCCGCGGAACGCCGGTCGGCTTCGAGGAGCTCCGCCAACCGGAGCTCGACCATCGCGATCCGCCAGCTGCCGGGCCGGTAGCGGGCCTCGGACAGCTCGAGAGCCTCACGCAGCAGGGGGTCCGCGCCACTGGGAGGACGGTCGGCGGTACGCGTTCGCCCGAGCTCGACCAGCAGCTCGATCAGCGTGGGGTGATCTTTCGGCAGGACCTTGCGAGCCAGATCAAGGGTAGCGACCAGCATTGCCTCCACCTCGGCCGGAGTGCCCTGACCCCGTGCCACCGCGGCCTGCGCGGCCCTGACCGAGAGGATCTCGAAGCCGTGCTCGCCGGTCTGCTCGATGCGAATCTGGGCGGCGCGTTCGAGATCCTCGCGCGCCGCGTCGAACCTGCCCAGCTCCAGCTCGCTGCGCGCCAGCTCCTCCAGCGCCGCGGCCACGTGAGCGTGCTCGGAGCCGTACACCTTCTCCAAGACGGCCAGCGAACCGGACGCCTGCTCGGCGGCCTCGGTGTAGAGACCGAGATCTCTCGCAGCGGCCGCGAGCCGTAGACCGAAAATGGCGGGGATCGGATGCTCGCGCCCGAGGATCTCATTGGCGCCGTCGACCGCTGCGATCGCGGTCGAACGCGCCAGCCGGGGCTCGCCCTCCAACTGCTGGAGCAGGCCGAGATTGCTCTGGGTCATCAGGGCGTTCGGATGTCGCTCGCCGGCGGTCTCCTGCCAGTAGGCCAGGATCGACCGGTAGAGCTCCTCGGAGCGTTGGGACTCTCCGAGCCGCAGGAGCACCGTGGCCCGGTTATTGAGGCCCATCATCGTCCGCGGGTGGCGCTCGCCGTAGAGGCGGCCGTAGACCTCACAGACCTGCTCGAACGCGCGATCGGCCTCAGCGTACCGGCCCCGATGGTAGTAGAGGGCCGCGAGGTTGTTGAGGGTGTCGGCGGTCTCCGGGTGATCTCCGCCGAGCGCCCGTTGGCGGATCTCGAGCGCTCTCTTGTAGTTGGCCTCCGCCTGGTCGTAGGCGCCCCGCTCCCTCTGCATCACGGCCAGGTTGTTGTAGGAGCCGGCGACCTTCGGATGCTCCGGCCCGAAGGCCGCGAGTCGCAGCTCGAACGATCGACGGACCGCGTCCTCGGACTCGTCCAGGCGCCCGAGCGATCTCAGCGCGATCGACAGCCAGTCGAGATCCTCGGCGACCTCGACGTCGTGAGCCCCCGCCAGCCGGCGATGCTCGGCAGCAGCCTCCAGCAGGAGGGACTCGGCCTCGGCGGCCCGGCCCAGGTTGACCAGCGCCGCTCCCTTGGCCCGGAGAGCATCCGCTCGGATCCGTTGCGAGGCCCGACCGCGGCCGAGGGGCGCTCGTCCCAGGCTCCGGTCGAGGAGAGCCAACGCCTCCTCCGAGAGCCCGAGCTTGTCGTTGATCCGCCCCAGCACAAGGTCCATCTCGGCCTGGATCTCCGGCTGGCCCGCGAGCTCTCGCTCGACACGCTCCGCGCCCCGTTCCACCACCTCGTGGGCTGTGATGTCACGGCCGCGCGCCTGCGTGGGATCCGCCGACTCGAAGAGACTGGTCACGAACTCGGTCACCTGCTCGGCCCTGGCCGCCTGGGCGACCTTCTGGCGCGCCTGCCAGAGCGTCGTCGCGACTCCCAGGCCCAGGGACAGCGCCAGCAGGGCGGCCACCACGACCCCCACCCGATGGCGCCGAACGAACTTGGACGCCTTCGCAGCCGCCCCCTCCGCACGCGCTTCGATCGGTCGGTGACCGAGATGCCGGCCGACGTCCTCGCGCAGTGCCAGGGCTGACGGGTACCGGCGTGACGGATCCTTGCGCAGCGCCTTCATCACGATGGCGTCGAGGTCTCCGGCCAGCCGCCTCCCGAGAGCACCGCTCGAGACGCTGCGGGCGGCCGCCCGGTCGGTCGCGGTAGGGGTCGTCCTCGCGACGCGCTGTGATCCGCTCCGGGTCGCCGACCGGGAAGGGGCCACAGGATCCGTGCCGCGAATCGCCTGCTCCAGATCTCGACCGCTGCTGCCGGCGCCCTCGAAGGGGTGGACTCCCGAGATCAGCTCGTACAGCACGACGCCCAGGGCGAAGACGTCGGTGGCCGCCGTCACCGGCTCGTCGGCGAACTGCTCGGGCGCCGCGTAGGCGGGGGTCAGCGGGTGCCGCTCGCCGGGACGGGTCAAGGCGACCGCCTCGTCCTCATCCGTCAGGAGCTTGGCGATCCCGAAGTCCACCAGCTTCAAACGGCCGTCACCGGTGACCAGCATGTTCGAAGGCTTGAGGTCCCGATGGACGATCAGCCGACCGTGCGCGTACTGCACCGCGTCACAGGCGCCCTCGAACAGACGCAATCGATCCTCGATCGATAGCGCTCGACGATCGCAGTAACCGGTCAGCGGCTCACCGTCGACGAACTCCATCGCGAAGTAGGGCCGACCGTCGGCGGAGACGCCACCGTCCAGGAGGCGTGCGATCGCTGGGTGCTCGAGACGTGCGACGATCCGGCGCTCGCGCTCGAAGCGGCGGATCACCTCCTCACCGTCGAACCCCGGCCGGAGGAGCTTCAGAGCGACCCGATTCTCGAACTGGCCGTCGGCTCGCTCGGCGAGGTAGACGATGCCCATGCCGCCCCGACCGACTTCGCGCACGACCCGATAGGGACCGATCGAAAGGCCTTCGGGAGCGGACGGTTCGGGGTCGAGCAGCCCCTCGTCTCGCAGCAGGGTCTCGAGGTAGTCGCCCGCGCCGGCGTCGAGGACGCCAGACGGCTGCTCGGCTCCGGCAGCCAGCTCGGCGACCTCCGCCCGGAGCTCGTAGTCCGCGATCTCCCGCTCCAGCCACGCCGCCCGCTCGCTCTCATCGAGCGCCAGCAGCTCGTCGAGATGCGACGAGATCCGCTGCCAGCGTTCGGGCGTCAGCTCAGCCATCCAACCGTCCTCGACCGCGGCGCGGCACGTGCCGGAGCGCCCGGCCGGCCGTCGGCGGGTTCATCTTGTGACTGCCACTCGGGGAAGTAAAGAACGAGCTGCAGCTGGTGGTGGGTCAGTTGGATCCGCGACGTTCCAACTAACGAGGCGTCACTGCCTGCCGCCGCAGCGCCTCGAGCTCGCGCCGCAGGCGCTGGACCTCGTTGAGCAGCATCGGCGCCAGCAGGTGATACCGCAGCGAGTACGGCTCGCCCCGGTCGTCGTAGACCACCAGCTCCGGATAGACCTCTGCCACTTCCTCGGCGATCAGCCCGAACTCGAGCGGCCGGGGTTCACCGGGCCCAACGGCCTCCTCGGTGTAGCGGAAGGTAACCGGGCGCAGCTCGAGGAGGTCCGCCGAGCTCTCGCCCATGTCTTGGATCTCCTCTTTGAAGCGGCGCGAGGACGTCGACGTGCCGAGCTGGCCGTCGGACTTGATCAGGACGCCGATGCCACCGGCGACCGTGCGGCCGTGGATGCCGTGGATGAAGGTCTTGTCGAGCTGCTGGTAGCCCGTGCCGGTTCCGCGACCAATGCGCAGCGCGTTCGACTCACCGCCAACGCCCGGGTTGAGGATCAGAATGTTGTTCGAGCCATTGGTGCTGAAGCCGGCGTGATTCCCGAGCGCGATGTTGTTGCTGCCGGTCGTGCTGTTCTGGAGCGCCTGATGCCCGACCACCGTGTTGTAGAGACCTGACACGTTCGAGTACAGGGCGCCCCAACCCAGGCCGGTATTGCCGTAGCCGGAGGTGTTCATGCGGAGCGCGGACCAACCCACAGCAGTGTTCGAGCCCGCGGTGGTACTCGCAAGCGCCTGGCTGCCGACGGCCGTGATCCGAGAGGCCGTTTGGAGGGTAGAGCCCGCGTACCAACCGACAGCAGTGTTGGAACCGCCAGCCGTGTTGCTGATCAGCGCGTTCTCACCGACGCCGGTGTTGCCGTAGCCGGTTGTGTTGGAAGCCAGAACGTCGTCGCCGACGGCCGTGTTTCGGTAACCCGTCGTGTTCTGGCTGAGGGCGAAGTCGCCGATGGCGGTGTTGCTGTAGCCCTCCGTGTTCAAGCTGAGTGCCGACCTTCCGATCGCGTTGTTGAACACACCGGTCGTGATCGATTTGAGCGCACTAGATCCAAGGGCGTTGTTGCCGCCGAGGTCGCTCCACTGATAGAGCTCGCCGTCCTTGAAGGTATGGCTCGCGGACCCCAGATGGAGCTGCTGATCGAGCTTGAGCGAGGGGCTCCCGAGTACCGGGGAGAAGGCCATCGAGTCGACATCGTTGGGAAGCCGCTTGTCGGGACCCCCTGAGGACGCGTGCGCCCCGGGCGCCTCCAGACCCGGACGCGCCGGGATCTCCGCGCGCGAGGGAGCATGCTGCTCGCCCGTCGGACGTTCACGCTCACCCTGCGCCGTCATGAAGCGCTCGAGCACCAGCAGCGCCGCCTCGACCTCCTCGGCCCCCGGCGCCGCGGCTACCCGGAACAGGAGCGGCGCCGACCACTCACCCACTTCGCCGCCCTCCGTCATCGACCGGAGCATCCAGGCGTACTCGCCTCCGGTCTCGAGGCAGCCCTCGAGGCTCGGTGTCCAGCCCTGGACCGTGCGCGGCAGATGAACTCGTTGAACGTCCTCTCGCGCCGTCTGGTCGCCAGCCTGGGTGATCCGGTAGATGACCAACTCGTAGGCCTCCGCCTGCTCGCCCTGGCCCCAATGGAAGGTCGGACACCTCCCGGGAACGACGGCTATCCGGGTCGCGCTACCCGGAGCGACCGGAACCGGAGGCTCCGCCGGCCACGCCGGGGTCGCCGACAGGATGATCGCCACTGTCCAGATGCCGCGACCGCTCCAACGCCCGATTGCCATGATCCCCATGGTCCCCTCGCTTTCGACTGGGGCGGGTGTTGTGAGATCCCGCCATACTAATAACGCAGTCGGTCGCTGCCGGGGACCATCGGAACGGCGCCACTTGGAATGCGCGGCGCTGGGAACAGCGTTGGATCGGGGCGTGCCTCAGGGCTTGGGCGGCCAGCTCATCAGCTCGCCCGGATCGCGAATCTCGCCTTCGTAGGTGAGGGCCGACGCCAGCTCCGGGTCCGCCAGCAGCTCCAGTACCGGCCTCTCCGAGCCGCCGACCCACGCCGTCGGCCAGACGAGCCGCAGGCCGTGGCTGTAGTCGGCGTAGCGCGCGCCGTGCACGGTGCTGAGTGGCTGGATCGGTTGATCCTCGTCGCGATGCCAGCCGTAGATGGCGATGCGATCCCGTTTGCCGCGCAGGCGGTTGGTCAGGACGATGTCCTTCTTGTGGCCGGAGATCAGCCCCTCGCCACCCCGGCCCGCGAGCTGCGCCTCGATCGTCTGCTGGTGCTGCAGGTAGTAGGAGCTCGAACGCATGCGCGGCCCGGGTGTCATCGGTTGCGGTTTGAGCTGGACATCCGCCTGCTCGTAGATTGCATCGACCATCTTGCAGGTGGGAAGCACGAAACCGAGCCGACGAGCGATGTAGACCGCGGACGGATAGGTCAGCGGGATGCACAGCGAGTCCGTATCGGAGCCGATCGCCAGATAATCGGGCATCACCCAGATGATGACCTCGACGCCGGCCGAGCTGGTCAGGCGCACACTTTCCAGATGCCGGAGTCGCTCCGGCATGTTGCCCAGGCCGAGCTGCTCCAACGCGGCCTTCTGACGCTCGATACCGGGCATGCCGGTAGTCCGGCGGGCGAACTCGGACCCAGTGATCGCCCCCTCCGGGCGAGGCGGGATCGCGGGCGTCGGGCGGCTCGGTGACTCCGCGGCGATCAGCCAACCGCCGGCGCCAACGACCAGGAGCGCGGCCATGACCGCACGGACGGTCCGCGTCGGGCCGCTCACTGTCCGGGCTCCACGCTCTTACAGCAGCGGAACCCGAGATGGTAGTTGTGGTGACTGCTCGCATCCATGACACGACTCCCATGCCAATAGGGCGCCCGCCAGCGGCACCAATCCTCGTGCGCGCGGTAGCTGTCCCAGATGAACCAACTGCCCTTCATCTCCGTGTAGCCGTACTCGCGGCTACCACGGCTCGCCATCTGGCTCTCGGCAAGTGGCAGATTCATATGTTCGGCCGCGTTGCCGTTGAGATCATAGACCCCGAGGCGGCTGTGACAATCCGGAAACGAGCCCGCCGGGTAGGTGTTGGAGCCGCACTTTGCCCAGTTGCCACCGTCGCAGCCGGCGCTCTTCTGGCTGGCGGCGGCGCACACGCCACGCTCGAACTCCGGACCGTAGCTCCAGCTCTTGGACGGCTCGTAGCGCCGGTTGTGCTCGGCCCGCAGTGTCCCCACCGCCGCCGAAGGCGTCAGGCCGCGCGCCAAATCGAACCGGTAGTCCGGCTCCGCCAGGCTGCCGGCGCACGCGCCCTCCCATTCGTGCGCGTCACACAGCCGCTTGCCGACCGCCTCGCACACCCGGACGGCCTCGACGGTCCGTGTCCAGATCAGCGGATAGGCACACGGGATGTTCGGGAACTCGAACTGATCGATGCAGGCGCTGGCGTCCTCGGGCGACTGGGTCGCCGGGTCGTACAGCGGCGCCATGTACCGGTCGCCGCAGATGCTCGCGAAGCTCAGGTTGTCGTAGCTCACCCCGGCCCCGGCGAGCTTCGCCGAGCACTCGGCTGAGCTCATGGGGTGACGCGTGATCGCCGGATTGCCCTGAGAGATGTAGCTCGA
>JAJCXP010000104.1 GCA_029263375.1 Acidobacteriota bacterium | reverse complement strand
GAGATCTGCGAGACGGTCGACTGCAAGGCCGGCGTCGTCCGGCGGCTGGTCGGGCTCGGAGTGCTGCGCACCTTCAGCCAGATCGAACGGCTCGATCTCGATCAGCACATGATGTCCGAAACGCGCCCGTCGCCGATTCAGCTGCGGCCCGATCAGGCCGAAGCGGCCGAGGCGATCGTGGCGGCCGTCGGCTCCGATGCCTACTCGGGCCTACTGCTCAAGGGAATCACGGGCAGCGGCAAGACCGAGGTCTATCTACGGGGCGCGACCGCGGCGCTCGAGCGGGGAAAGGGAGCGATCCTGATGGTCCCCGAAATCGCGCTGGTGCCGGCACTGGCGCGCACCCTGCGCGAGCGCTACGGTCGCCAACTCGCAATCCTGCACTCGAACCTGACCGGCGCCGAGCGGCAGCAGGAGTGGGAGCGGGTCCGCCAGGGCGAGGCGCGGGTGGTGCTCGGGCCGCGCTCGGCGATCTTCGCGCCGGTGCACCGTCTCGGACTGATCGTGGTCGACGAGGAGCAGGACCCGGCCTACAAGCAGGAGACCTCGCCGCGCTACAACGGCCGCGACCTGGCGCTGCTGCGCGGCCGCCAGCGCGGCGCGACGGTGGTCCTGGTCTCGGCCACCCCGAGCCTGGAGTCGCGCCTGAACGTCGAAACCGGCAAGCTCACGCCGCTGAAGCTCACCCAACGGGTCGGCCAGGGGCAGCTCCCGGAGGGCATCCTGGTCGATCTGAAGGAGGAGGGGAAGGTGATGCGCCCGGGCGAGGTAAGAGTGTCGGACCGGCTCGGTGACGAGATCAGCGCCTCCCTCGGACGCGATGAGCAGATCATCCTGCTGCGCAACCGACGCGGCTACGCCCCGGTGCTTCTCTGCCGGGCGTGCGGCGAGGACATGCGTTGCGACGACTGTGGTCTGCCGCGCACCTTTCACAAGCGCGACCGGCAGCTGCTCTGCCACTACTGCGGCTCGCGCCTGCCGGTGCCGAAGAAGTGCCGGCAGTGTTCGAGCGAAGCGCTCGAGCCGATCGGCGCGGGCACAGAGCGGGTGGAGGAGGAGTTCCGGCGCCTGTTCCCCGACGTGACCGTCGACACCCTCGATCGCGACTCGGCGCGCCGGCCCGGCAGCGCCGCCGCAGTGCTCGAGCGCTTCGGCCGCGGCGAGACCCGGGTACTGATCGGCACCCAGATGGTCTCCAAGGGGCACCACTTCCCGAACGTCGGCCTCACCGGGGTGCTGCACGCCGACACCTATCTCGGGTTCCCGGACTTCCGCGCCGTCGAGCGCACGTACAACCTGCTCACCCAGCTCGCCGGGCGCGCCGGACGCGGCGAGCGGCCGGGGCGGATCGTCATCCAGACGCTGCATCCTGATCACTACGCGATCCAGGCAGCGCTGCGACACGACGACGACGCCTTCGCGGCCGAGGAGATGCGCTTCCGACGCGTGTTCCACTACCCGCCGTTCACGCGCATGGTTCAGCTGCTCGCCCGCGACCGCAATCGCGATCGCGCCGAGGAGACCATCCGCCAGGTCACCCGGCGCCTGACGTCCCATCCAGCGGCAGGCGAAGTGCGGATCTCCGGTCCGGCGCCGGCGCCGTTCGAGAAACTGCGCGGCCGCTGGCGGTTTCAGCTGCTGGTGCGCTCGCCGTCCGCGACTCGACTGCGACGGATGATCCAGGATGTCCTCCCCGGCGCCGGACCGAGCGACCTGGTGGTCGACGTGGATCCGTACGAGCTGCTGTAGGACGGGCGAGTCCGACGTGCGGTCGCCTAGGCGGTGGTCTTTGAAATCTGCTACGGTTCCGGGCGGCTTATGAGCCCTTCCGAGCCTTCATTCGAACTCCCGATCGCGGACCTCCACCGCCGCATCGAAGAACTGGAGGCGTATCCTCCGGGGAGCGGGCGGTCGAAGGAGCTCGATCGGCTGCGATCTCAGCTCGCCACGGCGCGCACCGAGATCTACAAGTCGTTGGATCGGTGGCAGAAGACCCAGGTCGCGCGCCACTACGATCGCCCCCACACGCGCGATTACATCGAAGCGCTGACCACCGACTGGGTCGAGCTCCACGGAGACCGGGCGTTCGGCGACGACCCGGCGCTCCTGGCCGGCTTCGCGACCTTCCGCGGCCGTACGGTCGCGATCGTCGGGCACCAGAAGGGCCGCAGCACCAAGCAGCGCATCTACCGCAACTTCGGTCAGCCGAGGCCCGAGGGCTACCGCAAGGCACTGCGGGTGATGAAGCTGGCGGAGAAGTTCGGCCGGCCGGTCCTGAGCTTCGTCGATACTCCGGGCGCCTATCCCGGCATCGGCGCCGAAGAGCGGGGCCAGGCCGAGGCGATCGCCCGCAACCTGATTGAGATGGCGGCGCTCAAGACTCCGATCGTGGTCACGGTGACCGGCGAAGGGGGAAGCGGCGGCGCGCTCGCGATCGGTATCGGCGACCAGGTGACCATGCTCGAGTACTCGGTCTACTCGGTGATCTCGCCGGAGGGATGCGCCGCGATTCTCTGGAAAGACCAGAGCAAGCGCAAGGAGGCCGCGGAAGCGATGAAGATCACGGCGCCCGATCTGCTCGAGCTGGGCATCGTGGACGCCATCATCCCTGAGCCGGTCGGCGGTGCCCATGCCGACCCCGAGGCGACCTTCCGCCGGGTGGGCGACACGATCGAGAAGGGGCTCATCGAGCTCGACCCGTTGACCCCGCGCGAACTGATGGCAGCGCGCTACAAGAAGTTCAGGTCGCTCGGCGTGTTCGTCGACGGCTGAGCGCGCAGTGTCCCAGGCGACGTGGCTGCAAGCCCCGACCCCTCCTGAGTCCGTCGCACTGGGGCGCGCGGGCTGGCCGGAGTGGATGGCGCCGCTGCTCGCTCGGCGGGGAGTGAAGACAGCCGAGGAGGCCGAGACCTTTCTGCGGCCGACGCTCGACCAGCTGCACGACCCTCTCGGTCTTCCGGACATGGGCGCCGCCGTGGAGCTCCTGTCCGGCGCCGCGGCTGCCAAACAGCGAGTCGCCATCGTCGGCGACTACGATGTCGACGGCGTGTCCGCGACCGCGCTTCTGTCGGCGGTCTTCACGGCGTGTGGTCTGGAGGTCGAGGCGATCCTCCCGCACCGTCTGCGCGACGGCTACGGCTTCCAGCCACCACAGGTCGAGAGAGCGCTCGCCGCCGGCTGCACGATCGTCGTCACCGCGGACTGCGGATCCACCTCCCACGAGGCGGTCGGCATGGCGCTCACAGCGGGCCTCTCGGTCATCGTCACCGATCACCACGTTCCGGGTGACGCGCTTCCGACCGGAGCTCTGCACGTCAATCCGAAACTGCCCGAGTCGACCTACCCGTTCGCCGAGCTGTGCGGAGCCGGCATCGCCTTCAAGCTCGCCAGCGCTTTCGCCGCCGCGGTCGGCCGGCAGATCGATCCGACCAAGCTCCTGCGAATCGCCGCACTTGGCACCATCGCCGACGTCGTGCCGCTGGTCGGCGAGAATCGTGTGATCGCATCGCTGGGCCTCGCGGGGCTGGCGACGACGCCATCTCCGGGGCTGCGCGCACTGAGTGCAGTGGCGCGGACGCAGCCGCCGTTCACCGCCTCGGACATCGGCTACCGGTTCGGCCCGAGGCTCAACGCCGCCGGTCGGATGGACTCCCCCGATCCGGCGCTCGAGCTCCTGCTGACGCGGGATGCCGCTCGCGCGGAGGAGCTGGCCCAGCATCTGGATCGCCTCAACAGCGAGCGCCGCAAGGCGGAGCTCGCGGTCGTCGACGGCGCGCGCGCGGCGCTCCTCGAGCGCAAGGAGATGCCGCCGATCCTGGTCGCGTGGAACCCGGAATGGCATCGGGGAGTGGTCGGCATCGCCGCGGGCCGGCTGGCCAAGGAGTTTCACCGGCCGACGATCCTGCTCTCGGACGAGGGCGAGACCGCGACCGGCTCCGGTCGCAGCGTGCGTGGCATCGAGCTCCATCGGTTCCTCAACGGCTGGAAGACGGATCTCGAGCGCTTCGGCGGCCACGCGCAGGCGATCGGTCTGACCGTGCGGACGGAGCAGTTGCCGGATCTGGTCGCGCGCTGGGAGGCCAGCGCGGCGGAGCTGTGGGACCCGGCGCTGCTCGAGCCGCGCTACGTCTACGATGCCCAGCTGCCGGCCGACCAGGTCAACCACGACCTGCTGACCGCTCTGGCCGAGCTCGAGCCTTGCGGCGCGTCCAACCCGATGCCTCTGTTCCGGCTCGGACCGCTCGAGGTGGCGCGCGCCCCCCGTCACTTCGGTGCGGGACACGTCTCGCTGCGGGTTCGTGACCAGAGCGGTGGCTCCTTCGACGTCATCGGCTGGCGCTGGAGCGAGCGAGTCACCGCCCTGCCGTCGTCGTTCGAGATGCTCGGTCGCTTCGAGCTCGACAGCTACACCGGCGGACCGGTTCTGGTGCTGGTCGACGCCAGGGGCGTGGGCAGCTATTCTTGAGCGGATGGCACGACGCCGGCGCTACCAGCCAATCGCCCGTATCCGGCGCGTCCTTCTCTTCGCTCTGGTTCTCTTCGGAGGGGCGGTCGGGGGTTACTACCTGACCGGGCGCCTCGACGTCGGGGGCGACCAGGAGTCGGCGCCGGCGACGGACTCCGGCATGCGGGTTCGCGATGGCCTGATCACCGTGGCGCAGGGCTTCGACTACGAAGTGACCGATGGGGAAGAGCTCGCGTTTCGGGTCAAGGCGGACCGCCTGGTCGCCGACATCGAAGACCGCATGGAGCTCGACATGGTCGAGATCGAGCTGCCGAAAGAGGACGGCGGGCTGGTCAACGTGGTCGCCGACCGCGGCACCATCCACCTCGATTCGAACAGCGCCACGCTGGTGGGATCGGTCAAAGCGCGCGAGTCCGGTGGCATCGAGCTGTTCGGCGAGAACTTCGAGGTGATTCGTGACGGCCGTCAGCTGGTGAGCAAGTCACCGGTGACCTTCCGCCGGGAGGGGGAGTTCACCGGCGCCGCTAGCAAGCTCACCTACAGCATCAAGAAGGAACGGCTGACGCTCGAAGGCGACGTCCAGATCGACGGGGTCGCCACCGGGGATGCTGCGGCGGGCGCAATCCGCTGTCACTCGCTTACCTACGATCGCGTCGAGGGCACGGTCAGGCTCGAGGGCAAGGTCCAGATCAGTCGCGGCGGAGAGTTCCTGCACGCCGACCGTCTTAGCCTCACCTTCGGTGAAGACGGCAACGACATCCGGTTCGTGCGCGCCGAGAACGGCGTCAACGGCCGCTATCTGCCCAAGCCCTCGGCCGGCGAGCTGGCATCCCGGGTGGACTTCAGCGGACGCCTGCTCTACGCGGCGTTCGAGGAGGGGACCCGGCAGGCGAAAGAAGCTGAGCTGCGGGGCCGCGCCAAGCAGCTGGCGAGCCTGGACCTGGTCGACGAGAGCGGGCTGTCGAGGCTGGTGACGGCGCCGGTGGTGCTGGCCGGTTTCAAGAACGGCGAGCTCGCGACCGCCGAGGCGCAAGACTCGGTGGTCATCCTCGAGCGGCACGCGTTCGCTCCGGCTCTTCTCCTGCGCCGGATCTGCTCGGAGAGCGCGAAGGTGCGCTTCGATTCCCTCGGTGAGCTCCAGAACTTGACGCTCGAGGGCAACGTCGACTATCAAGCCGTGGACATGCAGGCTGCCGGTGATCGGATCGTGGCGCGTGGCGCCGAAAGCTCGGTGGCAATCATCGGTCGCCCCTCGATGGTGGTCACCGAGCAGGGGGACCTGCAGGCGCCGAAGATCACCTACTTCGAGTCCGGCAGCGTGGTCGCGGAGCAGGGAGTGCGAGCCGAGCTCCGCAGGGGCCAAGGCGCCAATCTCCTCGGCGGCGACTCCGAAGAGCCGGTGCGGGTGACCGCCACCACGGCGCGTTGGGAGCAGACCCCCGAGCGGGTGATCTTTCTCGGCTCGGTGCGCGCGTGGCAGGGGCGCGACTACCTGCTGGCGAACGAAATGGTCGGCGAGCCCGAGGTCGACCGGCTGACCGCCACCGGCGCCGTCAAGACCGTCTTCAGTCGCGAATCGACGAAGGGCCAGCTCGGCGAGCAGGCGGACGACGACGGACCCATCACGATCACTTCCCGTGAGATGGTCTACGAGCAGCTCACCAGAGTGGTGAGCTACGACGGCGATGCCCGGGCGGTCCAGGCGAATCGCACTCTGGAGTGCCACGAGATGGATGTCGAGTTGGACGAGCAGGACGAGTTCGAGCGCCTCGTATGCACCGGCGATCTGTTGATCGAGGATCCCGACCAGGGCAAAGAGGTGCGGGGCGAGGTCGCGATCTACGTTCCCGCCGCCGACGAGGTCGACGTCACGGGCGATCCCGTGGTGCTCACCGACCGCGACGGTACCGAGTTGAAAGGCGGCAGGATCATCTACCGGTTCGACACCGGCGGTGCTCGCATCCAGAGCCGCTCGGAGCCGATCCGGCCGGCCGGGGGGATCAATTGACTCGGCCGCCCGAGACGCTGGCCACCGACAAGGTGCGCAAGGTCTATCGCGGCCGCGCAGTGGTCGACGAGGTGTCGATCGAAGTTCGCCCGGGCGAGATCGTCGGCCTCCTGGGCCCCAACGGCGCCGGCAAGACGACCACGTTCTATATGGTGGTCGGGATGACCCAGCCGGACTCCGGCCGGGTCTACCTGGGCGAGGAGGACATCACCGAACTGCCGATGTATCTGCGGGCCAAGCGTGGCATCAGCTATCTGCCCCAGGAGGCATCGGTGTTCAGGGGTCTGTCGGTCGAAGACAACGTGCGCGCGATCTTCGAGACCACCGACCTGCCGCAGGCCGAACAGGAACGACGACTCGAGCATCTGATCCGACAGTTCGGTCTCGAGAAGGTTCGGGCGAGCCCGGGCTACGCGCTGTCGGGCGGTGAGCGCCGCCGGGTCGAGATCGCGCGGGCGTTGGTTCTGAGCCCTGCCTTCATCTTGCTCGACGAGCCGTTCGCGGGCATCGACCCGATCGCGGTGGTCGACATCCAGGAGATCATTCGGCACTTGAAACGGTCCGGAATCGGCGTCCTGATCACCGACCATAACGTTAGAGAAACATTGAAAATAACCGACTCCGCCTATATCATCAACAACGGTGAAATTCTCCGTTCTGGTGATCCCGCCGACCTCTCCAAAGACCCTCAGGTGCGTAAAATTTACCTAGGCGACGACTTCACACTCTGAGGCGATGGCTCTCGAGCAGAAACTCCAACTTCGACTAGCTCAAAAGCTAGTCATGACGCCATCTTTGCAGCAGGCGATCAAGCTGCTGCAGATGACGCGGATGGACCTGCAGACCACCCT
>JAJCXP010000103.1 GCA_029263375.1 Acidobacteriota bacterium | reverse complement strand
GCACGTCGTGGTTGCCAAGGTTCAGATTCAGGAGATCGATGTACCAGGGCAGCTTGATCGGTTGGCGGACGTAGGCCTCGACGATCTCGCGCACCACCGGCAGAGTCGTGTGCTTCGAGTCGTCGTGGACGTCCCGGTCGCCGGCCTCGAGCAGCTTCTGATGCTCCTCCGCCAGCAGACGCTCGAAGAGCTCGGCCGTGAACGGCTCGCCGGCCCGAGCTTCGGTCTCGTCGTCGCCGGCGGTGAGCCGGGCAGCCTTGTGGAGCCACTCCCAGAGGATCGACAACCGGATCTCCCCGGTCGCCATGTCCTCCATCAGATAGAGCACACTCTCGTCACCGAAGAAGTCGGCCGGCTTGAGCGCCGCGGCCTGGAAGCCCCGGCCGAACGCATTGCCGTACTGGAGCGCGACGCTCAGCAGGTCGCGAGCGCCGCGCATCGTGCGTGGCGCCGGCTCGAGCAGGAACAACCCCTCGGCGTCGGCGTCGGTGTAGGTCAGGGGCGGGAAGGAACGGCCAAGCTGGTTCGCTTCACCCGCCTTCTCCCACACCGGACGAACGATGTGCACCATCTTCCAGTGCGCCACCCACTTGCCGCTCGCCCCTTCGCGCTGCTCGCGCTCGGCGCCGGCGACCGCCCGCGCCATGCCCGCCGCGACCCCGTCCTTCGAGCCCACCGGGATGTTGGGCTCCATGCCCCCCTGCCAGAGGGCGCAGCGACCGTTGCGCTCCGGAGCGTTGACCGCGCGCCGCACACGATCTTCATAGGTCCTCATGTAGCCGTAGGTCATGCCGATGGCGTCGATGTTGGGATTGACGAACTCGGGATCCCAGGCCACGGCGTCGCTGACGCTGTTGATGTAGTCCCAGCGTCCGGTGTTGTAGCCCACGAAGTGCCTGCCCAGAGCCGCGCGGATCTCCATCAGCTGAAACGACGCCTCGACCTGTTCGACCAGGACGTACGTCTTGATCGTGCCGACCGGCAGGTCGAGCTGCCCCTCGAGCGCCGTCAGGATCTCGTTCCAGAGCGCCGCCTCGGCGGCCACTTGGATCTTCGGCAGATAGAGCACGATCGACGCGCCGGCGGCGCGCAGAGCGGCCGCGTTGTTGACCACATAGAGCGTCGCGTCGACGATCGAGGCGGAGAAGCCGGCGCCGTCCGCAGAGCGCACGTGACGGTCGTCGAGATGCAGGCCCCGGGGGCGGAACAACACCGTCGTGAAGTCGAGCTGGCGGCGCCAGTCGGAGATGATCTCGCGATCGAAGAAGCCGCGCGCCCACTCGTTCATCTGCGTCGCCACCGACTCGGCGACGCCCAGAAACCGCTGGTCGCGCACGATCGCCAGCTTCAGGTTGCGCTGGTTGTCGAGCGACATCGTCGCCAGCTGGCCGAGCGCGTCCTCGCCGTCGAACATCCACCCGTCCGCACCTGACAGGAGCGCATAGGCGACGTTGCGGAGACTGGTCTCGAGCGACGCGCGCGGCCTCGACGCCGGCCCGGTACCCTGGATCCACTGGCGTTCGAGATCCTCGGGTATCTCGCCGCCGTCGAAGTCGCCCGCCCGCGCCTGGCGAACGGTCAGCTCGGTGCCGGCGATCGTGTCATCGGCCTCGAGGAATCCGGGGCGCCGCCGCTCCTGGGCTCGGGTACGCCGGCGCTCGTTGCGAGCCGACATCAGCTCGCGGCGCTTTCGGTCCAGCGGCGCCAGCGTCGAGATCACGTCGAGCGCCGCCGGAGTCAGCACGTCAGGGTACTGATCTTCGACTCCTCCCCGGATCTCGAGCTTGGTGTGTTCTGCCATCTCCGCGCCCATTTCGCGCTCAGCCGCCGTGGGGGAAACTACCACCTGATTCAAAGGTCTACACCACCCGGTGAAACGGGTGGTCGGTCAGACGCGAGAACCAGACCGATTCCCCGTGAAGTTTCCTTCGCTCGTGGGTACACTCTCGATCAGGTGCAGGCCAACCTCGTCTCGAAGTCTCGGGCCTCGTCGCTCGGGCCCATCGTCGCTCTGACCGCGGCCTCGCTCCTGTTTGCGCAGTCCGTCAGCTCCCAATCCGATCGTCCCGCCGACTTCTACCGCATCGACGTCGGCTACTCCTCGCTGAATATCCGCGATGAGCCATCGACTAGCGCCGGTGTCCTGGTCCGGCTCAAGACCGGCACCGTCGTGCGCAATCTGGGTTGCCGGGTCCTCGAGGAGCGCGAGTGGTGCGCGGTCGAGCCACCCGTGCGTGGCGGCGTGCGCGGCTGGGCGGCGAGCGACTTCCTGCGTCCAGCCGCTCCACCCTCGACGGCAACGGACGTCGGCCGCAATCTGCTCGCGGGCGCCCGGCTCAGCGCCACCGGACAGATCGCGTGCGCGATCGCACCGGAGGCCCCACTGGCCGCCTGCGATTTCGGCATCGTCCGCGGCGGGACCGGCAACGCTGTCGTGGTCGTTCAACTGCCAAACGGGGAGAAGCGGACCATCCGGTTCGATCAGGGCGTGCCGACGTCGTCGGATGCGGGCTTGATCGTCATCGGCCGGAGTGGCGACGTCACGAGGATCGCGATCGGCGCTTCCGAGCGCTACGAGGTTCCGGACTCGGTGGTCGGCAGAGAAAGAGCGCGGGACTAGCCAACTTCCCGTTGCTGCTACCCTTCAGTCCCCCGAGCGGGGCCTACACTGGAACGGGAGGCAGCCTGAAACTCACAGTTCTCGCCTCCATCGCCCTTCTGGCCGCTCCCGTCACCGACCTCATACGGCTCCACGAGGCGCCCCTCGGAGAGGGATTGCCACCCGGCTGGAGCGTCAGACCGGTATCGGGCTCGCCGCCGCCCGAGTACTCGCTTCGCGAGGAGGCAGGTGAGAGGGTGCTGCACGTGGAGGGGATGGGCGCCGCCGCCTGGGCGTACAACGAACTGGACTCGCCGTTGGAAGCCGGAGACGGGATCCTCCACTGGTCGTGGCGAGTCCTGCAGCTTCCCGGCGGCACAGACCTCCGGTTGGAGGAGAAGGACGATGCGGCACTGCGCCTCTACGTGGTGTTCGGAAAGCCCGGCTCTCTGCTGGCGAGGCGCAGTCGGATCATCTTCTACACCTGGGGCAACAAGGAGCCGGAAGGGCTGACGCTCGAGAGCTTCGCGTCCGCCAACTTCCAGATCGTCCGGGTGGCGGGCTCGATGGACGTGGGCGAAGACTGGAACGAGCAGCGGGTGCAGCCGTTCGTGGACTACCGACGCTTCTGGAAGCGCGAACCTCCGCCGATCACCGCTGTCGGCCTCATGCAGGACACCGACATGACCGGCGGGATGGCTGTTTCCGAGCTCCGGTCGCTGGAGTGGGAGGCTCGCTGAGTCGGCGCCCGGAACCGGACCATCACTCGCCGATCGGCTCGGTGCTCGGTATCAGCCACTGCTGCAAGGTGCCGACGGTGCGATCGAAGGTCCAGCCCGCCAGCTCCGCGCCCGAGACCAGGAAGGTCATCGCGCCGGTGCACGCCGCGCTCGAGTAACGGAGTTTGAGCTCTCCGTTCGCGTCGGTCGTTCCGTTGACCACGCCGTCGAGCCGGTACTCGGTGAGGAATCTGCCGGTGATCATGACTCCCGCGAGAGGCGCGCCGTTCTCGGCCGTGACCCTGAGGCGTGCCAGCGAGCGATTGCGGCCGGAGGTACAACCCGGATTGGCCGGGTCTTCGACGAACTGCGATCGGAAGCGCACGATGTCGACCCGGATGCAGTTCGACTGGCAGCGCTCGGCGGCTACCAGCCGGACCACGCGGGGAGCCTTGCCGATGCTGAGCCGCGCCGCCATCTGGCCGTTCTCGGCCAACGGGCCGGCGTCGTAGCCGGTGGCGTCGCCGTAGGCGGGCGACAGGCGCTCACCCAGGCCTTCGCCTTCCCAGATCGGCCCCTCGGCGATCCAGCCGCTGTTGCTGAGGGTCGCGGTGATGTCGAGATTGTTGGTGATACCGCCGGCCCGGGTCGAGGTCTCCAGACCCGCGCCGCCCAGATACTGCCAGTCGCCGGCGTTGGTGTAGCGCATCGGGAAGAAGACCGGCTCGTGCCCGTCCGTGACCAGGCGAACCTGATCGCCGAAGTCGTTGATCGCCATGTAGGGACCCGGACCGGCAAACCCGGGCGGCGTCGCCGTGTTCAGGTTCACGACGCCCGGCACGTCGAGCTGATACCAACCGAAGAGGTAGGCGACGGTGCCGTTGGAACTGATCGCCTCAGGGGTATCCGCGGGGAATCCGAGATCGGTCAGGTCGACGAGGCCGCCGGCTTCCGTCCAGACGAACGGCTTGTGCTCGGTGGGAAAGATCCGGTTGTTGAAGCCGATCACCCGGTTGCTGTCGTCGATGCCGGTTACGGTCGAGAAGTCCGTGTCCGTCAGGTTGGGGATCTCGAGGATGTCGTAGCTCGCGCCGTTGGGCTTCCACACGACGCCGCGGATGTCGGACGACGAGTAGACCGTGCCGACGATCCAACCGTCAGCGCTGATCCCCTCGAGGATGATCGTGCCCCAATCGGGCTTCGTCGGCAGCGCGGTGAAGCCGCGGTCGTCCCAGACGCCCGCCTCGCTCGGCACGATGACGCAGAACGGATCACACCCCTCGTCGATGTTCCGCTCGCCGATGACCTGCCCGGCATCATTGATATCGACAACCTGGCCCGACGTCGCCAGGAAGTCGACTACCCACATCCGGGGAACAGCCTCGCTGGCGGTGGCGACTCCCGCGAAGCTCGAAGCGAAAATGACCGCAGCGCACAGCGCACCAAGGGTCACTCGAAGTCGTCTGATCGATTCTGCTCGCTGCATGGCCTCTCCTTTTCGTTGCGTAGACCACCGTAGAGCGAGAGCGATTACAGCAGGATGACAGAACGAGCAGCCGTCCCACGGGCCTTCCTGCCCGGACACGTTCTGCACGACGCCCAGCGACTTGCAAGCAGACGGAAATGGGAAAGAATAGAGTGATGAGCCCGAACTCCCGTTTCTTCGCACTCATGTTGGGGATCGCCTCCCTGCTCGCGCTGCTCGTGTACTGGGGAATGCACACCGATCGTCGATTCTCCGAGATCGAGACGCTTCACCGAGCTCCAACCGCGCCCCCGCTGCAGGAGCTCCGCGGTGGTCTGCGGCAGGTCACCTCGGGGCAGACCGTCTACGTGCCCGTGTACTCGCATATCTATGCCGCCGGCGGCGTCCAGCGCCTGCTCGAGACAACGTTGAGCATCCGCAACACGGACCTCGAACGGCCCATCATCGTGACCTCGGTTCGCTACTACGATACCGAGGGTCGCCTCCTCGACGAGTATCTCGAGCAGCCGGTGCTACTCGGCCCTCTGGCCTCCACCGACTTCCTGGTCGAGCATCGGGACAGAGCGGGCGGTGCCGGCGCGAACTTCCTCGTCGACTGGGCCGCCGAGAACGCCGTCACCGAGCCGGTGATCGAAGCCGTCATGGTCAACGTCGAAGGCAACCGTGCGTTCTCCTTCGTCCGCCCGGGATACCCACTCTCGCGATTCAGAGCCGCGGACGCTCAGTAGAGGCCGGCGATCGGTCCCGTCGCCCGCGCGACGGATCTCTGCCCTCCACCGGAGCGTCCGCAGCAAGGGCTACTGCAATCTAGCATTGAGCTGGCGAATCGAGATACCCGGACTCCACACCGTCAATACGGTGTCGGCACCCAGGGCCGGCCCCATCCACATGACGCTCGTCCCAGCCGGCGTCATTGTCGCGAAGGGCACTGCCTGCTGTCCCCACACAACGCCTGGCAGCAAGGCCATGAAGGCCAGCACACCGAGCGCTGCGAGACGTGTCAGCTTCTCGCAAATCATCACGTTGCTCCGTTCGATCCACGTTCGGCATCGCCTAGCCGACGCCGCTCCGTCGGGCTCAAGGCGGCGACGGATGGCGGAGGCCATTAGCCCAAGGTGCGCGCGAAAGCTAGGAGATTCCTATTGCTCGATATGGTGTCCAGAACCACGCTGCGAAGAACGCCGGACAGGAGCCCCTCCGGGCGCATCCGGCTGATCCCGCGTGCTGGTCAGCCCTCGGATCGCTGGTGTTAATCTGAGGCCGAGATGAGCGAACCGGTCTACGTCAGCCGCTCCCGGATCGTCAAGGTCGAGGGACTGCACCGACAGGGACACCTCGAGGCGGGCGGCACCCTTGATTTCGGGGTCCACGGCGCGATCAAGAGCCTCTACAAGCTCGAGGGCGCCCCGGATATGCCGCTGCCCGTGGACTACGTGGTGGCCGCGACAGGCGGCTGAATGCTCGGCACCCTCAACGGCGCACTGGAGGTGCGCGGCGTCTCACTTTCCGGCGACGACATCTCGGCCGAAGTCGAAGGCTTCAACCTGCTCGAGGACCGGCTACCGGTGCTGCGACGGATCGAGGTCCGCTACCGGTTGCGCATCCCCGCCGACTCGCGCGAATTGGTAGAGAGGGCCCTGGCGCGCCACCAGGAGAAGTGTCCGACCGCCGCGACGCTGAAGGGCGCCGTGGAGATCTCGTGGAGCGCGGACATCGAAGAGGCCGAGGCCTAGGGCCGGAGATTCGGCGTCTACCTCCGCCGCTTCCGCTTGCCGCGCGCAACCTCGACCGCCAGCGCCTCGAACTTCGGCGCCCAGAAGCGGCGCAGTCCCGCTAACCACTGGTCGACCTCCACCAGCGGAGAGGGATCGATCTCATAGATCCTGCGCGGCCCTTCCACCTGAACCGTTGCGAAGCCATGATCGCGCAGCACCTTCAGATGCTGAGAGACGGCGGACTGCGTGATCCCGAACTCCCGCCCGACGATGGCGACGATCTCTCCCGACGCGTGGCGATCCGCCGCGAGGATCTCGAGGATGCGCCGGCGGACCGGATCGCCGAGGACGTCGAAAGCGTGCTTCATTCGCCCGTGTAGAAACCGGCTGTTCGCGCGGCCATTGCCTCGGCGACCTGTGAGTCCTCGCCGGCCGTGGCGTGCGCGCGCCCCCAGGAGTCGGCACTATCGCGCATGAAGGCCTTGCCTGCGGCCGACACCAGCCAGGCGTCGCCCTCCTCGCGATCGATGGCTCCACCGCCGCTCTCGAGATGCATTCCCAGACCGAGAAACGACAGGTCCCAGCCCACTCCCGTCGCGCCGGGGCCGTAGGTCTTCCAGTGCGCTTCGCTCGCCTCGTCCTTCAGCATGGTGTGCACCAGGGTCAGGCGCACGCCGCCGCCCTCCGGTGCCAGCCGCACGCTCACCCAGCTAATGTTGCCGGCGAACTCCCAGGTGACGTCGAGTGCTTCCGGTGGATCGCAGCGCGTGATCGTGCCCTCCGCGTTGCCCTCGAGCTGATAGCGACCACCGAGCTTCAGGTCGCCATGAATCGGCAGGAACCAGCGTGGGATGCGCTCGACGTCTGTGAGCGCGGCCCAGAGGTCATCGGCCGCGGTCGAGTAGAGGCGAGAACCCTCGACCGCTCTCGCCGGCTCTCCTTCGTGCTCCACGTCTCGGACCTCTCGGAACTCGGTGCCCAAGGCACGGCTGTAGTCCATCCTTGATTTCCTCCTTATTCAGATTCCACTTATATTAGCACAATCTAATATGAGACAGCGCCCGCAATCTGAAAAGGACAATCCGATAACCGCTCGCTCACCTTCGAAGCACATACACGTGGGCCTGCACCTGCTCCCCGCTTTCGAGGGACACGGACGCAAGCGTCCGCTCGTACTCCTCGCCTTCGAACTCGTCCAGGCGCGCCCATTCGCTACCCAGACTCGAGGAGACCAGGACGTAGCCGTGGACATCCTCTCCGCCCTCCCCGATCACCAGGGCTGGATACCCCATGGCCGCGCCCCAGCCGGCTGTGACCAGCTCGCCCTTGATGACGCCAGGCAGCCATACGCCTTCGACCGCTGCCAGAACATGCTCGTTCCGCCCACCAGGCTGGAGCGAACCGTAGACGAATAGCCTCTCCATGAGTGCTCGCTTGATTCTGTCCGAATCCCGCTCGTACACTGCGTCTCGTGAAGCGAGAAGACTACCTTCACTGGGCGGAGCGAGCCGCACAGTGGGGCGCCGAATACCTTGCCACGCTCGATCAGCGGCCCGTCCGGTCCCAGGCCGAGCCGGGCGAGATCGCCGCGATGCTGCCGGCAGCGCCGCCGGAAGAGCCGGTGGACATGGAGACGATCTTCGCCGACTTCGAGCGCATCGTGCCGGACGGCATGACGCACTGGCAGCACCCGCGCTTCTTCGCCTACTTTCCCGCCAGCGCCGCGCCGGTTTCGATGATCGCCGAGAACCTGACGGCGGTCATGGCGGCTCAGTGCATGCTCTGGCAGACCTCGCCCGCGGCGACCGAGATCGAGACCCGGATGGTCGACTGGATGCGTCAGGCGCTCGGGTTGCCGGAAGCGTTCCAGGGCGTGATCCAGGAGTCGGCAACCTCGGCGAACGTGTGCGCCGTACTGACGATGCGCGAGCGCGCCCTCGGCTGGCGAGGGAACGATTCCGGCCTGGTGGGAGAGAAACCGCTCCGGGTCTACGCCTCACCGGAGACCCACTCGTCGGTGGACAAGGCGGTACGGATCTCCGGCATCGGCCAGCAGAACCTCGTCAAAGTCCCGACCGATGGCTCCTGGGCGCTCGACCCCGAGGCGCTGCGTCGAGCAATCAAGGCCGATCGCGCCGCTGGCCTCCTCCCTGCCGGCGTCGTCCTCTGCGTAGGAGGCACGTCGATCGGCGCGTCCGACCGTTTGCGCCAGACGATCCAGGTGGCGCGGGAGCACGATCTCTACGTCCACGTCGACGCCGCGTGGGCCGGTTCCGCGATGATCTGTCCTGAGCTGCGAGGGCTGTGGGAGGGCGTCGAGGGTGCCGACAGCATCGTCTTCAACCCGCACAAGTGGCTCGGTGCCCAGTTCGACTGCTCGATCCAGTTCCTCGCCGATCCGGAACCGCAGGTTCGAACCCTCGGCATCCGCCCGGACTACCTCCAGACTCTCGGCCAGACCGAGATCACGAACTACAGTGAATGGACGATTCCGCTCGGCCGCCGGTTCCGAGCCCTCAAGCTCTGGTTCCTGCTTCGCGCCCACGGTCTCGAAGACCTCCGCCAGCGCATCCGGCACCACATCGCCTGGGCCGAGGAGGCGGCCACCGCGATCGCGTCGCTGGACGGCTTTCGCCTGACGACCGACTGCCATCTGTCGTTGTTCACCTTCCAGTACGCCCCGGACGGCGACAACGCCGACGCCGCCACCGAGCGCCTGCTGCGCGCGGTCAATGATGACGGCCGGATCTACCTGACACAGACGATGCACGAGGGGCAGTTCGTCATCCGCTTCCAGGTCGGGCAGTTCGATTGCCGAAGGGAAGACGTGCTGCTGGCGGTCGACGTGCTGCGCGAGCTGGCGCATGCCGGCAGCTCCGGTTCTCCGAGCGCCATCGAATAGATCCGCCTAGCCAATACGATAGGCACCATGACCGCCATCCCGTTGCGATCCTTCTGGGTCATGTTCTTGTTCGCGGCTCTCTCGAGCCCCATCCACGCCGACCCCTTCGAGTACGCGTTCCGGGAACTCTCCCCTGGGATCTGGGTAGGGATTCGGGAGAACAGTCCACGCTTCCCGGTCATGGGGACGACCACCTTCGTTGTCGGCAGCGAAGGCGTCATCGTGTTCGATGGCGGCGGCACGGCCCTGATGAGCGAACGCGCCCTGGCCAAGATCCGCTCGGTGACGGACAAGCCCGTCACCCACGTCGTCATCAGTCACTGGCACGGCGACCACAACCTCGGCATCTACCGTCTCCTGGACGAGTTTCCGCACGCGCAGGTCATCGGCCACTCCTTCACCCGAGCGGCAATGCTGGGAGCGCCGATGGACTACGTTCGCGGCTATCCAGATGCCGTACCGAGACTCGAGACGCGTTTTCGGAAGCTGCTCGATTCCGGCGTCACCAGCGGGGGTGAGCCGATTCCCGACTCCATGCGCGACAACCTTCAGACGGTTCTCGACCACGCCGAGCTGATCCACTCCGAGTACAACCGGGTTCGGGTGACGCCGCCCACGATCACCTTCAGCGACCGGTTGGAGATCCACTCGGGAGATCGAGTCGTCGAGCTTCGACACCTGGGACACGGAAACACCGCTGGGGACATCGTCATGTGGCTGCCGGAAGAGAGAATCGTAGCCACGGGCGACCTCGTCGTCCTGCCCACCCCGTACGGTTTCAACGTTCCGCCCAGAGTGTGGGCAGAGACCCTTCGAGAGCTGAAGGCGCTGAGCTTCACCACCTTGATTCCAGGCCACGGCGACATTCAAACCGACTCGACGTACGTCGATCTCCTGATCGAGACCGCCGAATCGATCGCCGATCAGAGAGACGCGTTCTTAGCCAAGGGTATGAGCCCGGAGGAGACAGAGGCTGCGCTGGACTTTTCACCCTTCGTAAAGAAGTTCACCCGTGGGGATGACTTCCTGGCGAATCGCTTTGATGTCTGGTTCACTCAACCGTTTCGCAAGGCGGCTCTCAAGGCGTTGACGGGCGAGCCGATGGTGAGCCTCGAACGGGAGCAGGCCGAAGGGGAAGAGTAGGACTCCGGACCTTGCCGTCCGGCGGTGGTAGGGTCTTCCACAGGCTCATCGAATGGCGAACGGCAGGAGAGCTGAGGTGGCCGCGCTGCTCGAGGCGGCGCGCGCGGTGTTGGAGAACCGCGCCTTCGTCGACGCGGCTCGAGCGGTCCTCCGGGCATGTCGGACGATCCTCGGCGCCGAGGCAGGTCTCGTCGCTCTGCACGCGGCGGGCGGAACGGGCTTCGAGGTTGCCATCCTCGAGCCCGGCGCCCTCGCTATCGACCCTGCGGACGGGCTGCCAAGACCGCTTCGCCCGTTGTCCACCCGCGCCGCCAAGGGCCGAACCGTCCTCGCCAACCATCTGGCGCCACGCAAGGTGAAGTCGCCACCTCCTGGCCGCGGCTCGGTCCTGCAGAGCGCGCTGCTCGCACCGATGATCATCGCCGACGATGTGGCAGGTTTCCTGGCCCTGTTCAACAAGCCCGGGGGCTTCTCGGCGGCCGACTCCAAGCTCGCCGAGGTCTTTGCCGAGATGGCCGCCGTGGCGATGCTCGAAAGCCACACCCGCAACCGAGTCGAGAAGAACCGCAGTGCCCTGGAAAGGAAGGTGCGCGAAGGCACGACCCAGCTGAGGGCGCTATCGCGCCGGCTGGTCGAGACGCAGGAGAATGAGCGGCGCCACATCTCCCGGGAGTTGCACGACGAGGCGGCTCAAGCCCTGGTCTCGCTGCGCTACGGTCTTCGTCTGTTGGAGAGAGAAATCAACCAGGGCGGAAGCGGCGGCGGACGGGTCACCGAGCTCGTGCAACAGACGGACGCCGTCATCGACGGGTTGCACCGGCTGGCCGCGAACCTGCGACCGGCGAGCCTCGATCACCTGGGGTTGGAGGCGGCGCTGCGCCAGTACTTGCGGTCAGCCGGCTCCAAGTCCGACCTGACGGTCCGTTTCAAGGCGCGAGGGTTTGCCGGCAAACGGCTCCCGGCGGCAGTGGAGACGGCTCTCTACCGGGTTGTCCAGGAGGCGGTGACCAACGTCGTGCGCCACGCCCGCGCAACACGAGTCGACGTACTGGCGGAGTGTAGGGACGGTCGGGTCAACCTGATGGTCGAGGACGACGGCGTCGGTTTTGATCCGGACGAGGTCCGGCGAGGGGAGCACCTCGGGCTGCTCGGGCTGCAGGAACGGGCCGATGCTCTGGGTGGGACAATGACGCTGGAAAGCGCACCCGGGAAGGGGACAGCCGTCGTGGTGGAGGTACCGATTGTCGATTCGAATTCTGATCGCTGACGACCACGCCGTTGTCCGTAGCGGTCTCCGGGCGCTACTCGGAACCGACCCCGACCTGGAGTTCGTCGGCGAAGCGGAAGACGGGGCGGAGACGCTCCGCCAAGTCGAGGCGCTGCGCCCCGATCTGGTACTGCTCGACCTCACGATGCCTCACGACAACGGAATCGAGATCGCGAAGCAGCTCAAGGAGAAGCACCCGAAGCTGACCGTGTTGTTCCTCACCATGCACGAGGACGAGGCCCTGCTGCACGAGGCGCTCCGCGTCGGCGGGGCCGGCTATGTGATCAAGCGGGCCGAGGAGGCCGAGATCCTGCAGGCGATCCATGCAGTCAGTAACGGCGACATCTACGTGCATCCTTCGATGACCCGGGCTCTTCTGCACCAAACCATCACTTCCGAGCATCGGCGCGGGGCACCCGTGGAAAAGCTGACGCCGCGCGAGCTCGACGTCCTGCACCTCCTCGCCCGGGGAAACACCAACCGTCAGACCGCCGAGGTGCTCGGCCTATCGGTGCGCACCGTCGAGAACCACCGCGCCAACCTGATGGGAAAGCTGGGCGTCGCCAGTCGGGTCGAGTTGGTGAGTTACGCCGAGGAGCACAAGCTGCTCGAGTAGAGGTCGGCGAGGGAACGGCGCAGCCGGTCAAGAGCGGATGATCCGATACTTCGCCTTGCCGAACTGGAAGATGCCGTAGAAGAACAGACCCAGCGAGACGAAGGCAAAGAGCCAGGGCCCATAGGTCGCCGACTCGAGCGTTCGCATCGCATCTTCGAAACCCGCCGCTTGCGACGGATCGGCCTTGACCCCGGCGACGGCGAGCAGGATGCCAATGGTCGCGAAGACGATGCCGCGCGCGGTCAGCGCCCAACGCGCGACGCGCACGAACCAGGTACGGGCGGTGCGCGAAATCTCGTGCAGCGCCAACGTCTTCTTGAAGCTCGCCGCGTAGGCGCGGTAGAACTGGCGGATACCGACCCCGATGATGATCAGGCCGACGATCACCACCATCGTGCGGCCGAAGGGCTGGCTCATCAGCTCAGCGGTCTTGCTCTCGGTCGAGCCGCCGCTCTCGCCCCCACTACCGCCGCTGATGATCATGCGCACAGCCAGCAACACCAGCCCGGCGTGCAGCAGACCGCTGACGAACCCATAGCCGCGTCGCATCCAGCTCTTCACGTCTTCGTCTCCTGAGCCATCGGGATCCTTGATCGCCTGCGCGAAGCGCCAAAAGGCGTAGCAGGAGAGACCGAGCGCGACGGTCGCCAGCAGCACGCGGCCGAACGGTTGCCGAACGATGGCCAGCAGCACCCCCTCGGAGCCCTCAACGTCGCCGCCCATCCCGAGCACCGCCTTGCCGGTCAACAGTCCCACCAGCACGTAGACCACCCCTTTGGCCGTGTAGCCGATGCGGGCCGCAGGCTCGATCCAATCGGAAAGATCCGCGCTTTCCGGGGCGGCTGTCGATTGCGCGGTCACGCCGAGACTCCGAAACGATGGATTGCAAACATGGGCCAAACCCCCTTGCTTAGGACCGATGCCGGTAGAAACTACTCGGGCCGAGCCTTCGCTCGCGGGTAGAAAGTGCTCTTCTCGGAGGCGGTGCCAGGCGTCTATCTTGGAGGACGTCTAGAAAGGACGGCAAGAAATATGAGCACATCGACGCTGATCATCTTGATCGTAGTCCTGGTAATTCTGTTTGGTGGCGGCGGCTTCTACTGGCGCAGACGCTAACGGCGCTCTGAGATCCTGACCTCGCATGGCGGATCACTCCCGGCCGACCTCTCCATTCGCTAGCGTCGGTGGAGAGACCATCTCGGCCGGGACGATCCTGTCTCTTCGTCCCCTCCCTACGAGCCGCACTACGTCGACCAGTCGTGCCGACTGCTTCTGGCAGGCCAAGCACTTCTGCCGCTCCGTGCTCGTGTAGAACAGCGTCCCACAAGGGCAGATCCGGCGCTGCGCGACTTCCTCGAGATGCATCTCGAGCGCTGTGCCCTGGCGGGCGCTGAGCCAGCCGATGAGGCCAAAACCGTAGCTGTCGCCGTGGGACTTCATGTCTCAGCGCCCGCGCGGGTCCGTGTCTCTAGTCGTCGACGACGAACGTCACCATCATGTTCACCTGGAACTCCGTGATGCGACCCTCTTTCACTCGTACCTGCTGCTCCTTGATCCAGGCGCTGCGCACGTTGCGCAGAGTCTTGTTCGCTCTGGCCAGGCCCTGTTCGATGGCGTCCTGGAAGCCCTTGCTCGAGGTCACGCTGATTTCGGAAACCTTGGCTACTGACATCTCAATCTCTCTTTCTGTTTCGGTTGTTGCTGTTCGTCTCGGAAACTACGCGCCCGCGAGGTCACCACCTGCGCCTGGAGATCAGGTGAATGATCGCTACGAAGATGGCGGCGCCGATGATGGACCACAGAACCCCGAATGGATGGCCACCGATGGTGACCGTGAACGGCTCGGAGAGCCCGAGCTTCCCAGCCACCCAGGGCCCGACCAGGGTCCCGATAAAACCCAGGGCGATCGAGACGATCAGGCCGCCACGAGAACCGCCGGCGATGGCCTTGCCGATGGCTCCGCAAATCGCCGCGATGAGCAGGAGAAGGAGCAGGGATGAAAGGGACATGGTCAACTGTCGGGCTCCCCGAAGGGAAGGCGCGGAAAGTAGGTGCGTAGAGCTTCCGCGACCCTGGTGATGGCCGCGTTGGACCCCGTGTCGCGGTCGACATCCCGGAACCGGTGGACGTCGCCCTTGACGATCTTGAGGTTGAGCTGGTGGCAGAAGCTCTCGGAGGGTCGCACCTCGCAGGTGTACCAGACCTTCCCGAGGGCTGGGATCTGGAGCTCGAAGTCATGCCCGGAGCGGCGACCCTCCCACCGGAGGGAGTCACCGCGCATCACCAGGCGACCCTTGCGGTCCCGTCTCCAGAACCCCTCGTTCGCGAGCTCGAGGTCCTCGAAGACCAGCAGGGCAGGCGCGACCGCCGGGGCGGCAGAGCGCCCGGCGCGGGTCGCCATCAACGCCGCGATCGTCGAGTCTCCGGCGCCGTTCTGCTCGAGGTAGATCAGGTCGTTGACCGAGAGAGCGTACGTCTGGTGGGACTGCCGCACCTGCTCGGCGATGATGGGCTCGGAGATCCCCGTCTCGATCAGGCGCACGAGATCGACCAGGCGGGCATCGTCGGGCAGTAGCGGTCCGGTCGCCGGTTGCGCCGTGAGGTGAGCCCGGATCGCGTTGATGACCGCCTGCGGCACGCTGGCGCGACGCAACGTTTCGAGGTCCCCGGCCGTCATGGCGAGGGTATTTCCCGGGCTGTCGACCTCAGTGACGATGACGTCGGCCGAGGCGCCGGACCGGTGCATCGCCAGGATGGAGTTGATCGTCAACTCATTGGCGCCGGCCGCTACCGCTGCGAACGTGAGCCAAACGACGCCGAGAAGTACTTTGGTGACTTTGCGTTTCATAGAATCAGGGTCCTAATCCTTCCCGCGCACGAGCAGTAGGACCCCGCCGAGCACGATCGCGCCGACACCGGCCCAGACTGGGATGTTGACGGTCTCCTTGTCCTTCACCGAGAACTCGAGCGGACCGATCTTGGCGTCGTGGGTCGTCTGGGTGTAGGTGAATCCGCCGTACACCAGTCCGATAACCCCGGCGGCGATCAATACGATCGCTGCGATTTTGCGTGAATTCATCTTGCCTCCCGGGTCGCCGGCGAAGCGTCCTAGAGGACGCGTCGTCCGGAGACGAGTCGAACGATGATGATGATGACCGCCACCACCAACAGGAGATGGACCAGGCCGCCCATCGTGTAAGAAGTGACCACACCGAGCAGCCACAGTATGAGAAGAATGGCCAGGATCGTCCCGAGCATTACTGTCCTCCTCCAGTTCCACCGAGCGTAGTGTCGGATCTCGTCTGTCCGGAAGGCGCTGCGCTCCGGCGATCATCTGTCACGACGCGGGCGCCGTGGGTGCTGCTTGGCATGAAGTTCCTTTCCTGGATCGGCTTCCGTTGTTTTCCGATCACATTTCCAGCCTAGTCCTCGGATCCTCCAGCTGGAAGAGCACTTACTACCCGGGGGCCGGTCCTCGGCCTAGGTAGAAACCACCCCTCGCGCCTGATCCGGGATCTTGGCCGCCAAGAATCGAAGTTCCGGTTCAGCTCTAGTACGACCCGACGGAGATGCTCAGCTCTTCATCCAGGGTGAGCAGGAACTCCGTGCCCGCTGGAATCTTCAGCTCTTTCCCTTTGGTGCCGGCGGCGATACCGGTGCCGATCCCGCCTCCCAGAACGGCTCCCAAGGCAGCGTCCTTGGTGTCCCCGCCCAGGATCTTCCCCAGCAGGGCCCCTCCCGCGGCGCTGCCTCCAATGATGCCGGCGGTCTTCTTGGCTGACTTGGCGAAGTCAGCAAGAGAAGCGGACAGGGCGGCGCTCTGGCCTCCGGGGGTCGTCACTTTGTCAAAAGCAAGCACTATGACCCCTCCCTTCTCCGATATGTCCAGACCCTTCGTGGCAGGACCTACACCCGTTACCTGACCGTGAATCGTACTGCCGGTCGGGATGGCTACCCGATCGCCAACGACGATGGGTGTCATGGTCGTTGCGCTGACGCTGTCTCCCACGTGACTGGTCGCGGACCCAACGGTTGTGGACAGCGTGACGCTGAGCTCCGTCCCTCTGGGCACGGTGACCTGAACCGTCTCGGGTGCGCGTGGCGCGGTCGAGGCGGAGGTCTTCTGTGGATTGTCAGTCGCCTCGGGCGAAGATTCTTGCGACGTGCAGGCGGACAGGCCGGCGGCCAGCAGGACTGCCAGGACGAGGCCCATATGGTTCTTGTTTGTGTGTTGTAGATACAACGTGTCTCCTTCTCGTTAGTCTTGCTAGCGACAGCAGTGTGGTTGAAGCACCCGTGTACGGTCTTGCGAGCTCAGTCCGACCGACGCCGGCTACCGAGCAACAGGCCGAGCATCAAGCCGGCTCCGGCCGCGAGCAGGAGGGCCATGCCAGGGTGCTCGGTCGCGTAGTCGGTGGTCGCAGTCGTCGCTCGCGACAGGTCACCCCGGGCCCGTTCGTAGCCCCGATCGAGCGACTTCGCAGCGCCCTTCAGGCCTCGGTGGGCGTTCCGCGATGCCCTCCTGGCCCCGTCGCGAACGTACTCGCCAGCCGTGTGGGCGCCTGCGGCCACGCTCTGCGCGGCCGACTCGACCCCCCTCTCGGCGTGATCCGTCACGTTGACGACTGCGTCGCGAGCCCGGTCGATAACGGCGTCCACGCCGTCCTTGGTCTTTGCAATGCTCTTATCCATGTTTTTGCTCCTTAGAAGATCGGTTTAGTGATGGGCAGGCGGGTCAAAGCCCCGAGAGCTGAACCAGCTGCTTGCCCTGGTTGTTTCCCTGCAGCATGCCGATGAAGGCCTGAGGCGCGGCCTCGATGCCCTGGGCGATGTCCTCCCGGTAGCGGAGCTTCCCCTGCTTCAACCAAGCTGCCAGCTGCTCGCGGCCTTCGGGGAACCGCTCGGCGTATTCGGAGACCAGAAATCCCTCGGCCCTCGCCTGCTGCATCATCAGTCGACTAAGCCACCGGGGTCCCAGCTCGGGGGCCTCGAGGTTGTCCTGTGAGATCTGTCCGCAGACGACGATCCGCCCCCGCCTGTTGATCCGGCAGATGACCGCGTCGGAAATGACCCCGCCCACGTTGTCGAAGTACACGTCAACGCCGACAGGGCAGAGATCATCGAGCGCTGCCTCGAGGTCCACGGCGGCACGGTAGTTGAGTACCGCGTCGAGGCCGAGCTCGTCGCGCAGCCACGAAACTTCGGCGTCGGAGCCTGCCACGCCGACGACGCGGCAGCCCCTGATCTTGGCGATCTGACCGACGAGCATCCCCACCGCTCCTGCCGCACCGGACACCACGACGGTCTCCCCGTCGCGAGGGGCGCCGAGCTCGAGAAGGCCAAAGTACGCGGCGAGCCCCGGCAAGCCGAGCACTCCCAGCGCGGTCGAGATCGGTGCCAGGTCGGGGTCGACCCTCCTCAGCTCGCTGCCGTGGGCGACAGCGTACTCCTGCCATCCCAACATCCCTTCGACCACGTCACCGGTTCGGAATCCAGAGTCCTCGGAATGCACTACCACCGCAACCGCTCCGCCGGGCATGACCTCACCGATGGCCAAGGGGCGGTCCCGGGAATCCGCGTCACTCATCCGCCCGCGCATGTAGGGATCAAGCGACAGGTAGAGCGTTCGCACCAGGGCCTCGCCCGCGGCGAGCGAGGGCAGTGCGGAGTAGGCGAGCTGGAAGTCCGAGATCTTCGGGAAGCCCGATGGCCTGGAACCGAGGGTGATCTGCCGGTTCACCCTCACCACTGGGGATCACGCGTCTGTCCGTCGTCGCCGAACAGCGCAACGCCCGGTAGAGCACCAGTTGCCATAGAGTGTGTTCGCTTCATGAGGCCGTCCGTCCTCAACCTAGCCCGCAGACCACTTACCGGTAAGAGCACTTACTACCCGGAATCGAGGTTGCGAAGTAGGTAGAAACCACCTCGCAGGTCGAGTCGCGATGTCGCGCCCAAGCCGACCGGCTTCCTGTTCATCCGCCTCTTCATCCCGCAGCACGACTGCGGCCACACCTCGTTCTTCCCTTCGCGCGCTGCCAATCACGTCGTGGGATCGCTGCTCGGGCTCGTGACCCTTTTCCCGTACCCGTATGGGTATTGGCGCCGCACGCACGCTGTTCATCACGCCACCTCCGACAATCTCGGGCACCGCGAGCTGGGCGACGTCAAGACATACACCGTGCGCGAGTACAGCGTCTCCCCGCTTTTCGTGAGGTCCCTGAGCTGCGGCGCGTCACCCGTCTCACGCTCTGGCAGGGCCTGCGATGTCTGGTCGGCTTCGGCACCGCGCGGAAGCGGCTGGCATCGGCGTAGTCGGCTGCACGGGCCGGCGCCGACGGCGGCCGCGACAACGCGGCGGAATGATCCTCCCCGCGAGACCAACGACCCGACGCCGCGTTCAGCCCCGCGTCTTGCCGCGAGCACCTCCGCACGACTCGAATCCTTCGGGGCGACTTTGGTAGGCTTGCGGCAATTCAATCACGCGCGCCCGTAGGGGCGCTTGGCGACAATTCGCTGGGAGGGAGGTGTGGGTCAACGGTGACCGGGAACGAGGATCGACCCGGTAGAGTTCGTGACGGCGATACTTCTTCGAAGGACGTCGAGTTCGAGACGCTGATTGTCGCGGGATCGGCCGACGTCAACGTCGTGCACGAAGCGGAAGGGCCGATTCGCTTCGCCTCTCCCGCAAGTCACCGATTGTTCGGATGGGATCCGCTCGAGCTCGAGGGACGGCGGATGGAGGAGCTGGTACACGCCGACGACCTCGCATCCTTCCGCGAGGGCATTGCCGAGCTCGAGGAAGAGCCGTTCGTGACCTCGACCTTCCGGCTCTTGTGTCGAGACCGGTCATACCGGTGGACCGAGACGACCTCCCGGCGCGTGAGGATCGACGGCCGCAAGGTCGTCGTCGCCACCGTACGCGACATCAGCGAGCGCCACGAGCGCATGCTCGTGCTCCAGGACCAGGCACGCGCCGACCCCCTCACGGGCGTGGCCAACCGGACGGTACTGATGGACCGCCTGGGGCAGGGCCTGCGTCGCCTCGAACGCTCCGGCCGGGTGCTCGCCGTCCTCTACCTCGATCTGGACCGGTTCAAGGTGATCAACGACGCGCTGGGTCATCGCGTGGGCGACTCCGTGCTTCTGCAGATGGCGCAACGGCTGACCCGTCACCTGCGTCCGAACGATACGCTGGCCCGGCTGGGAGGGGACGAGTTCGTGATCCTCGCGGAGGGCTTGCCGGGCGAGCGCGACGCGAGAGACCTCGCGGAGCGAATCATCGAGGCCGGACGCGAGCCGTTCTCGGTGGCCGACGACCAGTTCATCTGCACGACCAGCGTGGGAATCTCCCTGACGGGCGACCCCCGCAGGAGCGCCCAGGAGATGCTCCGCGAGGCGGACCTCGCGCTCTACCGAGCCAAGAGCCGGGGCCGGGACCGGGCCGAGGTCTTCGACGAGGCGCTGCGGACCCTGGCGGTCGGCCGACTGGCGACCGAGCGCCTCGTGCGTCGAGCGATGGAGGAGAACCGGTTGGTGGTGCTCTACCAGCCCGTCATCGACCTACCCACCGGCCTCCCTGTCGGCGCTGAAGCTCTGATCCGGATCGACGACCCGGATGGCGGCCTCCTCGAGCCGCGATCCTTTCTCGACGTGGCGCAGGACACAGGCCTACTGGTCGACATCGACGCCTTTGTCCTCGCCAGCGCCGTGAGACAGGCAGCGTCCTGGCGCCAGGTGGCCGGCGGCGACGGCGTTGAAGTGGCCATCAATGTGACCGCCCGCCACCTGGCGGGGGCAGCATTCGCCGAGACCGTCGTGGAGCTGCTCGACGCCCACCACGTACCCCATGCTCAGCTTCTCGTCGAGGTCACGGAACAGGTCCTGATGGAGGCGTCCAACTCGGCGAGGACCGGCCTGAGCGCCCTGCGCGACGCCGGTGTTCAGGTGGGTCTGGACGACTTCGGCACCGGCTATTCGTCGCTGGCGTATCTCCAGCAGTTTCCGCTGGATTTCGTCAAGATCGACGGATCCTTCGTCCGTGACCTCGACCGCGACGCCGGGAGCAGGGAGGTCGTCGCCGCCATCGTCGCCCTGGCGCACGCCTTGAACCTGGCGGTGGTCGCCGAGGCCGTCGAGACTCCGAGCCAGCGCGAGGTCCTCGAGTCCCTGGGGTGCGACCGCGCCCAGGGCTACCTGTTCGGCCCGCCGGCCCAGCCCGAGCTCTTGGAGAAGTTCTGGTGACAGGATACTCAACTACTTCGCGGCGCCGGTCCCGGCTTGCGCGGCCTCAGCCTCCGCCCGAGACCTTCCTCGAGTCGCTCGACGAACTCTCTCGACCCAAGGGGACGCCCGGTGCTGGTGTGGAGCCGGATCCGCCCAAGGTCGTCCTTGGACACGCCCTCCGCAAGGTAGCTCTTCCAGTTCGACACCCGCTCGTCCATCGGCCCCGTATCCACTAGGGGATTCCGCTCCCCGTGGAGATGTGCGCGCGCACTCGAGTAAGGCCATGCGCAGGCATGCTCGACCAGCCTGGCCCGCACTGGGTTCAGCAGCACATAACGCACGGCCGCCATCAGGTGAGCTTCGTCCATCGGAAACGATGCAAACCTTTCCTGCCACAAGTGACCGGTCCAGCCTTCTCGACGGTTGACATGAAGCGCGTAGCGACGGTGAGTTTCCCCGATTGGGCGAGCAAGTCCCTTCACGGAAGCTGGAACGACGATCAGGTGAACGTGGTTGGGCATCAAGCAGTAGGCCCAGGTAGCCAACTCGTATCTCCGGGCCAACGTCTTCAGGGTCAAGAGGTAGCGTCTGTAGTCGTCTTTTGAGAAGAACACCTGCATCCTGCGTGCGCCACGTTGCGTCACGTGGTGAGGCACGCCAGGAACAACGACGCGAGGTAGTCGAGCCATCACCTCCGAGGACGGAAGCGAGTTCAGGATTCTTGCGAGATGAGTAGCCTGTCACCGGAACTCCACCGGAACTCGACGGGAGGAGTTGCAGTGAACCGTCCGCAGTTTTCCTGGAACCTATCTTGGTGGGACCGCACGACGGACGTGCGAAGGCCTTGAACAAAGGAGACCCTGTTGATGAAGTATCTAAGACTCATCCCGATTCTGTTCGTCGTTTCGGTCGCCGAAGCGCAACCTTCCAGGACGGAGTTCGTCGCCGGTGACGGCTTTGTCCGCTCCAGCTTCGGCATAACCGTCGAGTTCGCGGTCGATGCCACCCAGCTCGACCCGAACGAACCAGAAGGCTCGCTCATCGCCGCCTTCTTCTCCTTCCCCCAGCACCTGTTCATGACCTTCGAGTCGACCGCTTTGACGTCGGTCGCGATCGACAGACGAACCGCCTTGGTGACCGGCACGGCGACCGTGACCGACGACCGGTCCGGCTTCGAGGGAGAGGTGGAGTTCAGCGCGGTCTTCCAGGATTTCAGGAACCGACCCCAGCACGACACTCTGACTCTCACACTGCACTTTCCGTCCGGACCGGAGACCTTCGCCGGCGGAATGGTTCCAGGAGACATACAGGTCGGAACCCGTAGAAGATGATCCCTTTAGGGTGACAGGATACTCAACTAGTTGAGCCAGGTTGCGAGGGCGCGCCAGGAACCGCGATACAAGTCAGTGGCACCTTCATCTCGGGCAACATCATCTCGGAATCCGGTAGAGGAGTTCCGGATGCTCGCGAGATAGGTATCCTGTCACCGGAACTACGGAAGCTGCCCGACGTTGCTGGTATCGCAGCTACGAGCGAGCGCCTGGAACGAGCGGCCGCACCACTGCGCTGGCAGGGTGGGACTGAACGAGAACTCGCCGTTCTGGTCGGTTCGCAGCGTCCGCCACTGGCGCACCACTGACAGGCCCAGCTCGGTACCGGCGCAGCCGCCCGCGGGGATGGTCGAGCTCCCCGGGTTGCCGACGTACAGAATGATGCTCGCCAGCGGATCGGCCGACACCGAGATCTCGACCTCGCCCGGACAGACACCGGACGCCGAGACGGTGATCCCCGAAGGACTCATGACGTAGTCGACCGCAACGGCGTGATCGGCCGCAGGCATGGTCGCCACATTCTCCGTGCTCATGCTGGCATCGTCGTCCGTCCCGGTCCAGCCGGCGACTTCCCAACCCACCGCCGGGTCGGCGGTCAGGGCGAGACGGTCGCCGGCGTTGTACTGACCGGCCGGGCAGTTGCCACCGTAGACGTTCTGCCACCAGGCGATTCCGCTGTCGTCACTGACCCCCTGGATATCGACGTTGGCGTCGCCATCCAGGTCCGCCGCAAAGACTCCAAAGGCCTGTAGGAACGAGTTGCCGACGACGTGCGCCTCCCACGCCTCGCCTTCACTCAGGCGATTCTCGAACCAGGCTACCTGGTCGTCGTTGTTCGCGGCCGCGACCACATCGGGGTCGCCGTCGCCGTCGATGTCCTCGACGTGGCTCCAGACAGCGCCGTCGAAGTCCTCCGCGATCGAATGCTCGGTCCACGAGGAACCGTCGCCCGCGGCGTTCTCCCACCAACGAACCGCGTCCACCAACGTATCCGTGGCAACGACATCCATGTCACCATCACCGTCGAGGTCGGCCGGAACCGACGAGGTGAGGAAGTCGTAGACACCGCTGAGGTCGTGCCGGATCCAGCTGGAGGCGTCTCCGGTCACGTTCTCCCACCACAGGATCATGTCGACGAAGTTCGACGTCGAGGTGCCGACGACGTCCAGATCGCCATCGCCATCGAGGTCGGCGGCGCGCGCGAAGGTCGCCTGCGCCAAGGAGTCGTCCACGAACCGCTGGGCCCAGCTCGAGCCATCGCCCGAAGTGTTCTCGTACCAAGCGACGAAGTCGTCCAGGAAGCTCCCGACCAGCACATCCTGGTCTCCGTCGCCGTCCATGTCGACGGCGCTGACGGCCGAGGGACTGTCGATCGAAGGCTCGATGACCCGCGGAACCCAGGTCGAGCCGTCACCGGCGGCGTTCTCCCACCACGAAACCTCATCGTCGGTCGTATCAGCCACGACGAGGTCGAGATCCGAGTCGCCATCGATGTCGGCGGCGAAGATCGAGTTGGGACCGGCAATCCCCGAGGCCAGGCTCCGGCGTATCCACGCGGAGCCGTCGCCGGCGACGTTCTCCCACCAGGCGACCTCGTCGGCAGAAAGAGATGAACCGACGACGTCGAGGTCGTCGTCGCCGTCGAGATCCGCAGCGACGACTGCGCGTCCGCCGAAGAAATCCGCCTGCAGGGTGGTCTTGATCCAGGTCGTACCGTCGGCCCTCGGCACCACTATCGGGTCGGCACCCTCGCCCGTGTGAGAGACGGAGAGCGAGTAGCAGATCGCCCGGTAGGTCACGGCGACGACAGCGTCCCCGGCAGGCATCGTGATCGCGTTCATCGTCGACGTGGAAGAGTCGTCGTCGGTGCCGCTCCAGGCCACGACTCTCCAGCCGTCCTCGGGAATGGCGGTCAGCTCGACGACCTCACCGGGGTTGAAAGCGCCGTTCGAGCACCCCGGCGAGCTGGGTGGCGACGCCACCGGATCCGAGCCCGAGCCATTGTGGTTCACTCTCAAATTGAAGCAGATTCGGGTGTAGTTGACGGTGACCGTGTGATCCGAGGCCGGCATGGTCACGCGATTGGTCGAGTTCATGGAGGAGTCGTCGTCGGTTCCGGTCCAGCTGGCAACCGCCCAATCCGGGTCGGGATCGGCGCCGAAGAGACCGACCAACTCGCCGGGCAGGTACTCGCCCGCCGAGCAGCCGGGCGAGTTGGGTGGCGAGGCCACAGGAATGGCTCCCTTGCCGGTCCTGCCCAAGGTGAGGCTTTGGCAGGCGCGCACGTAGTCGACCAGCGCGGCGTGATCGTCCGCCGGCATGGTGACGGTATTCGTGAGGTCGATGCTGGCATCGTCGTCGGTGCCCGTCCAGCCGCCGACGATCCAGCTCGGATCGGGAGCTGCCGTGAGGGTGACCAGCTCACCGCCCACGTACTCCTTGGCCGGGCAGCCGGCCGAGCTCGTGGGCACGGCCGCCGGAGTCGCCCCCGAGCCCGTGCGGCCGAGGGCCAGGCGGTCGCAGCTGTCGATCGTCTCGACATTGGTGGTACTGCAGTCGGCTTCGACGACACCCTGGACCAGCTGCCCGCAGTCGGCGGCGAGAAAGTCGACGGTGGTCGAGCCGTCGCCGTTCTGGTCCGTCGCGAACAGGGCCACGCTCACCGGGCTCGTGATATCCAGTTCGGTCCCCGCGCAGACGCCGGACGGTACCTGCGAAGAGCCCGCGGACGGCCCACGGAAGATCTCCAGCGGCGTCTCCGGAATCGCGCCGTTGGCTCGGATCGTCATTGTGCCCGGGCACTCGCCGGTCAAGGTCAGCAGGCCGAAACCGAACTCCACCGCCCCGCTGTCGCACGGGCCGTCGTTTCTCGGAAACCCCCGTTGATCGTTCTCCAGCCCGCAGGCGCCAGCCGCGTCGATGGCCACGCTGCCGGGCAGGAGCGCGTGCGTTCGAGTCGGGCCGCCGTTGGCCGCCAGGTTGGTGTCGAAGTCGACTCCGGGGGTGATCGGGCCGGCCTGACCACAGCTACCATCGTTGTCGAAACTGCTCGCGTCGGCTGTGACCGGCCCCCCTCCGCAGGCGGCGCCTCCGGAACCCCGCGCGAAGATGCTCCTGCTGAGAACGGGCTGCGCCCCCCCGGCGAGAACGTGGAGGGCGCTGCCCTCCACCGCCGAGTTCTCCACCATCGTGCTGTTCTCGACGGTGAAGTCATCCCCGGAGACGTGAAAAACGCCGCCGCCGCGGTTGGCCGCGTTGCCCGAGATGGTCGTGTTGCTGATGAGCAGGGTGCCGCCGTAGTAGGAGCCGCCGTTGAGCACCACGCCACCGCCGTCGCCACTCGCGGTGTTGCCGGAGAGGACGCTGTCGGCGATCGTGAGCGACTGGTAGTCGAGCGATCCGATCTCGCTGGCCATGAAGATGCCACCGCCCGCGCCCGCCACGTTGTCGGAGATGGTGCTGCCCGAGATCGTCCCGATACCGTAGCCGTCGAAGAGAATTCCGCCGCCCACGCCGGTCGCAGTGTTTCCCGAAATATGGCTGTCCTCGGCCGCGCTCACGAACCAGCCCCCGTAGATCCCGCCCCCCTCCTCGGCGGAGTTCTCGCTGACCGTGGAGCCGTTCAGAAAGAGGTTGCCGTAGTTCCAGATCCCGCCGCCGACGCGCGCCGAGTTGTCGCTGATCGTCGTGTCGACGAGAGTGGTGGAGGCCTGGTACCAGCCCGAATACAGCGCGCCGCCGCGGTCCGCCGTGTTGCCCGAGAGCGTGCTGTTCGTCAGCGTGAGCAGCCCGGTGGAGGACTGTGAGATCGCACCGCCACCCTCAGCCCCGGCGTCGCCGTTGCTGACCGTGGCGCTGTCGACCGAAAAGGTGACCCCGTCACCCACTTCGAAGATGCGAAACGCCGGCGCCGCGTCGTCACGGGCGATCGTGAAGCCGTTGCCCGCGATCGAGATCTCGCTAGCGATCATCGGCAGGGCGGAAAGCAGCGAGATGTCGCCGGTCAGCTGGAGGTCGTCGGCGCCCGAGCCGGCGGTACAGCCTCCCACGGCCGAGTCGGAGTTGGCCGAGGCGATGGCGTCGGCGAGCGAGCACCCGGCATCGACGACGATCACCGCCGGCACCAGCGCTGAGGGCAGGGCCAGAAACAGCACCAGCGAAGCCACTACCACCCATCCGAACCTGTAGTCGGCTCTCATGCCCTTGCCTCCCAGCTGCTCCAAAAGAAGAGCCGCGATGCTAGCAGCTCTCCGTCAGGGCAGCGTCGCCCCCACCTGCCGAGGGTTCCCTGGCGAGGGAGACCACCGTGGAGTGGCCGCGGAGGGAACACTCCGACAGGGACTGTCGCGGTACGATGACGCCCAACCCGGCAGGACAACTAGTAGGCACCTGGAGACTGCGGATGCGACTCGTAACGACACTGTTCTTACTGATTTCCTCGCCAAGTCTCGGTGCGGAGCCTCCGGCGCCGATCATCGACGTCCACCTGCACACGAAGCCACCCGGCGAGTTCCTGCCCTTCTCCCCAAAGCCATCCGAGTGCGCTCTCCCCGAGAGGCTACCGGCTGTCGACCCCAGCCAACCGAAGGTGCTGCCGGCTTACATGAAGACCAAGGAACCGTATTGCGAACGGGTACTGCCTCCCGCAGAGTCCGAAGAAGAGCTGATTGCCCGGACCGTTGAACGCCTGGAGCGATACAACATCTTCGCCGTGTCCACAGGATCTGCCGAGACACTGGCCACCTGGGCGGAGCGCGCTCCCGGCCGAATTATCCCGGCGGGCGGACCCGAAGATCCTACGGCCCCAGACGAGCAGGCGCTCAGACAGCGGGTCGACGGCGGCGCTCTCGAGGTCTTCGCTGAGATCTCGACCCAGTACATGGGCATCGCGCCCGACGACCCGGTCCTGGAGAGGTTCTGGGCAATCGCCGAGGCACTGGACCGACCCGTCGGAATCCACCTTGGGCCGTCAGCGGCGGGGATTCCCTCCCTCGGCTTCCCGACCTACCGAGCACGAATCAGCAATCCGCTCGCACTCGAAGAAGTCCTGATGCGACATCCCCACCTCAGGGTCTACGCGATGCACGCGGGCTGGCCGATGGAGAGCGAGATGATCCACATGCTCTACTCCTATCCGCAGCTCTACGTGGATATCGCCGTGCTCAACTGGCACCTGCCGCGCGCCGAGTTCCATCGTTATCTCGAGCGCCTTGTCGGAGCCGGTTTCTCCGACCGAATTCTCTTCGGTTCGGATCAGATGATTTGGCCCGACGCCATCGACGTAGCCATCGAGAGCATCGAGTCCGCCCCTTTTCTGTCGGACGCGCAGAAGCGCGACATCTTTTACAACAACGCAGCCCGGTTTCTCAGGCTGTCCCAGGAAGAGATCGCACGGCATCACGGGAACTAGGTAGCATCCCCCAACATGCTCAAGAATCTACGGTCGAGCCTCGACGCACGGGCGCGCAAAGCGTCTCTCATGCTCTTCGCTCTGTCTTGTATCTGCGGCATGCTACGAGTCGATGGAGTCGGTGGGTTTTTCTTCAGGGCAAAGGATCCCAAGTCGCTCGGTCGTTGAAGAGGCGGCAAACTAGTCGGACCCGTCAGAAGATGAAACTGCCTCTTTTGGTCATCGCGCTGTTGGTCGTCGCCTGCGCATCGACCGCCGTACGCCCCGGCACGGGACACCTCACCTTCCGCCTCACCTGGACCGGGCCTTCCGATCTCGACCTCTATGTCCAGAGCCCTCTTGGCGAACGGGTGAATTTCCTCCACCGGGAAGTCGGCTCAGGCGGCACTCTCGACGTCGACTGCAACGTGGGCGAGGTTGTTTGTCCCAACCCGATGGAGAACATCTTCTGGCCGAGGAACGGAGCCCCAACGGGTAGCTACAGATACTGGGTGGTCGTTGCCGATGCGGATGGCCTTCAGCCATCGGATACCTTCCACCTGAAAGTCCTTGTCCGCAGTGAACTCGTGGCCGAGCGAGGCGGCCCGATCACGGAGCTTCAGCAGCCAACCCGCTACGGGAGAGTCCAGATCGACTGATCCGCTGAGTGGCGGTCACCGTTCCCCCGTCCAGTTGATAGCCATTCCTCTTGACTCGCTCCGCACCTTGGCAGAGGATCTCTCCTCACCGACAACGAGCCAGAGGGGGCCTTGATGAGAGCATCAGAGTCGCTACGGAGTACGGGCGTGGTTCTGCTGAGCCTGCTCTTGACGTTTCCCTATCCGCTCGCACCCGCGACCATCGTGGTCGAGGCTGGCTGCAGCCTGCCCGACGCCATCACTGCCGCCAACACCGATGCCGCCACCGGCGGTTGTCCGGCCGGGGCCGGTGACGACGTCGTCAAGCTGACGGCCGACGTCACCCTGACGACCGTCGACAACGTGGCGAGCGGGCCCAATGGCCTACCGGTGGTATCCAGCACGCTCACGGTCGACGGCCAGGGCTACTCGATCGCACGCGACGCCGCGGCACCCGACTTCCGCGTGCTGCACGTTGGTGGCTCCGGCGACCTGGTGCTGCGCAACGCGAATCTCGACAACGGTTCGCTCGTTGGCTACAGCGACAACGGTAGCGGCATTCTCAACTTCGGGAAGCTGAAGCTCGAGAGCAGCTCGATCTCGGGCAGCCGCACAAAGGCCGACGGCGGCGGGATCTTCACCGCCGACGACACCAGTCTGACACTGGTCAACAGCACGCTCTCCGGTAATCACGCGGAGAAGTTCGGCGGGGGAATCTACTCCGGCTTCGGCGCTTCGACAGCCCTCTCCGACAGTGTGCTGGCCGAGAACTACGGTGGCTTCGACGGCGGCGGGATCTTCAGCTATCAGGGCGGCATCGTCATACATGGAAGCACGATCTCCGGGAACACAACGCCGCTGCGCGGCGGCGGCGTCTTCGTGCTGTACGGCTACGACGACCTCACGATCACCGACAGCCTGATCTCCAACAACGAGGCCGGCTCGACCGGCGGCGGCGTCTACAGCGGCGCCGGCACCGCCACACTGCTCTTGAACGTGACGCTCTCGGGCAACAGCGCGGGCTTCCGCGGTGGCGGCCTCTACCACTCCTTCTACGTCGCTGCCGAGCTCTTTCAAACCACCCTGTCCGGCAACAGCTCACCGACCGGAGCGAACATCTTCGGTGACGGTGGCGGCCTGACGTTGACCGGCACGATCATCGGCGACCCTGTGACTGGCACCAACTGCGGCGGAATCGGCATCTTCGACGGCGGCGGCAGTCTGGACGACGACGGCTCCTGTCCCGGCCCCGGCGCCGGCGGCCTCACCGGGCTCGATCCGGTGCTCGCCGACAACGGCGGCCCGACTCTGACCCACGCCCTCCAGGCCGGCAGCTCGGCGATCGACCATGCCGGAGCCTGCGGGCTGCTCGTGGACCAGCGCGGGTTCGGTCGCGATGCCCTCTGCGACAGCGGTGCGTTCGAATTCGATGGCGCGCTCCCGGTGGGCGCCTCCGTGGGCGGCCTCGATTCGCATCAGGCGAGGTGCATCAACCAGACGGCGGGCGGCTCGGCGACCATCCTCGGACAGCCGTCGTGGAACTGCCGTTCGGCCGGGCTGGCGATCGACGGCGGCGACCGCGTCCATCAGGAGGTGCGCGGCACGTCGATCGGGGTCGATTTCACCGGCGAGATCGAGGGGATCGACAACGCACGCGTGAGCTGTCGCAACCAGACCACCGGCCAGGAGGTGCGATTCGCGCTCGGCGGGGACACCTCGTGGAACTGCGGCCAGCGCGGGCTCAGCTTCTCCCCCACCGACTCGATCAGCTGGTTTGTGCGCGGCGTCGCCCAGTAGGCAGTGACGGCCGCGGGGCGATCTCTGTCCAAGGGACCGGGCGGAGCGCGACGAGGAGTTGAACTAAAGATCGAACGGAGGGTTTGATGGGACGCCTCAATCCGGTCCGGGCCCGGCTTTCACGCACGGACGCGAATCCCCTGGATGCGATCGAGAAGACCCGCGCCATCCTCGAGGTGATCCGGGTGGGGCAGCGCGTCGAGCGTCGGGAACTGGCGGTGCGATAGTCTCGGTAGAGACGCGGGTTGCGGTACATTCGCCGCTGCCATTCATTGCGAACACCCAAACGCCGAGGGGGACATTGCGATGTGGACACGTCGTCTCAGCCATCTGACTGGAGGACTCCTGCTGATCAGCGCGCTGGCGTGCGCGCCTACACCGGAACCTCCTGCGCCCGTCGCGGAGATGCCCACTCTGCCGCCGGAGCCGGTCGTCACATATCAGGGCGCTGAGACCGATCAGGAGCGCGTCGAGCACGGCGAGCTGATCCTGGATGTCGACGACGTTCGAAAGCAGCTACATGCCCAGCACCACCCTCACGGCGTGCTCGAGACCCGCCGGGTGCCGGGCAGCTTCGAGCCGCCGGCGATGGACGAGGTCAGCCACTTCGCCCTGTCGAAGGACGACCTGGTGGTCATCAATCCCGGTCCGGGCGAGTACGTCCACGTCATGGAAGGCCAGCGTCACGGGTACCAGAACCTGACCGTCGGCATCACCTACACCGCGCCCGGTGGCGCACCGCCGATGCACACCCACCTCGGCGAAGAGGCCCACGTCCTGACAGCGAAGCAGAAGGTCCTCTACGCCCTGGGCGACGAGATCTTCGAACTCGAAGGGCCCTACATCGTCAACATCCCGCCGATGGTGCCGCACTCGTTCCAGAACCTGGATGACGAGGTCGCGGAGCTGGTCGTCATCTTCCCGACCAACGTCTGGGAGTACGACGTGCTCGACTACTTTCCGTTCGCTGACGACTAGGCACAGACCGATCCGCCCAGGTACCTGGACGGGACGGAACGGGTCCATGCGACATCGTGTACGTGAATCCTGCCGACGATCCGAGATACGACGCCTCTCCTTGACCTCGTGCAGCTGAGCCGGATCTGCGCTCGCCGGAGGAGTTGGGGCCGGGATTGAGGAGATCGCGATGCATCACGGCTGCTAGCTCGCTGGTGTCGACTCGGTGACAAGCGACTCATTGCGGGTCGCAAAGCATCGGCTCACGACGTTGGTAGAGTCACGACGCCATGTTCGATCCAGCGTACGAACCCATCGGGCCTGGCGGGGGCAGGCGCCTGAACAAACGGGTCGTGCGGTTTCTACAGACGGTGCTGATCGTGCTCGGGATCTTCCTGATCTGGGCATGGTTGGAGGACAAGGCACCCGGGTGGCTGCCCGCCTTCAACTTCGCGATGCTCCTGAGCTCCTTGCTCACGGGTGTCCAGAGAAAACGGAAGTTCGGCGAGATCGAGGCGCGCCTCACGAGGCTGCTGGCCGGCGGCGACGTCCCGGATGCATCGGCCTTCTATGACGCCCTCGACAACGAGCCCGAGAATCCGTACGAGGACCTCGTGAACCGATATGCCCTCGGCCTCATCTCGCCCCAGGAGCTCAAGGAGCGGATGACCGCCGAGCTCAAAGAGACGCGATAACCGCTACCCGCGCGACACGCTGCCGGACCGACCGGCCTTCGAGCTCCCCGCCTCGTAGGACTTAGCGTCTTTGAAGGCTCGCGCGACCCGTCCAGGCTCATTCTCTGAGGCGACCACCACGCCGCGCCCGCTCTGCCTCAACCATTACCGGATCGACGAGCATGAGAGGCGGGTCGCGTTCGATCGCCAAGTGGGCACCCGACTCGACGACGAAGCCGTTCATCACGGTGACTCGCTGTCCGTAGACCACGGTAGCGTCGCCGTCCGGCGCGGCGATCACCAGCTCCGGACCCAGCGTCAACGAGCACTCTTCGTGGGTTTCGACGGAGGCGATGACCTGGTCGGCGAGCACGAGCTCGGGGCAGCCGAGGTACTCGAAGGCGCCGATGTCGCAGGCGCCGACGCGCGGAGCGCCGCGCTGGTCCCGCTCGACAGGACAGAAGCCCGCTGCGTCGATGGCACTGCTGCCGGCCAGCAGCGCATGCGTCTCGGTCGGCCCCCCGTTGTCCTGGAGCGTCGGGTCGAAGTAGGTCAGCCCGTTCGGAATCGATCCGCACGAGGCGTCGTCGGCCACGCTGTTGAGATCGTCGATGACGAGGCTCGCGCCAGCGCAGTTCGGCCCGGCCGTGTCCGCCAGGATCGTCGAGGTGACCACGACGGGTGTCGCGGTAGAGGAGTACAGCGCATTGCCGTTGTTGCCGGAGAAGGTCACGTTCGTCAGGGTGCCGCCGCTCGAGGTGAACAGGGCGCCGTACACATCCATCCCGCTGACGCGGTTGTCCGAGACCGTCGCGTTCGTGAGCGTCAGGCTTCCGAAGTTGGCGATGGCGCCCCCGTACGCCACACCTCCTGAGACACCCAGCTGGGCTAGAGCCCTGTTGTCCCTGAGGGTGGAATCGACGATGACGACAGAGTAGCCGGTCAGGTTCGCGAGGGCGCCGCCAAAGGCGGCGTCGTCGTGGTAGACCTCGTTGTAAGAGAACGTCGTGTGGTCCACCGCCAGGTCCCCCCGGTTGTAGATCGCGCCGCCCGCGGTGAGAAAGCCGGTCGAGGAGGCCACCGAGTTCGACGCCAGGGTGGAGTAGGAGATGACCAACGTTCCCAGGTTGGAGATCGCGCCCCCAGCCACCGTCGCGTAGTTATCCGAGAGGGTCGAGCCTTCGATCCGTAGCTCGCCACTGTTGTAGAAGGCACCAGCGCTGCCGGGATCGGCACGTCCCCCCGAGACGGTCGTGTTCCGTAGGGTGAGCTTCCCCATCGACGTCACCGAGCCGATGCGAAAGTCCGCGAGCGCGCCCGCCGAGCGCGAGATCGAATAGCCCATTCCTTCGATCGTGATCTCGGACGTCACGGTCGGCAATCCACCCCCGTCCTGCTCGACCGCGTTGAGCACGACGTCGTCGGTGAGCACGATCGTGTCGGCTCCATCCCCCATCGGACAGCCCCCGTCCTCCTTGTCGGCGTTCGCCGCCCGAATCGCTTCGACCAGCGCGCAACCCCCGGTCACCGTAATGATCGCCGGCGCGAGAGGACCGGGCGCGACGACGGTGAGGAGAGCGAGCGCCAGGGCCGCCGACCTCGAAGGCGTGCGAAGCGTTCCGAGACTGCGGCTCCTTGCCGTTCGACGCTCTGCTGCTCTACCCGTGGCCATCGCGGTCACAACCCTAGCCGCCGCCATCGACTCGGAGAGGAGCCACGCTCCGATCGCGTCTCTCTCCGTCCTGGTCGTCGGCGAGTAGCAAGTCTACCCGGTGGGTGCGTTGAGTCTATCCGAAGGCGGGGATCTGTTGCCCACGCGCTGCGCCGACGGCGCGCACTCCGACCGCCGAATCGCGTACGCGCTGCCAAGCCGGAACGAAGTGGAAAGATTGGTAGCGGGAACTCGGTGACAGTCGACCCGCCTACCTCTTCGTATAGGTCGCTTTCGCCCCTTCGATGTAGCTCGCACCACCGTCCATGGACATCTCGTACTTCCAGTCGAACCCGTCGTCGGTGATGTTGTAGGTCGTGAGCCGTGAGTGGTAGCTCATGCCCTGACCCTTGTCCTCGCCCGCGACCACCAACTTTCCGTCCTCGAAGTCTCCGGCATAGGTGGAGATCCTGGCACCCATGCTGTCGACCCAGGTGGTCTGCCACTGCCCGGTCTCGCGGTCGTAGCTGGTCAGGCCGATACCCGAGAACGGCATCCCCATCATCTCGCCCTCGTAGACCAACTGCTGGGCCCCGCCACCCGCAACGGTGCTGAGCGCCGCGGTAGCTGCGGTCTCCGTCCACTCCTCACTCGCTGGGTCCATCTTGTAGAAGAACTTGACCACGTACTCGCCGTTCATGCCCTCGATCTGCTTCATTTCGGGCGGCGGGCCCATCGGGGGCATCTCGCCCTGGCCCTCTTGGTGCTGCTCCGCGGAGCCTGCGGCCCCAAAAGCGAGACACAGGGCAACTGTCATCACGGCGATCTTCGACGCTTTCATTCGCAAATCCTCCAGGCGTGTTTGGTTCTTGTGGGAGCCGGCAGTATACGGAACCACTTCTGGCCGCGGCGGTGGGCCACGACGAAACTCGGCGACTGTCACCGCTTTTCGACGCGAAGAGAGTCGTGGGAATGAGGTCTGGGCTGGTGGATCTCAGGCCACTACCCGAACTCCTGGATCCGGCCGAGTGAGCTACGATGACACTCGACCAGGCGAGGCAGCGATGAGAGCGCCGGAGGAGGCCGGTTGTGAAGCAGTCGCGACTACCGATTTGGACTTTAGCTAACGCACTCGGCCTCGGCGTGAGCTTCGTTGCCATCTTGCAGATGACGATGTTGGTCGAGTACGGACTCGACTTCGAGAAGTACTGGGAGTTCATCCCGCCTGACCAGAGCGTTCGGGCCTACGCCGCAAGACTAGTCTCCAGCCTCTTGGGCGGAGCGATCTTCGGGGCGGCTCAAGTCTTGTTTCTGCGGTCCAGATCGGTGCGGGTCGGCTCCTGGATTCTCGCCACCACGGTGGGGTTCGCTCTGATCCTCGCCGTCGAGTGGCCGCTCATGGCGGTGGGTATCTGGGGGCGCATTCCGGGACCCATCGAACCTATCTCCATCACCGTCGGCGGTGGCAGTTTCGCCGGCATCATGCAATACCTGGCACTGCGCAAACAGGGGATCGTGGCCTCGAGGTGGTTGGCTCTGTGGATTGGCGGCCTTGTCGCAAGCCTGGTGCCCGCTGCTCTTGTCTTCATATCTCTCGAAGAAGCAGGACTGTCCATCAGCTGGCCGGTAGAGACCTTCCTCAGCGGCTTCATCGTCGCCGGTGTCGCGGCCTTGATCAGCGGGAGAGCGCTCCTCGCTTCGATCTCCCCTCTCCAATCCCGCTAGCGGGCTGGAGATCGCGACCCGAGTTGAACACAAGATCGAACGGAGGGTTGGATGGCACAGGGCCTCGCAAACGCAAAGGCGCTCTACTTGGAAGGCATCCGAGACGGCAAGGCCCGCGACGCGATTCGGAGGTACACCGGGCACCGCTACACTCAGCACTCGACCGGCGTTCCCGACGGAGTCGAGGGGTTCTTGCAGTTCTTCGAGCCCTTCCTCGACCGGAATCCCAAGCGCGAGATCGAGATTGTCCATGGCATCGAGGATGGCCGATATGCCTTCCTGCACGCCTATCAGTCCCTCAACGACGGCGCTCACAGGTGGGTAACCATGGATCTCTTCGACACCGACTCGAAGGGACTCATCATCGAGCATTGGGACGTGATCCAGCCCTACGTCGAGTCGACCGCTTCCGGGGCCGGGATGATCGACGGCGAGAGCGAGGTCGCGGACCTCGAGCGAACGGACGAGAACAAGGAGTTGCTGCTCGAGTACACGAAGCAGGTTCTGCAGGGACGGCACTTCGAAAGAGCCGACCGCTTCGTCGCCGTCGACCTCGTCCAGCACAGCCCGGGTATCGGGGCGGGACGTGAGGGTCTGGCTGCCTGGCTCACATCGGGCGAGGGCGGCGATTACGAAATGCTCTTCAAGCTGATCGGTCAGGGCAACTTCGTCGTCGCCTTCGGCAAGCGCCATTTGGAGGGCACGGACTACGCGGTAGTCGATCTCTACAGGCTCGAGAGCGGCTTGATCGTCGAGCATTGGGACACGGTCGAGGAGATTCTGAGCCGGGACCAGTGGGGCAACAGCGGGAAGTTCTAGGGTTCCCTTGGCTCGCGAACGCCCAGCTGCGATGGGTCCGGCTCCAACAGCTTGTCAGGCGGCGGCGTCCCGGCGGAGACAGTGATCCTGCGAGCGTGGACCTGGAACTACGACTGCTCCCCGAACGCCGCGATCTCTTGCACGTACGCCGAATCGAAGTCCAGAGCCTCAACTAGTCGCGAAAGCTTGTTCGCGTAGGCTGGATTCGCCCCGGCTAGGCCCAATTCGCGAGGCAGGTTGTAGCAGTCCGCCTCGACAACCTCGTTGCTTGCCAACAGCGCCACCTGGACGCGCTCTCGTTTGTACGCGCGAACACTCGGCTCAGAGTAGAGCGCATCAGCTTCTTGCTCCGAGAGCTCCATCACGATTCCATAGGCCCGACTCGAAGCGGACGGCAACAATGTCGCTCTCTCGCCGATGTGGATGCGGTAGTCGGAAAGCACCGCTGGCCCAATAGTCTCAGGGTGAAGACCCTTCTCGACGAGAAGAGTCTGATCCATGAAGAGGCCGTAGAAGAAGATCTTGCTCATGGAGTCAGGTGACAGGATACACAACTAGTTGAGCCAGGTTGCATGGGCACGCCAGAACCGAGCTACTAGCCAGTGGCGCCATCCTCTCGGCATGGGGGAGACGAATTCCGGATGCTTGCGAGATAGGTATCCTGTCACCGGAACTCCGGCCACGAACGCGTCGCTCGGAGTCCCCTGGCTGACGGCTGCGGGGTAGTCTTCGCGCATGACCAAACTCACCAAGAGAGCGCTTATCGCCTCCTTGACACTGCTTGCGGCAGTCTGCGCCACATCCAACCTGTACGCTACGCCGCCCAGTGCCGAAGGGTACATCCAGGTCGATGACTCGCTGCGGTTGTTCTATCGCGTCTACGGCGAAGGTGGCGAGGCCCTCGTCCTGCTGCATGGCGGCCCCGGGGCCAACTTCATGGGTGTCGGGCCGGATCTGCTACCGCTGTCCGAGCGGCACACGCTCATCATGTACGACCAGCGCGGTGGGGGCGCCTCCGATCCCGATCCAAATGGGGCGAGCCACACCATCGACACCCACGCTCGTGACTTGGAGACCGTCCGGCAGTTCTTCGGCCTGGAGCGCATGACGCTCATCGGTCACTCTTGGGGGTGTCCTCTGGCGGCGCGCTATGCCGAGCAGCATCCCGCGCGAGTGGCGCGGCTGTTGTTGATCGGCCCAATGGAGCCCACCCGCGAGCTGTGGGACGAGCGGGTTCGGGTTCAGCAGGAGGTCCACCAGCGGACTGCGAAGGAACGCGCCGCACTCAAGGACCGGGAAGACCTCATCGACAACCCGAGGGCGATGCTTCGCGCCGAGATGGACCTGTGGCAATCGTCCTATTACTACGACCCCGCGAGAATGGCGACCAAGCGGGGCGACTACAGCGACGCACCGCTGAACATGCACGAGAGCTACCAGGTCATCGGCGCCGCCGTGTTGCAAGACCTCGCCGACTACGACCTGCGTCCGACGCTCGCGGAGATGCACATGCCTGCCCTCATCGTCGAGGGTGCGCAATCACCGTTGCCGATGGAGGGCGAGTGGGCCTGGGCACGGGCCCTGCCCAATTCCCGTCTCTGGCTGATCGAGGAGGTGGGCCACGCTTACCCATTCGTCGAGCAGCCGGAGGTGTTCTTCCAGGGCGTCGCTCGCTTCCTGCGCGGAGATTGGCCGATCGGAGCTCAGGCCGTGTCGCGATAGCCCCTCGATTCCCCGAGGAGGGCGCGAGATCTACCGGTTCCCGAAGTGTGCCGCGATCTCTGCCTCGGCGTGCTGGACCTGCTGCTTCCGGTTGTTCATCATCGTCGCGTGCGCACCCATCGTGCTGTAGCCTCGCGCGTAAAGGAGTGTGGGATGGAGCTCGCTGAGTTCAGACACTCGCTGGGCGTGCTGTGTTGCATCATGGCCGCGATTCCGTGCAGCGCTGCCATGGAGCAGACGACGGAGCCGCCCGACCTCGAAGGCGTGTGGAGGGTGGTCAAGACCCGAGGACAGGTGGGTCTGTGCCGAACCGGCACGGTTACGGGCAGGACCGAGGCCGGTCGGGTCACAACCAGCCAGGACAGGGTGCGCCTTGAGTCCGCAGATGATGGATCAAGGTGACAGGATACTCAACTAGTTGAGCCAGGTTGCATGCGCCCGCCAGAACCAAGCTACTAGCCAGTGGCGCCATCATCTCGGCATGAGGGAGACGAATTCCGGATGCTTGCGAGATAGGTATCCTGTCACCGGAACTCGTCGAGCGTGAGTTGCAGAAGGTGGTAGCGCGTACGGGATTTGAACCCGTGTTACCGGCTTGAGAGGCCGGCGTCCTAACCCCTAGACGAACGCGCCACGGATTTTGTCCGCGAGGACCGCGGAGGCGGAATGGTAGCAAGAATCTCGGGGTTTTCTCAACCCGGAAGGCGGAACCGGCCGCGTCGTCACTCGTCCCGGAACGGCTCGCGCAGGAGAATCTTGACGCCGTCGGGATCGTGGGTCTCGAACGCCATGGCGCCGTCGGGGAGATGCTGCAGGCCGCCCGGGATGTTGCGGTCGCGGAAGATGAGCTCCTCGTAGGCCTTCTCGGCGGAAGCGGTGTAGATCGTCAGGGTGATCTTGTGCTTGGGGCCCTGGTAGTCGAACGCCTCGTCGCGCTCCGGGCGGGCGCCGGTGTCGGGGCGACCGAGCACTTCGATCAGGCCCGAGCCGGCCTGGAAGAGGGCACCGCGCACTGTCTCAGTGTGCCAGGAGCGCTGCCGGGGGAGCGACATGACTTCGCCGTAGAAGTTGCAGGTCGCGTCGAAGTCGCGCGCCTTGAGAACCACCCTGAACTCGTCGATGTTCATCACTCCTCCTGCGACGCAGCTTATCTCAGCGCGGAGCCGGCAGGTCCTCCTTGCTATCCTCCACGCCGTGACCGCCACGCGCCTGAAGAGCCTGTGCCTCCTCCCGCTCCTGCTCGCGATGACCGCTGTCGGTATCGGAGCCGAGGACGCTGAGACCGGACTGCCGGTCCTCGAATCTGGCGCCGCTGCGGTGGACCTCGGCACCCGGCGGCTGACGGTCAGGTACGCGGTGACGGTCGCCGGCACCCTGGTCGAGGTCAGGCCGTTGATCGACGTCCTGGGCGGCACCGTCGAAGTCGGCCCCCTGGGCGAGAGCCACGAGCTGACGCTCAACGATCGCACCTTCGCGTTCGGCCCCGGCAGCGACGCGCTCACCTCGGGGCAGGAGATCACCGACCTCTCCCAGGCGGCGATTGCCACGGGAGACGGTGCGACCCTGGTGCCGCTCGATCTGCTCGACTACGTCTGGGGCCACAACCTCGGCTACGAGTTCACCTGGAACTCGGCGGCAAGGATGCTCCTGGTGCGCCACCAGCCGGAGCGCGAGCTCGCCCTGCAGTTCAATCTGGTGCACGTTCAGGGCGTGACGACCACCGTGTTCCAGTTCTCGACCCGGCCGCGCTACCGCATCCGGCACTTCGGCCGTTCCGTGGTGATCGATCTGATCGGCGACCGGCTCGTCGGCGACACGACCCGGTCCGCGCCCGCCGACGATCTGGTGCGCGGCATCGATCTGACGCCGTCGGGTATCCGCATGCGCCTCGCTCCCGGCGTGGTAGCCGAGGAGTACATCCTCGAGTCGCCGTTTCGATTGGTCTTCGACATCTTCCGCGGCGACGATCGCGGCACGGCGACCGCCGCCACGCAGATTCCCGCTCGACGGCGCGACCGCTCTCCGGGCATCCGGACGATCGTTCTCGACCCCGGGCATG
>JAJCXP010000102.1 GCA_029263375.1 Acidobacteriota bacterium | reverse complement strand
AGAAGTACGGCCTGAAGCCGGCACTCGGGCTCGCTCTCGGCGGCGTGCCGGCGGTCCTGATCGCGGCGCTGATCGTCAAGTCGCTACCGGTCGAGATGCTGCGCTGGCTGGTAGCGGCGGTGGTGCTCTACACCGCCTTCGTGATGCTGCGGTCGTCTCGGCGCGACGATTCCGTCACCGTCGATAGCGCGCCTCCTGTGCCATAGGTCGATCTGCCGGGAGTCGCTCTGGAGGGCGGGAGCGAGATCCAAGTCGGACCGTCGGTGCCCGAGCTCAACCGTCCGAAAGGCAAAACTCGGTCTTGAGCGCGCAGAGGCGGGCGAGGAGTTCCTTGTGCCCTTCCCTGATGCCCATGCGCTCCTTCTCTCCGGCGATGTGAATGATCAGGCCGTGGGGATGCGGAGCGCTGTACAGCATGAAGGGATGCTCGACGCTGAAGCTGCGGGCGCCGAGGTCGTCGTTGGTGACACCCGGCGCGTAGTACATGTAGTGCGGCAGGCTGAACGTGACGACGCGGTCGTGCTCCTCGGCGCGCTGATAACCGCGCACGATCGGCGCTAGCATGTAGGCGATGCCGGGCCGATCGGGCGGGCCGTAGTGACCGTCGGTGAAGCGCCGGTTGATCAGCTCCTTGAGCTTCGCGGGCTCGGTGCCGCTGGCACGCTCCGTCGCGACGTCGAAGTAGACGCGCATGTGGGTCGTCGCCCCCGGCTCGTCGAACGCGATCGGCACCAGGATGTCGTCGCGATACGAGGTGTAGGGCCAGGAGCCCAGGAACGCGCCGTACTCGGTGCGTGCGACGAAGGTGTGGAAGCCATTGGTTCCCTCGTGAGCGCTGCGATAGCCGAAGTCGGGATCCAGAAGGTAGACCGAGGCGTCTGCTCGCAGATGTTCCGGCAGGGCGCTCAGCGCCAGTTCGAGCTCCAGATCGCGAGGCAGAGGCTCTAGCGCCGTGCTAACGGTCGGCAGCGCGACGGCCAGGACCAGGAAGAGCCGGATAGCGAGCTCGAACGAGCGCAAGTCGTGTCTCTTCATGCCGTGGGTACCGTCGCTTCGAGTTTGTCCAGGCAGGCGTTCCAGCCGTCGCGGTGGAGAGCCGCCTCCCCCTCGGTGAGCTGATCGTGCTGGATCACGACCTCCGTTCCGTTCGACTTCGTTACGAAGTCGACGCTCACCAGTGATGCGGGCTCCGGCTCGCTCTCCCACGACCAGGTCATGACGATCCTGGTGGGGGCGAGGATCTCGACGAACTTGCCGCCCACCACGTGGGTCTCGCCGCGAGCGTGGTCGCGCATGGTGATCTTGAAACCGCCGCCGGCGGTGGGCTCGAAGCAGTCGACCGTCGCAACGAGCTCGCCGGGTGCGAACCAGCGGGCCAGGAGTCGCGGATCGATCCAGGCCTCGAACACCTCTTGCGGCTCAGCCGGAATCAGGCGCCGGATCTCGATCGTCTGAAGCTCTGTGCAGGTCAAGAGACACCCCCTTCGCCCGCGGGATCGGAAGCGGCCCGTTCACGCCGCCTCTCGACGACCACGGTCTCGAGGCTCTCCAGCCTGCTCGCCCAGAAGCTCTCGGTCCGGGAAGCCCAGTCGGCGACCGACCTCAATGGCTCCGGCTGAAGCGAGCAGTCCACCCGCCGGCCGTTTCTGACCTGCTTGACCAGCCCGGCGCGGCTCAGCACTTTGATGTGTTTGGAGACGCCGGCCAGGGTGAACTCGAAGGGCTCGGCGAGCTCTCCGACAGTGTGCGGTCCTTCTGCGAGGGCGGCGATGAGGGCGCGGCGGGTCGGATCCGCGAGTGCGCCGAAGACGGTGTTCAGATCTGTATGAGACTCAACCATGGGGTTGAGTATGGACGAGGTCGAAACTAAAAGTCAACCGCTCGGTTGAATTAGTATCGCCGCAATTCTCACGGTGCCTCAGCTGATCTCTAGCCGAGGCTCGCCCAAGACGCCCGGCAAGGCCGTAACTCCCAAACCTGGCGCCGTCGACGCCGCCAGCTTCCCATCCTTCCTCTGCGGTGCTCCGTCAGCTGTGCTCACCGTCACGTAGCTGTTGAAGTCGGTCGCCGTGAACAGCAGCTCCGGCGGTGTGCTGTGCGCCAGGTGGGCGATGGCGGCGGTCGTGATGTCGCCGCCCCAGCTGTCCTCGATGGTCATGGCGATGCCGAGCGAGGCGCAGAGGTCGCGCGCCTGGCGCGCGCGGGTCAGGCCGCCGAACTTGCTGATCTTGATGTTGACCGCGTCCATCGCACCGTCGGCGTGGGCGCGCAGCAGGATCGGAATGCCGTCGATGTTCTCGTCGAGCACGAACGGGTGGTCGGTGCGCCGGCGGATGGTCAGGCACTCCTCGTAGGACAGGCAAGGCTGCTCGATGTAGACGTCGATGTCGCGCACGCCGCGCACCACCCGCGCGGCCTGGTGCATGAGCCAGCCGGTGTTGGCGTCGGCGATCAGGACGTCGCCGCGCTCGAGCTCGGCGGCGACCGCGTGGATGCGCTCGATGTCGGTCTCGGGATCGGCGCCCACCTTGAGCTGGAACTTGCGGTAGCCCTCGGCGCGATAGCCGGCGACCTTGGCCGCCATCGCCGCGGGCGCCTCCTGGGAGATCGCCCGGTAGAGCGGGAAGCTCTCGCCGTAGCGGCCGCCGAGCAGCGTGCAGACGGGCAGCCCGGCGACCTGGCCGAGGATGTCCCAGCAAGCCATGTCGAGGCCCGACTTGACGTAGGGATGGCCTTTGAGCGCAGCATCCATCCGGCGGTTCAGGCGCTCGAGGTCGAGCGGGTCCTCGCCGATCAGCTGCGGTCCGAGCTCGGCGATGCCGGCACGCACACCGCCGGCGTACGCGGGTAGGTAGAACGGGCCGAGCGGGCAGACCTCGCCGTGGCCGGTGACGCCTTCATCGGTCTCGATACGAACAATGGTGCTGTCGAACACCTCGACCGACTTGCCGCCCGACCAGTTGTAGCTGCCTTCGTGGAGGGGGAGGTCGACCTGGAAGGCGGAGATCTTCTGGATTCTCATAGGCTGGCGGGGACTCTATCTCAGCACTCGCGACGGTCTCGCGGAGCGCGCCCGATCAACCGGGCGGGGCAAGCTATGCCCCAGCCCGTTGACGTCGGGGTGTATGGAGGGGAGGCTACGATTGGAACCACTTGCCGAGAATCGGCAAATTCCGCCTCCGGATCCAGATCACGACCAGGCAGCACACGGTCACCGTGATCGCCATGCCGAACAGCAGGCCGCCGTCACCCTGGACCTCGATACCCAGGGTCGTCAGGTGGCTGACGATCGCGCCGGCCATGACACCGAGCGCGACCACCGCGCCGATTGCCGCGGTGCCGGCCATCAGCAGCATGAGGCTCGCGATCAGCTCGACGACACCCGAGCCGATGCGTCCCCACGGCTCCATGCCGAGGGTCTCGAAAATGAACTTGGATTCCTCGGCGCCGGTGAACTTGAAGAACAGCGTCTGAATCAGGATCACGACAGTGATCAGCTGAGCCAGCCAGCTCACGCGCCTCTCGGTCTTCGTCAGTCGCTTCATTTCTGATCCCCCAGACGCCTAGCCTACTCTGCGAGGAGCTTCGGCCAGTTGCTGTCGGCCTTGACGATGTTTCCGGGGATGTCCTTGCTCCACCGGACCCGGACCGACTTGCTGTTGTTCAGATAGAGCTTGCCGGCGTGAACGGTCCACGCTTCCGGGTCGACGTCGGCAGTGTAGCCCTTGCTGACGGCATAGGCACAGTAGCCACCGTACTGCGGTGCGTAGGTCTTCGGGTCGGCGGCGAAGCGATCTCGGGTCTCGGCGGTCGCGAAGTGCCAAACGGCGTCCATCCAGCTGTGGACGAAGTCTTCGCTGCCGCGCTGCGCCTCGCCGTCGAAGTAGGCGACGACGTCGTAGCCGTGGACCGCGAGGCGGCTTCGTCCTTTGGAGTTGATCGGCTCGACCGCCGAGGTGGCGCCGGCGGTGAGAAGGGCGAGCACGGGTACGAGTAGCAGACAAACGTTCTTCATGAAGATGGGATGCCTCCGGGCACACTCAGGTTTCGGTCGGGGGTCCGCCGGGCCCGTTCGGTTCGAGCCATTGGCGGAGACTGGCGATGAGTGCTCCGAGCGAGGCGGGCCTTACGCCGCGGTCGCGATTCGCGGCGCCGATCTCGAACGCCAGCCGCCACTGCTCGAAAAGCACGCGGTACGCGTTCAGCAGGCCGAAGTCGGGGTCGTAGATGTGGGTGGCTTCGGAGGTCACGCCGTTGAGCTCGAGAACCTTGATGTCCCGGCCGGCGCCCAACGCCTCGTCCGAGGGCGCGCGCAGGTCGTAGCGGCCGAAGTAGAAGCCCTCGAAACCTCGGCTGATGCGGTCGATCTCCGCGCTGAGTCCGGGGGTCGCGAACCGGTGGCCGTCGAGAAACAGCGCTCCCCGGCAGTGGGTTCCGACATCCACCAGGCGGACCTCGTCACCCGCCTCCACCCGCTCGCCCAGCCGCGTGGCGTGACGGCGCAGAAAGAGCGGTGCCATCGCCACCGCGCGCCGGTCGTTCAGGATCAGCTCTTCGAGAGTCGATTCGCCGTCGCCGGTGACCGAGATCAGGCGCTTGTCGGTGATCGAGAAGATCCGGCCGGAGCTCTCCCGAGGCAGGCGGACGTAGAAAACCCCCAACTCGCGCCCCGGCACGAATTCCTGGATGAGGGTGTCCTCCGCAGCCTGGGCGAGATAGCTCTCGAGAGCATGGTGGTCGCGTGCGATCATTACGTCGCGGCCGCGCTCGCCGACGTCGGGCTTGAGCGCCACCGGGAATACCAGACCGTGCTCGGCCATGAACCGTTCCGCCCGCTCGATTCTGGCAGCGACCGGGAGCCGGGCAGGCAGCGGCGCGAAACGTGCCACCGCGTCGGCCGGAAGCGCCTCGAGGATGCGTCGCTTGGACTCGCCGACGAAGCCGCCTTCGGGTACCCCGGGATTGGCCGCGGTGAACAGGGTCAGAGAGCGATGCTTGAGGCCGAGCCAGAGGATCCAGCAGGCGACCGGCAGGTAGAACAGCCAGGTCGGCCAGAATTCGTAGTGCCGCCAACGCCGCAGCCGGCCGACCCAGAGTCGCCGGCCGCGGTGCGACGCCAGGCTCCTGACCAGCGCCACCAGGAGCCAGAGCGAGATGACCGCGAGCGGCAGAGCCAGCGACGCCGCCGCCGGTACGGACGCGATCCAGGCGACCGCAGGCGCGCCGACGATGGCGCTTACGGCGACCAGGATCGGCGTCCAGAGCGCCACGGCGAGCGCGAAGTAGAGGGCGAAGCGTGCGAAGCTCGTGCGCAGCAGGCCGGCCGCGAAGTAGGTCGGAAGCCGCATGCCGGGCGTGAAGCGACTGAGCAGGATGACGATCGGGCCCCTGCGCCGGAACCAGTCGGACGCGGTGTCGATCCGCTCCTCGGACAGGAACCAACGGAGCGGCCGGCGGCGTAGCCAGGGTCGCCCCAGGAACCGGCCGACCGCGAACAGCGCCAGGTCGCCCAGGAAGATCCCGGCGCCGCAGGCGAGCACCGCGACGGCGAAGCTGATCCGCCCCTGGGCGACCAGCAGGCCGGCGGAGATGCAGGTGAGGTCTTCGCTCACCAGCGTCGCCAGCGCCAGAAGCGCGAACCAGACCAGGGCCGTCAGGCCCGCCGCCCGTGGCAGGGTTCGGGGGTCGAAGGGTCGATTGGCGGCCGCGAGCCTTTCGGCGGTCGCGCTCGCGCGGCTGGTCGCCTGGTCGAGCTCGACACGCTCGACGAATTCAGCCAGCGGCGCGGCGATGCGCTCTGGCTCCCGGAAGACGATGAAGTGATCCGACTCGAGCACCACCAGCTCGCTCTGGGGCACGATCCGGTAGTGCTCGCGAGCTGCGGCGACCGGCACCAGCGGGTCGCTCTCGCCGTGAACGATCAAGGTCGGCTCCGCGAGGCCCTCGAGCGCTCGTCGCAATGGTCGCTGGTCGGTGTCGAAGAAGTTGCGCGCGTACGGCCGGCCGAGCATCAGGTCGTCGAACGCACCGAAGTGGGGCACGCCCTCCTGGAGCAGCGTCAGGCAGGCGAGCTGCGCCGCGTGGATCGCATGATTCAGGTGATAGCTGCCGAGGAGCTCGAACTCCTGGGCGCCGATCGACGAGATCAGGGTGATCGAGGCGATCGACTGTGGATCGAGCCGAGCGAGCTCGATCGCGACGCCGCCGCCCATGCTGAAACCGACGACGTGCACCCGCGGGCGGTCGAGCTTGCGCAGCAGGCGGTCGACGTACTCGGCGTGAGCGCGGATCGAATAGTCGGGAACCGAGCGCTGGCTGGCGCCGAAGCCGGGCAGATCCGGAGCGATCAGCTCGAACCGGTCGGCGAGCAGTGGCGCGATGCCGGCGAAGTCGCGGTGGCTCCCCGGGCTGCCGTGGAGCAGCACCAGGGTGGGTAGGTCCGGTGCGGGCCGCTCCGGCCAGCGCCGGTAGGCGATCTGGACCGGCGTCCCGTCCGCGCCGCGCACGAGGGTGCGTTCGAGGCCGCGCTCGGTCGGGAGCTCAGGGGCTCGGTCGGCGCTCAGCCATCGGCTCGCGTGGGAACCGGCCAGCAGCAGGAGATAGCAAGCGACGAGTCGCCAACGCAGCCTCAACTCGCAATACGCCCCTCGCGACGCCAATGCTCGAGAGTCGACGGCGCGACCCCGAAGTCGTCGGGGACCGGATGGTCGGCCATCCGCAGGGCCAGTGCGATCAGGGCGTAGTGGTGAATCGTGTGGCTCGAGAGAAACTGTAGCTCGCGGCCGACGCTCGAGCCGAGCCACTGCTCCCGGTCGTCGTCCTCGGCCGGCTCTCGTCGCAGTTGGAGGGGCTCGGAAACGGCGTCCGAGTCGAGCTTCGTGAGCCGCTCGGCTACCGACTCGAGCGCCTTGATCGCGACTGGACGATCGCGCTCCAGCTCGGTGCTGCGGGAGCGCGATCCGTAGTCGACCACCCTGAGGTCCAAGCCGTCCAGGAAACAGACATAGAAGTCGAGACAATGCCGGAAGTGTGGCCCGACCGTGGGCGCGAGCGCTCCGGCGGCTGTCTGGGAGAAGTACGCCTCGTCCGGGAGCGCTTCGAGCAGCCGGATGCCCTGGCGGATCAGCTCGATGTTCTGGGCTCGAAGTGTCAGGCTCATGTCGGTAGTCTTCCTAGCTGGCAAGTGAGAGTTGGCTGGCCACGGCTCGACGCAGCTCGTAGGCGAGTCGCTTGCGATCGGAGCTTTCGATCGGTTGCGGTCCGAAATGGAGCTCGGCGCGAAAGCCGGGCATCGAGACCAGATTCAGCAGGTGTGGCATGAACGGCTGGTCGCCCCACCAGCAGACCGTATCCTCGGCGGGCGGCGCGGCCGGTCCGGTCGAGTAGCGCAGGCTGGCGTAGGCGACCGGCTGGCCGAGTCGGACGGCGGTCTCGAGCAGCGACGGACGGAATACGAGCACCTCGCGGCCGTTGGTCGAAGTGCCCTCCGGGAAGACGACGATGCCGCTGCCACGGCTCAGCGTGCGGTTCATTTCGTCGATCACTCGGGTGAGATCACGTCGCGAGTCGCGATCGATGAACAGGGTACCCATCAGTCGGCAGAGCACGCCGATCACCGGCCACCCAGCGACCTCGCGCTTGGAGACGAAGACGGTGTCGAGACGGCTGGCCAGGAGCAGGATATCGATGTAGCTCAAGTGGTTCGAGACCAGCACGAACGGCGGACGGGGCGGCGTGCCACGGACCTCGACGCGGGCGCCGAAAGCCCACAGCAACGAGCGGCTGATGGTGCGCAGGATGAACGCCCGCCAGCGCGCCCAGCCGCGCTTCGAGAACGCGACGAACGGCAGTCCGAGGCCCCAGAGCACGAAGAAGGCCGCGATCGTCACGACCATCAGAGGTAGTCGTACCGCTGTCCGCAGGACCGCCATCAGCGCGTGAAGTTGCGCAGCATGCGGCGCGGCATGTCGAAGACGTCGAACAGCATCAAGAAATCGATGGTCTTGAACTCTCGATCGATCGCAGGGGGGCTACACACCCTGGCGCCGTGATGGAGGTAGATGCGAAACAGCTCCGGTAGCTCCTCGCCGCTGGGCTCGATGCCGTCGTCGGTGGCTTCGCATTCGTAGCCGGGGCGCGTGCGCACGAGCAGGTCGGGGTGCAGATACCCCTCCTGTCGTAGATAGGCCATCAGGCTGACGCCGACCCGGGCATCCTGACTGGTCAGCGACGAGCAGCCGAACAGGTACTGCTTGCGGTTGGTGGAGAGATAGAGCACCAGCCCCCGCCAGAGCAGGAAGAGCACGCGAATGCCGCGATGTGAGCGCGCGACGCAGGCGCGACCGATCTCGATCGATTGCGAGAGAACCGGCGCGGTCAGCCCCGCGAGGTCGTACTCGATGTCGGAGTAGAAACCGATGTTGGCGGCCGCCATCTCGGCGGTCTGCATGCGGTAGCAACCGACGATCGCACCGCTCTCGGTATCGCGGATGATCAGATGGTGGCAGACGGCGTCGAACGGATCCTCGTCGCGGCCGGTCTCGTGCGAAGAGTCGAGCCCCTCGCCGAGCTCGAGATTAAAGACTTCGAAACGGAGGCGCAGCAAGGCGTCGAGCTCGGCGTCGGTGCGCGCGAAGGAGAGTTCGTAGCGGCCCTCCTTGATGATCTGGTCGGGGACGATGGCGACGCCCGGCAGCTGCCCTGAGATGAGATCAGTCAGGGTCACCTCCGGTGTCGGAGATGCGCCGAAAATCGGTCGCCGCGGCGCGCAGGTACCAGAGACCGTCGCGGGCGACGACCTCGCCTTCGACCATCACCGGCTCCGCCACCAGCTGTAGCAGCTCACTGCCGATCGGCTGGTCGGCCACGCCGGTCAGCAGTAGATGGAGCTGTTTGCCGTCCCGGTCGGTGACCACGAACATCGGCGGCACGCCGCCACTGATGCAGCGGGTCGCGCAGTCGCGGTGGGGCTTGCCGCGACCGGGTTTCATCACACCGAGGTAGCATTTGCTGTCCAGGATCTCTCCGCTGAGTGCATGGCGTCCGAGCGAGCGCTCGGCTCGACCGGCGTCGGCCAGGCGTGCGCCGAGCCCCTGCGGTGCTTCGTCGGTAAGCTCGACCATCCTCTGCTTGTCGCGGTAGATCAGCTGACCGCTGAGCCGTACGCGCTGGTCATCGAGATCTCCGAGCTCGGCCCGGCCGCCGTGCTTGCCGAACTCGACCAGCAGATGCGGCACGATCGAGCCGCTCTCCTCGACGTCGAGGACCGGGTAGGGCTCGGTCCTGAGCCGCCCCTCGAACTCCTTGATCGTTCCGAACTCGAACATCGCGTTCGAAAACTCGCTCTGGGAGCTCGCCAGCAGGACCGGAACGACGATCGCAAGGCAGAACAGCCCGATGACCACCTTGCGCACCCAGGTGCGCACGCCCGGCGACGCCTGCGGCTTGTAGCCGACGTAGAAGTCGTCGGGTTGCTCAGGCATGCGCACCGCCCTCGACAGGGGTGGGCTCGACCTCGGTGCCGGCGGGGTTGGGCCGCGGATCGACGCGGACCCGGCCGCCCGCCACCCGAACGCGGAAGGTCGGAACCTTTTCGTTGAACGGTGGCGGCGACGACCCGGTGGCCAGGCGGTACTCGTAGCCGTGCCACGGGCAGACCGCGCAGCCGTTGATCACCCGCCCTTCGCCGAGCGGGCCGTTCTGATGCTGGCAGACGTTGGAGAGCGCCGAGAGCCGGCCGTCGTGCTTGAAGACCGCGACGCGCTCGCCGCCGATCGACCGGATCACCGCGCGGTCCTCGGGGATCTCGGCGACGGCGCAGAAGTCGACAAAGCCGTCGTCGGCCGCGCCCAGGTCCCGATCGCTCGGAGCCTCTTTCAGCGCGGCGGCAACATGTAGGACGGAAACGATCAGCACACCGGCGATGAGTACGGCGGCCAGCAGCGGATCGGTTTCCTGCTGCAGGACGCCGAGCGCCACATGCATGACGACCAGGCCGTAGGCCAGGTAGACCGCCATGTGCAGCCGCTTCCAGGTCGGCGCGGTGAGATTCGCGAGCCAGAAGTCGTGACTCGTCGCGGCCATCAGAAACAGGATCAGGAGCGCCGCGAGGCCGAGCTGCTGAAACGGAAACTGCGCCACGCTCTTCCAGTGAGTGTTCGAGGTCAGCACGCTGACCAGCGGGTTGACGTCGCCGAAGGCGTGAAACTGCACGATCGAGAAGCCGCCGTGCGCGAGCGCGGTCGAGAACATGATGACGCCCAGATGGCGGCGGTTGTAGAGCAGCGGCAGGAAGCGCCGGTCGAGCCGGCAGAGTGGGCCGATCACCAGAATGACGTGGAGGAGGAAGAGCGCCGCCGTGCCGAGGGCGCGGATCAGCAATGTCTCGATCGTCGTTCGAGGGTGGAGGGTGAGCCCGATGCCGATGAACACCCCGAGGTAGAGCAGCAGTCCGCTTGCGACCACGGCATCGTAGATCTTCTTCTGTCGGTTCCAGCCGACCGCCTTGTAGCCGACTGTCACGGGCGGTCCCCTGCGCTGAGCGCGCCGGCCGGCAGCTGGTCGGTCGGAGGAACGGTCTGGCGTGCCGAGAGCGCCAGGAGGATCAGGATCGGCAGGGCGACCGCAAGCAGCAGCCACCAGCGACGATGCCACGCGCGCAGGGGGGCGATCATCGACCCGCCGCCTCCCGGTGGGCGTTGCGCTCCGCGGGTGGTTCTTCGACCCCCGAGAGCCATCGTCGGAGCAGGATCGGCCACAGCGCGATGCTCGCCGGCAGGATCAGGAGGCGAAAACCCAGTCGGGCCCCGCGGGCGGCGGGGTCAATGCGCCCGACTCCCTTGGAGACGAAGAGGACCGCGAACAGGGCGCCCGCCGCGGCATAGAGGCCGGCGCCCACTACCAACCAGCTTGCCAAACTCGCGTCCACTCTCACCACCTTTCCGCTACGACGGCCCCCTCTGACCACCGCTACTGGATCAGCAGGAGACCGTGACCGTCCGGGTCGCGGACGAGCATACCGCGCCCTGCCGGAGCCGGCGCTCCGATCGGCGAGGCGCCGTCGTCCGTGCTCACAGGTCCGGGCGAAACCCACCAGCCGTCGCTGGTCAGCACACCGCGGGACGCGGCGTCTATCGCCGGCACCCGCAGCGTCGTCTGCCAGTGGACCAGGTCGTTGGCCATCAGGTCCGACGGGGCGGGCCGCCCGGTTCGTGGGGCGAGGTACTCGAGCAGCTCGATCGCCGGTCCGGCGGCGGTCCGCAGGCCGGTGATCCGCAAGCGGGCCCCGAAGACGCCGTTGAGCAGCTCCTGCTCTCGCCCATGGTTCTCGCTCTCACCCGCCACCCGCAGACCGAGCAGGTCGCGATAGAACCTTACGCTGCGATCGGTGTCGGCGACCGCGATGGCGGTGTGGTCGATGCCCAGGAAGGTTCTGTCGGTGGTCTCGTGCCACCGCTCGTCCCCCTTCCCGGGCGGGAAGTAGATGAGCTCGAGCGTGTGGCCGTCGGGATCGAGAAAATAGAACGCCTCGATGCCGCCGGCGGCCGGGTTCCAGTCCGGTAGCCGCTGCGGGCCACTCGAGACGTGGCCGACGCCGGCGGCGCGGAGGCGCGCGTAGGCCGCATCCATGTCGCTGACGACGATCGCGATGTGCTGGAACCAGAGGTCGTTGCTACTGCTGTCCTGCGGTATCGGACGTCCGCGCGGCGCCAGGTATTCAGTGAGCTCCACGATCTCGCGCCCGAGCCGCAGCCGGGCGACCCGCGCCCGCAGGCCGAAGACCCCCAGCAGGCGCTCGGGATCGGGACCGTGAATCTCGCGTTCCGAGATTTGCTCGAAATCGAGCACGCCGGTGAAGAATTCGACGGCTCGGTCGACGTCGGAGACCGTGATGCCGATCGCCTCGACCGCGCGCGCCAGCGGCTCCGCCGACGCCGCGCGCGAGACCAGCAGCGCCAGTACAAGAAGGGTGAGTCTGAGTGTCCGGTACATGTCGGCTCCTGACAATGGCGGCACTAACCGAGGCGCTCGAGCAGATGGTCGCCGACCCGTAGCGCGTTGGCGATGATCGTCAACGCCGGGTTGACGGCTGAGCTCGACGGGAAGAAGCTGCCGTCCACCACGTACAGGTTGTCGAGGTCGTGGCAGCGGCAGTGGATGTCGAGGGCGGAGCTCTCGGGATCGTTACCGAAGCGGATCGTGCCGTTCTGATGGGCGACCCCGGCGAGCGGGATCTGCTGCCCCAGGAAGAGTTGGAGCGGTAGCAGGTGCTCGTGACAGCCGGCTTTCTTGACCAGCTCCTTGAGCTTCGCCTTCAGTCGCGCGTGGGCCACCAGGTTGTTGGGTGCGTAGCTCAGGACGATCTCGCCGTTGGCGTCCAGGGTCACCCGGTTGTCGGGGTCGGGCAGGTCCTCGGACGTCAGCCAGAAGTCGAGGGAGTGGCGCGCCATCTGATCGAGGGTCCAGTTGGGCGCTAGCGGCGGCGCGCCCGCCGACAACGTCGCCGCGTCGAGCTTGCCGACGAACGAGATGTGTCCCATCGGGAACTCCCAGTCCGGGGAGCCGAAGTAGAAGTCGTTCAACGCCAGGGTCTTCTGAAAGACCGAGGGGTTCTCACAGAGCGACAGCGCCAGGACGACCGAGTTGACATGCCCCATGTAGTGGCGCCCGACGACCCCCGAGGAGTTGCCGAGCCCGGCGGGGTGCCGGTCGTTGGCGGATCTGAGCAGCAGGGCGGCCGAGTTGATGGCGCCGCACGCCGCGACCACGATGCTCGCGCCGTAGGTACGGGTCTCGCCGTCGACCTCGACGACGACTTCGGTGACCTCCCGCCCGGACGGGCTGGTCACGAGTCGCGAGACCTTGGCGCCGGTCACCAACTCGACGTTCGGATGCTCGAGCGCCGGATCCACGCAGCAGGTCTGTGCGTCGGCCTTGGCCTGGACCAGGCACGGGTGGCCGTCGCAGGTCGCGCATCGGATGCAGCGGCTGGTGCGCGGCGAGCTCTCATCCAGCATGATGCCGAGCGGTACGTGGAACGGCTTGTGACCGAGCCGTTCGAGGTCGTCATGCAGCTCCTGGATGCGCGGCTCGTGGCTGACCGCGGGGTAGGGATAGTCGCCGCTCGCCGGCGGCTCGGTGGGGTCCACGCCGCGCTCTCCATGCACGTGGTAGATGCTCTCCGCCGCCGAGTAATAGGGCTCGAGCGCCTCGTAGGAGATCGGCCAGGCCGGCGACATGCCGCCTTCGTGACGGACCTCGCCGAAGTCCTCCCGGCGCATGCGAAACAGCGCCGCGCCGTAGAACTTGGTGTTGCCGCCCACCCAGTAGTTGGTGTGCGGGTGCAGAGGCTTGCCGTCCTTGTCGCGCCAGATCTCCTTGGTCTGGTACTTGCCGTCGACGTTGACCGCCCGCGTGCTCCAATTGTCCTGCTCCCGAGGGACGTAGTCGCCTCGTTCGAGCAGCAGGATGCGCTTGCCGCTCGGGGCCAGCCGGTAGGCCAGGGTGCCACCGCCGGCGCCGCTGCCGATGATGATGACGTCGTAGTGTCGGTTGCTCACGGTTGGGGCTCTCTCATTAGGGATGGGGAGTGGTAGCCGCAGCGGAAGATGCAGCGGCGATCGTTGGTGTGGTTGAACTTCGCGCAGCGGACCCGGCCTCTGCGTCGGTAGAGCTCGGCGGCCGCCAGCATGCCGATGAACGGCGCCGTGAAGTAGACCCACAGGGCTGACCAGATGGCCCCCGGGAACGCCGACGCCAGCGTGCGCGCCGGATTGAGGCTCATGCCCGAGAACGGCGCCTCGAAGGTGATGTAGAGGGCGAGCAGAGCGCCGACCAGCCAGCCGGTCAGGGTTGCGAACCGCGGCGTGTTCGTGGTCCAGAGCACCAGGCACATCAGGCCGAAGGCGATGAACACCTCGGCCACGAACGCGACCAGAGCGCCCTCCGGGCCGGGCACGGTGGCGACGAACGCGACCGGCGGCTCGCTGAATGCCGAGCCGAAGACCAGCAGCACGGCGAGTACCCCGAGCAGGCCGCCGATGAACTGAAAGACGACGTAGAGCAGTGCGTCGTGCGGCGCGATCTTTCCGAGCCGCAGGAACGTCACGGTCACCGCCGGGTTGAGATGCGCGCCCGACTGCTGTCCCCACGGTGAATAGATCAGGCCGACGGCGGTCGCGCCGATTCCGAGGCCCATCAGCGTACGCCGGGCGAGCGCGTCCGGGATTGCCTGATGGGCCGGCGAGCTCGGGTGCTCGAGCAGCAGCGTCAGGAGGCCGGCCGAGACCATGAACAGACCGAGTCCGGCGGCCTCCATCAGATACTCGGGCCAGTGCAGCTCGCGGTCTCGGGTCATTGCAGCGACTCACCCACCGGAGGGTTGATGGACCGACTCATGGCGCCGCCGGAGATCTGTCGGACGTCTTCGAAGTAGGCGCGCAGCAGCTCGGCGACGCTCCAGGCCTGCGCCGGCGCGCCGCGCGGCTCGTGCGGCGGCTGGCCGTCGAAGATCTCGGATACCGTACCGATGCACGCGTCCTCGAGATGCTCGAAGGCGGTGTCGAGGAGCTCGGCGGCCTGCCGGCGTCCCGCTTCGCCGCGCACCCGGACCAGGGCGGTGACGAACGGACCGAGCAACCAGCTCCAGACGGTGCCCTGATGGTAGACGGAGTCGCGCGACAGGGCATCGCCGCCATAGATCCCCCGGTAGTCGGGATGGTCGGCGGACAGACTGCGCAGACCCACCGGCGTGAGCAGCGCCTGCTCGACACGAGCGAGGACGCACTTCGCCCGCGCCTTGGAGAGCAGCGGAAAGGGCAGGCTGAGGGCGAAGATCTGGTTGGGGCGCAGTGAGCTGTCCGGTCCCGCCGCGCCGATGACGTCGTGGAGATACTTGCCGTCCTCGAACCAGAAGGTGCGGCAGAAGGTGCGCCGTACCCCTTCGGCGCGGGTGGCCAGCGAACGCGCCCGGTCGGGCCGGCCGAAGTGCGATTCGAGCTCGGCCAGGATCCTGAGCGCGTTGTACCAGAGCGCGTTGATCTCCACCGCTTTGCCCTGGCGCGGCGTCACCACCCAGTCGCCCACTTTGGCGTCCATCCAGGTCAGCTGGACGCCCGGCTCGCCGGCGGCCAGCAGGCCGTCGTCGGCGACCGCGATGCCGTAGCGGGTGCCGCGATCGTGCCACTCCAGGATGTCGCGCAGGACCGGCACCAGCTCGCGATCGACGAACTCGCGGTCACCGGAGTAGACCAGGTAGCGATAGATGGCGACGAAGAACCAGAGCGTGGCGTCGACGGTGTTGTACTCGGGCTCCTCGCCGTCGTCCGGAAAGCGGTTCGGGAGCATCCCCTGGCTGACGCTGGCGGCGAACGCGCGCAGGATCTTCTTGGCGTCGGCCAGGCGACCGGTGACCAGCGCCAGGCCGGGCAGGGCGATCATCGTGTCGCGTCCCCAGTCGCCGAACCACGGGTAGCCGGCGATGACGGTGCGCAGATCGTCGCCGCGCCGCACCACGAACTGGTCCGCCGCCCGTGCGAGCTGACGGATCGGTCCGGCTGTCTCCGGCAGCTCGCGGATCCGGGCGAGCCGGCGCTTGCGCTCCTTGCTGAGAAGCTTCCTCCAGTCCCGGCCGCCGGGTTCCCGGTCCGAGATGACGACCGCGATGCTGGCGCCCGGCTCGAGCTGCCGGCGCAGGTAGCCGGGGGTCCAAAGATCTTCGCGGAACTCGAGTCCACGGTAGCGCTCGAACGGGTACTCGAAGTTGTAGTACCAGTCGTCCCCCCGGACGAGCTCCGAGCCCTCGAGCTCGATGAACAGCTCCCAGGAGGCGCCGGCGGATGTGATGCGGGTCGTGGAGCCGCCTTCGAGGACCTCGAACGACCTGGCTCCGGCGCGCCCCACCTCGTGGAAGCCGCGTCCGGCGACCAGTGGGCGGAGCTCGAGGGTCACCGGCTCGGGCGCCTTCTCGTCGAGCTCGTAGACCACCAGCGTGGTGTTCTCACCATCGAGGGCAGCGACCGTCTTGTGCAAGCGGACGTCGGCCAAGGCGAATGTGAACCGGGGCATGAGGTCGAGCGAGAAGGCCTCGAGGTGCTGATGTCCCGACGGATGGACGACGCCCGGGAACTGGTTCGTGGCGAGCTCGAAGTGTTGGTCGCCGACGGTCACCGTCTCGTCGAGCTTCGCCAGCAGAACGGTTCTGCCCACCGGCGGCTCGGTCGCGGCGACCAGCAGGCCGTGATAGCGGCGGGTGTTGGCGCCGGCCAGGCTGCTGGACGCCCAACCGCCGAGCCCGTTGGTCTCCAACCATTCGAGGCGCGACGAGGCTGCGAAATCGGTGAGTGTCGAGCGGTCTTTGGTCAGCTTCACAGCGCGATCTCCATTCAGCTCAACCCGAGGACCGGGACAGTGGCGCCGTTGACCGCGCGGGCTCGGTCGGACGCCAGGAACACCGCGACGTCGGCGACCGCGCTCGGCTCGACCCAGCGCTTGAAGTCGGCGTCCGGCGTGCCCTGCCGGTTCTGTGGCGTGTCCAGGGTGCCGGGCACGACCGCGTTGACCCGAACGCCGCTCGGACCGACCTCGGCGGCGAGGCTCTCGGTAAGGCGCAGGACCGCCGCTTTGGCGGCTCCGTAGGCGGCGCTGCCGGCGGCTCCGCGCAGGCCGTCGCGGCTCGCGGTGTTGACGATCGCCCCTCGACCGCGGTCGAGCATCGCCGGCAGCACGGCGCGACATGCGTTCAGCGTTGCCGAGACGTTCACCTCGTAGAGCAGGCTCCAGGTGGCCGCAGACTCCTCGGTCACCGGGGTGCCGCCGCGGTAGGCGCCGACGGTATTGAAGAGCGCGTCGAGACGACCGAACCGCTCGAGTGCCTTGGCGCAGACCGCGGCGATCTCCTCCTCTCGCGCCAGGTTGACGCCCTCGGCGACCAGGAGAAGATCGTCGTCGTACTGGTCGGGAAAGAGGTCGCCGAGCCGTCCTGTCGAGCGATCGACCAGGACGAGCGTGGCGCCGGCGGCCGCGAAGGCACGCGCCGCCGCCTGACCGAGATTGCCCGACGCTCCGGTGACCAGCACCACCTGCCCCATCAGGTCGATCATCGATTAGCCTCCGGTCGCGAAGCCGGGGTAGAGGGTCATACCGCCGTCGACGTAGAGCGAGTGGCCGGTGATGTAGTCCGCGTCGTCGGAGGCCAACCAGGCGGCGACCCGCCCGACGTCCGCGACCTCGCCGATGCGGCGGTAGGGGATCAGTGTGAGCAGCGACTCGTACGCCTCGGGAGTGCTCCACGCGTCGGTGTTGATCGGCGTGCGGATCGCGCCCGGTGAGATGCTGTTGACCCGGATCCGGGCCGGCGCGACCTCCTGGGCGATGCTCTTCATCATCAACATGACGCCGCCCTTCGAAGCCGCGTAATTGACGTGTCCCGCCCAGGGGATCAGCTCGTGAACCGAGCTGATGCAGAGGATCTTGCCGGCGGCGCAGGAGATCTCGGGCACGACACCGCGGCGCTTGAATTCGCGCACCGCCTCGCGGGCGCACAGGAACTGACCGGTCAGGTTCGTGTCGAGCACCCGATGCCACTGGCGCAGCGTCATCTCGTGAAACGGCGCGTCCTGCTGGAGCCCGGCGTTATTGACCAGGATGTCGATGGTGCCGAGCTCCTTGAGCATGGCGTCGAACATCGCCAGCACCTCGTCCTCCTTCGAGACATCGGCCTGGAAGGCCAAGCCACGCCGGCCCAAGCCTTCGATCTGTTCGACGACCTCGGCCGCGGCGGTCGGGTCGGAGTAGAAGTTGATCAGCACGTCGGCGCCGGCCTCGGCGAGCGCCAGCGCGATCCCGCGACCGATCCCGGAGTTCGCGCCGGTGACCATCGCTTTCTGTCCCTTGAGGCTCTCGTGCACCTTGCACGAGGGCATGACTACTTCAGCAGCTTCTTCGCCAGTCACTTCGATGTCTCCTTTTTGCCATCTCGCGGTCGCGCGGCCCTGCGGGGTTGCAGCAGCTTGGCGACGACACCGGTCCAGCCGGTCTGATGCGATGCGCCGACTCCACGGCCGTTGTCGCCGTGGAAGTACTCATGAAAGAGGATGTAGTCGCGGAAATGGGGGTCCTGCTGAACCAGGGTGTCGTCGCCGAATACGGCGCGCTCACCGCGGTCGTCGCGCAGGAAGATGCGGCAGAGGCGCTCCGACAGCTCCTGCGCCACCTGGTCGAGCGAGACCATCCGGCCGGAACCGGTCGGGCACTCGACCTGGAAGTCGTCGCCGTAGTAGTGGTGGAACTTCTGCAGCGACTCGATGATCAGGAAGTTGACCGGGAACCAGATCGGTCCGCGCCAGTTGGAGTTGCCTCCGAACAGGCCGCTGTCGGACTCGGCGGGTTGGTAGCTCACCGTGTGCACATTGCCGTTGGCTTCGAGCTCGAAGGGGTTGTCGGCGTAGTGACGGGAGAGCGCGCGCACACCGTAGTCGGACAGGAACTCCGAGCTGTCGAGCATCCGGGAGAGGACGCGCTTGAGTCGGTGACGCCGCAGCAGTGACAGGAGCCGCCGATCGCCAACGCCCGGTTCGTGCCAGCGTGACACCAGCTTCGCCAGGTCGGGTCGGTTCTCGAGGAACCAGCTCATCCGGCGCGCGAAGTCGGGGAGCTTCTCCAGCAGCTCGGGCTCGAGAGTCTCGACCGCGAACAGCGGGATCAGTCCGACCATCGACCGTAGCCGCAGCGGCATGGCGGTCCCCCGGTCCGGCAGGTGCAGGACATCGTAGAAGAACTCGTCCTGGTCGTCCCAGAGATCGATGCCCTCGTCGCCGATGTTGGTCATCGCCGCGGCGATGTAGAGGAAGTGCTCGAAGAACTTGGTGGCGAGATCCTGGTAGACGGGATTGCGCTCGCTGAGCTCGAGCGCGATGCGCAGCATGTTCAGGCTGTACATCGCCATCCAGCTGGTGCCGTCCGCCTGCTCGATGTGTCCGCCGGTGGGCAGCGGTGCACTGCGGTCGAAGACGCCGATGTTGTCGAGGCCCAGGAAGCCGCCCTGGAAGAGGTTCTGGCCGTGAATGTCCTTACGGTTGACCCACCAGGTGAAGTTGAGCAGCAGCTTGTGGAAGACGCGCTCGAGGAAGTCGTGATCGGGACGCCCGCTCTGCTTGGCGTCGATCTTGAACGTGCGCCAGGTCGCCCAGGCGTGGACCGGCGGGTTGACGTCGCCGAACGCCCACTCGTACGCGGGCAGCTGGCCGTTCGGGTGCATGTACCACTCGCGAGTCAGGAGCACGAGCTGGTCTTTGGCGAAGTCGGCATCGACCAGCGCCAGCGGAATGCAGTGGAAGGCCAGGTCCCAGGCCGCGTACCACGGGTACTCCCACTTGTCCGGCATCGAGATGACGTCGGCATTGTTCAGGTGCGTCCAGCCGCTGTTGCGTCCGTGGCGACGGCCCGGCGGTGGGCTCGGCTGAGTGGGATCTCCTTCGAGCCATTCGTCGACGTCGTAGTAGAAGAACTGCTTGGACCAGAGCATGCCGGCGAGAGCCTGGCGTTGGACCCGGCGCCGGTCGTCGTCGTCGATGTCGCTCTGCAGCTCGGCGTAGAACTCGTCCGCCTCGGCGCGCCGCCGTTCCAACTCGGCGTCGAAGTCGTCGAACGGCGCCGCCATCCGATCTCGCGCTAGCCGGAGATCGACGACCTCAGCGGCGCCGGCCGCGATGCGCAGCGGGTAGTGTGCGCCGGCCTTGGTGCCGCTGCCCTCGCGCCGTACGGCATCCTCGTGGCCGGCGATGAGGTAGTCGTGGACGCCGTCCTTGAAGGGGCCCGACGCTTGCGTTCCGAAGAGCCGGCGGCTGTTGGTCTCGTTGTCGCACAGCAGCAGAGAGGGCGAGCCGGAACAGTGCAGTGTGACGCGCCCGAGATCGTCGTGGTGGGTCTCGATCGCCGAGTCGTCGCCGATCCAGAGGCTTGGCCGGGGTGCATCGTCCTGCCAGGACCAGGTATTACGGAACCATAGCTGCGGGATCAGATCGAGCTCGGACTCCTCCGGTCCGCGATTGTGGATGGTGTACCGGATCAGGATGTCCTCGGCGTCGACCTTGGCGTACTCCATGAAGACATCGAAGTAGCGACCCTCGTCGAATACGCCGCTGTCGAGCAGCTCGAACTCCGGATCGCCCTTGCCTCGTCGCCGGCTCTCGCGCAGCAGGAGCTCGTAGGGAAACTCCGTCTGGGGGTATTTGTAGAGCGCCTTCATGTAGGAGTGCGTCGGCGTCGAGTCGAGGTAGTAGTAGTACTCCTTGACGTCCTCGCCGTGGTTGCCTTCGCTGCCGGTCAGACCGAAAAGGCGCTCCTTGAGGATCGGGTCGCGCCGGTTCCACAGCGCCGGCGCAAAGCAGAGGCGCTGCTGCAGGTCGCAGATGCCGGCGATTCCGTCCTCGCCCCAGCGATAGGCACGGCTCCGTGCGTGGTCGTGGGGAAGGTAGTCCCAGGCCGTGCCGTGGGCGCTGTAGTCCTCGCGCACCGTTCCCCACTGCCGTTCGCTGAGATAGGGCCCCCAGGCGCGCCACGCTCGCCTTCCAGATCGCGCCTCTTCTAGTCGTTGTCGTTCGGCAGTCATTTCCGATCTCCGTTCGGGCGATCACTTCGCCGCACCTTTGATGAGTGTGAGTGGGTTGAGGTTTCAAGACCTTACTCCGCTGAAACCTCCCAGGGGTCGACGCATCCAAGGGGGTGGACGCGACACGCGGATCCACACAACTCGGAAGGAGATTCAGACAATGACTCGATCAACACTTCGCATCTGCCTCACCCTGGTCGCCGTGGCGGCCGTCGTCCTGCTGGTGTCGCCGCTCTGGGCGCAGAGCAGCCACACGACCGGCGTCTTCTCGGGCGCCAAGGTGAATCGCGGCACGGTCACCCACAGCCGTGACGGCCACCACAACATGCTGACCATGTCCGCAGACTTCGAGATTCCCGACACGCCCGATCCGCACTGGCAGGTCGTCGACTCGCACGGCAACGTCTACCTGCTCAAGCGGCTGATGATCAAGGACGACAAGATCAACAAGACGATCATGGTTCCCGACTACGTTCCGAACATCTCCAAGGTGCAGGTCTGGTGCGCGTGGGCGGAAGTCGTGCTCGGGGAGTCGGGCTTCCAGAAGCCGGTCGGCTGAGTCGCCGGCAACGGAGAGTAGCTATGACAACTCGATACATCATTCCGGCTCTGACGCTGGCCCTGGGGTTGACCTGGGGCTCAGCGGCTCGAGCCGACCACGGCGAGGCGCTGACCGGCACGGACGCCAGACGCGTGCTCGAGGCGGCGGTGGGCGAGGCCCACCGGCTCGGAGCCCCGGGAGGTGCCATTGCCGTCGTCGACGGCAGCGGCGACCTGGTGGCGTTCGAGCGGCTGGACGGCACCTTCCCGGCAGCGTCGCGCATCGCCGAGGGCAAGGCTCGCACCGCGGCCCGCTTTCGCCGGCCGACGAAGGTCTTCGAGGATCTGATTGTCGACAAGGGCCGAACGTCGATGACCGCGCTCCAGGACTTCACCCCGCTTCAGGGCGGCGTGCCACTGGTCATCGGCGGTCGCATCGTCGGAGCGGTGGGTGTCAGCGGCGCCGCCAGCGCCCAGCAGGACACCGAGATCGCCGTCGCCGCGGCGGCGTCGCTCGCGGCTGAATCCGCGGCGGTCAGGTTCTTCTCGGCCAAAAGCGTCGAGGAAGCGTTCGCCGCCGGCGCTCCGATTCTCGAGGAGCCGAGCTACAAGATCCACGCGAGTACTCGGGAGCAGGCCGGTCGCTCGGAGGTCCACGAGCTCGACACCGACATCTTCTATGTCTTGCGAGGCTCGGCGACCTTCGTCACCGGCGGCACGCTGGTCGGTGGCGAGATCGTGGCGCCGAACGAGATCCGCGGTTCCTCGATTCGTGACGGTGTGGAGCGCAAGCTCGTCGCAGGCGATCTGATCATCATCCCGCAGGGAACGCCGCACTGGTTCCGTGATGTGAAGGGACCGTTCCACTATTACACCGTCAAGGTGACCGGGAGATGAGCAGTCGCTCAGCTCGCCGAGCGATCGGCGTGATCGCGGCGGTCCTGGCGTTCGCGTTCGGGACGCTCCCGGCCCCCGCCGAAGAGGACCTCGGACCGGCGTTCGCATCAATCGATCTGGCTACGGTCGAAGGTGTGGCGCGGGTCGAGGGCGAATGGCGTTACAGCGACGCACGCATTGTCGAAGTTCCGTTCAACGGTCCGGGGCCGGAGGGGCAACCCACCGGCCCCGCCGGCTCGACCTATGACGTCGAGCCCAAGGCTGGTTGGGCCGACTACGACGATTCCGCCTGGGAGGTGATCGCGCCGACGACGCTGGAGCGGCGGCGCTCAACCGGGCGCGTCTGCTTCAATTGGTACCGGATCGTGATCACCGTGCCCGAGCGGGTACAGGGTCACGACCCGAGTGGCGCCACCCTGGTCCTGGAGACGGCGATCGACGACTATGCCGAGGTCTGGGTCGATGGCGAGCTGCCGCGACGGCTGGGCCAGAGCGGTGGGTCGGTGGTCAAGGGCTGGAACGCTCCGAACCGGCTGGAGGTAGGGCGCAACGTGCGACCCGGGCAGAGGATCCTGATCGCGGTCTTCGGCATGAACGGCCCGATTTCTGGCTCGCCGACGAACTTCATCTGGATGCGGCAAGCCGTGCTCGGATTTCACCGCGGCGCGACGGCGCCGCGCGCGGTCGAGCCGCACGAGGTGAACGTCGATGTCGTTCGTCTCGATCCGCGGATCGACGAACTGGTGCCGGCGAATCCGAAACTGTTCAAGCTCGCCGAGGGTTTCGAGTTCCTCGAAGGGCCGCTCTGGAGAGCCGAGGGCGACCTGCTGTTCAGCGATCCGAACGCCAACCGCATCTACCGCTACTCGGATCGCGACGGCCTCTCGGTCTTCAGAGAGAACAGCGGCTACGCGGGCGCCGACGTTGCCGAGTACGGGCAGCCGGGCTCGAACGGGTTGGCGCTCGACCCCAGTGGTCGGTTGACGATCGCGGAGCACGGCAACCATCGCATCACGCGCACGGCGAGCGACGGCTCCGAAACCGTGCTTGCGGACAGCTTCGACGGCAAGCGTCTGAACAGCCCGAACGATCTGGTGTACAGGTCGGACGGCAGCCTCTACTTCTCCGATCCCCCGTTCGGCCTGCCGCGCTTCTTCGAGGACCCCCGCAAGGAGCTCGAGCACAGCGGCGTCTACCGATGGGCCGCCGGCCGGCTCACTCTGGTCAGCCGCGATCTGGAGGGCCCCAACGGCTTGGCGTTCTCGCCCGATGAGCGGTATCTCTACGTGACCAATTGGGACCCGGGGAAGAAGGTCGTCATGCGCTACCGGGTCGCGAGCGACGGCTCCCTGACCGACGGCCGGATCTTCTTCGACATGACCGGCGCGCCCGGCGAAGAGGCGCTCGACGGCGTCAAGGTCGACGTCCAGGGCAACCTCTACGTGTCGGGGCCGGGGGGCCTCTGGATCCTGTCAGCCGACGGCGCCCACCTCGGAACCGTCAGGACGCCCCGCCTGGCGGCGAACTTCGCCTGGGGAGACGACGGCCGGTCGCTCTACCTGACCGCGCGCTCGGCTCTCTATCGGCTGCCGCTGATGGTCGGGGGAGCGGGGCTGACGCGGCAGACCCGGCCATGACCCGGCCCCTGGCTCTCGGTCTCCTCTGCGCCGCCACGCTGGCGTGCGCCGGCGGAGAGTCGGCCCCGGACGGTGATCGGGCGGTGCTTCGGCTGGACCCACGGATCGACGCGCTGCTGGCGACCGGCGCCGAGCTGGAAAGGCTCGCGACCGGCTTCTCCTGGCTCGAGGGGCCCGCCTGGGACGTCGCTGCCGGGCGCCTCCTGTTCTCCGACATCCCGCGCAACTCGATCTACAGATGGAGCGAGACCTCCGGACCGGAGCTTCACCTGACCCCGAGCGGTTATACCGGCGACGCGCCGTTCACCGGACGCGAGCCGGGCTCGAACGGCCTGCTGTTCGATGCCGAGGGCAGGCTGGTGTCGTGCGAGCATGGCGACCGGCGGATCTCCCGCCTCGAGCCGGACGGCAGCAAGACGACGCTGGCCGACCGCTATGAGGGCAAGCGTCTCAACAGCCCGAATGACGCCGTCTACGACTCGAACGGCAATCTCTACTTCACCGACCCGCCGTTCGGGCTACCGGGCGCTTTCGACGATCCGGCGAAGGAGTTGGAGCACAACGGCGTCTACCGCCTGTCGGTCGACGGCCAGTTGGCGCTGATCATCGGCGACATCGGTGCGCCCAACGGCATCGCGCTGTCGCCCGACGGTAAGACGCTCTACGTCACCGACGTCGATCGACAACGGCCGGCATGGCTGGCCTACGACCTGGGCGCCGACGGCATCGTCACCAACGGTCGCGTGCTCGTGGACGGCGAGCCGTTCGGGAAGTGGGGGAGCGGCGCACCGGACGGGCTGGCGGTCGATCGTGATGGCAATCTGTATGGAGCCGGCCCGGGCGGCGTCCACGTCTTCGCGCCCGACGGCACGCACCTCGGCACGATCGAGACCGGAGTCGCGACCTCGAACTGCGCCTGGGGGGAGGACGGCACGGTCCTGTACATAACCGCCTCCGACTCTCTCTTCCGGATCCGCACGTCGACCATCGGTCTGGGTTGGACCGGTCCGGACGCCGGAGCCGATCAGCGCCAGTCGCCCTGAATCACGAACGGCGCCCAGTAGTAGGGCTGCGGCCACTCGGCCGAGCGCCAGCCGTGCAGCTGCGCCTGCCGCATCGCCTCGCCGGCCGGCAGGCCGCCCGCCAGCAGCCGCTCGTAGAAGACCTTCATGAAGTCGGCGGTGGCGCGGTCGTGCACGTCCCACAGACTGACCGCCACGCGATCGGCGCCCGCGTAGAGAAAGCCCCGGGTCAGTCCGATCAGACCCTCGCCCGAGACCTCCTTGCCGAGGCCGGTGCGGCAGCCGCTCAACACGACCAGATCGGCGAGCAGCTCCAAGTTGTAGATGTCGTGAAGACGAAGGAAGCCGTCCAATTGCCTGCCGTCGCTATCGACCAGCGACAGAACCAGCGCCGAGAGCTCGGGATGTCGACTGTGCAGAATGCCGTGGGTGGCGAAATGAACGATGGCGTAGTCGCGCAGGCGACCGGTCAGTACCGTGGCGCGGCTGGCTTCGAAGTCGAAGAAGGCCGAGCTCTCGGCCGTTGGCGCGAGTGCGAAGATCGCCTGTGCTTCGATACGGGTGAACGGCACTCTGGGGAACCTGGTCACCAGGTCTGAGTTGCTGACCTCCATCGTCGGCGCGCGGAGGGTCGATCGGGTCTCCAACGAACCGGCGCCCTCGGCGCCGCTCACTCTCGGATCGGCCGCTTCGAAAACCGGATCGGCGAGCACCGCGACTCGTCGCTTTGGCCGCCGGTCGCGTCGCTGGTCCCGCAGGAGTGGCAGCACGGACGCCGACGGCAGCGAGTAGATCTCGTGCCTCGCGATCAGGGGCGGATTCTCGGGGTCCATCGAATCGGGCAACGGTAGAACCGCAAACGGCAGATACTCCAGGATGCCGTCGGGGACGATCACCAGGCGCCGGTTGCCCAGGCGCGACCACATCGGTCGCAGGCAGGCATCGCCGAGCGCCGCGAGCACGGTTGGCAGCTCTCGATCCGCCGCCTGGATGCGAGCCTTCGCCTCGGTGGGCGTTTCGAAGCGCACCCGCTCGTTGCGCGCGGTCAGCAGACGGTAGGCTCGTTTTCCGAGCTCCTCGAGTGTGTGGCGCGGCGCCAGTTCGAACGCGTCCAGCGAGTTGCTGGAGAGCGCCCAGAGGAAGCTCCGCTCTGCCCCGAGTCGATACTCCAGCAGGATCGAGTCCTCGCCGAGCAGAGCCTGGACCTCCTCGACACTCAAGGTTCCGGGCTCCATCAGTGCCGCGTAGTCCGGGCTCGAGGCTCGGATCTGATCCATCAGCTCGTAGTAGATTGCCAGGTCTTCGCGCAGCATGTCGTCGATGGCTCGGATCTCTTGGGGGTCGGCGCCGCGGGCGAGCAGCATCTGCCGGAACCGCTCGTGCGCGTTGAGATCCACTTTCAACCCGTCGAGTCGCTCGAGCAGCTCGACGTCGACCCCTCTGCGAATGTCGACGTTCGCCTCCGCGAGAGTGTCGAGCAGTGTTCGCGCCTTGGAGCGTTCGTTGATCTCGAGTGCGACGGCGGCGTATCCGTCGGCGGGGTCTCGTCGATGCAGCGCCATCAGCGTGTCGACCAGCAGGGCGTAGTACTCCTCGCGCGAGGCGAGGAAGGTCGCCCTCAGGTCCCGCCTACGAATGGCCGCCCGCGAGCTTTCGATGAGATCGAGCGCTAAGGTCAGGTTCGAGCGCGCCTCCTCGAGCCGCCCCCGCGTGCGCTGCAGACGCGCGATGGCATAGAGGCTCGCCGCCGTCTGGAGTGGACTTTCGATGCTCTCCGCCAGCTCGACGGCGCGCTCGAGGTTCTTCCGGGCCTGGTCGAAGGCTTGCGAGTCGATCTGCGCGGAACCGAGGTCGCGTTGGGCGTCGATGATCTGTTCGACGTTGCCGGCGCCGATGGCGAGTGCGAGGGCCTGTTCGAGGTGGTCGACTGCTTCCCGCGGTCTGCCCAGATCCTGGTAGGCGGACCCCATGCCGCGCAGCGCCAGGATCTCGAGGCGGCGATCCGTGGCGTCGCCGCCCGACTCGTCGGTGACGCGTTGGTAGGCGGCGAGCGCCAGGTTCGGTTCGCCGAGCTGACGATGAAGTTCTCCCAATGCGTAGAGGGCGTCGCCGCGCCAGCTCGCTCGGTCGATCGAGTCCGCCAGCTGAAGCGACTCACGCAGATGGCTCGTCGCCTGCGACAGCTCGCCGAGTCGCGAGTAGATCGCGCCGATCTCGGCGTGCGTCCGGCCCTCGCCAGATCTGTCGCTCAGCTGCTGGTGGATCGCGAGCGCCTCTTCGCTGGCTCGGAGGGCGCCCTCGAGATCGCCGAGCGAGAGCAGGCACGTTCCTCGCGTGCTCAGGACCTCCGCTTCCTCCTGGCGCCGGCTCTCTGCCCGCAGGAGCTCCAGCTGGGCATCGAGATAGGGCAGGGCCAGGTGACACTCCGCAAGCATGGCGTGGGCGTCGGCGAGTCGTTCGAGCGCCTTGAGTTGATGCGGGCGATCTCCTTGGTCGCGCGCGAGCTCCAGGGCGTGTCGATACTGCTCGATCGAGCGTCGGGTCTGCGTGCCGGCGTCGGCTTCGAACAGCCGCTCGGCTTCGGCGAAGGCCGTGTCGAGAGTCTCCGGGCTCCGGTCGGCTTCGGTGTTGGAGCGGCCCGCTTCGGTGGTGGGCGCTCTGGTCAGGAGCCAGGCGCCGATGCCGAGCCCGACCACCGCTGCCAGGGCGAGGAGACCACGTACGGAGCCGGCTCCGCCGGCACGGCGGTGCGATCGGCGCGACGCCACCGATTCCGATTCGGCTGCTCTCACATGGCCTCGGATCTCGGAAGTCTAGCCCACGCTCTCCACCCCTTCGCGTCGCGGTCGCGTTCGGAACCTTTCGGGAAACCTTTCATGGATGTCTGCATCGAACCTAGGATGGCCACGGGTGACCAGAGGCAATGTGACAGCGGGCGGGTGACCGACCGTGTCATGCGGCGTCCCTGGCCGCGTCGAGCAGGGTGGAAAGCGCTCGACGCGCCCGATGAAGACGGATCTTGACCGCGTTCTCGCTGATCTGGAGTCGCCTGGCGGTATCGGCGGTGGTCATCTGCTCGAACTCGCGCAACACCAGAACCAGCCGGTGAGTCCTCGGTAGAGTCATGATGCAGGACCTCAACACCGAGACGCGCTCCTTCGTCAGCAGGCGGGATTCGGCGTCGATCGGTACCGTGACCGTCAGCTCACCGCTCAAGGAGGCGTCCGCCTCCAGAGCCACGTCGAGGGGTAGATGAACAGAGCGCCGGCTCGAACGCAGATGCATCAGGGCGTTGTTGACCACGATACGGTGGATCCAGGTTGCCAACCGAGAGTCGCCGCGAAAGGATCGGATCGAGCGAAAGATCGTGATCAACGACTGTTGAACCACGTCGCGGGCTTCCTCGACGTCGCCAAGGATGCGCAGCGCCACCGCCTGCATGCGGCCGCCGTAGGTCTCGACCAGGAGCTCGTAGCTGCTCTCGCAGCCCCCCCGCAGGCCGGCGACGAGATCGAGATCCTGTACGGCCGGAGCCGGTCCCTTCAGCTGACGCCGGGCTCCGATTCGATCGGACCACCCGCTGCGCGCACACCTGCTTTCGACGAATCGAGACATTGGCACCGCCTTTTAGGTTCGGGCCGCACCCTAATCAAAGGCCGCTCGCGACAGCGTGTGACTTTCGAAAGCCGCGGCTCGCGGAGGCGATGGCGATGAGCGGTCCGGCGGTTACCTCGGACCGCGTCGGCGGGGAGATTGTCGATCGGGCCTATGCGCTGGCCTACTTTCTCCATCCGGATCATGACCGCGCGCTGCGGTTGACGAGCGCCGCGCTGGCCAAGCTCAAGCTGGCGGTGAGAGCGCAGAGCCGGCGGATCTACTATCAGCCGGCCCGGGCGGACCGCCGGCGGTCGCTGCGGATACGGGGCCGGCGAACCAAGGTCGCGCTGACCGACATCCAGATCCTGCAGCGTCTGATCCTGGTGGAGTCCGAGCGCTTCGAGCGCGAGCTCGAGGCCGATCACCGGGCGACGTTCGAGGACTCGCTGGTCTGGTTCGTCAAGCATGTCGTTCGTATCGTGCTCAAGCGCAACAGCCTGCACACTTGCGTGGCGATCACCCGGCTCCTGCACGACTACCCGACCGCCGAGGCCCAGGACATCTACGGTGCTCTGATCCAGGATCCTGACCGCGTTCCGGACGACGCCTACTTCCGGTCGGTCAAGCGCCGCCTCCTGCGGGAGTTGACCGAGCGCTTCGCGGAACGGATCCGAGTGGTCACGGTGGAGCGTGGCGAGATGCGGCTGGAGTCGCTGGAGAGCGCCGGCGCTTGGAGCGAGTACCTGAGCGAGACGCTGGTCCGTTGTACGCCCTGGGAGACCAGTTGCGCGTTGCAGACCAGCTATCGGCTACGCGAGCACGCCGTCGAGGCGTTCGGCAGTGCGAGTGGACATCCGGATGATGAGCACCGAGTCGAGCTGCGGCGGATGCACGCGTTGGTGCATCCCCGCTGCTGGCGGCTCCTATGTCACGGGCTGGATCTCGAACCACCCGATCGACACGAAAGCGTGCCCCGGTTCACAGACATCGACCCAGAGCCCCCGGCAGAAGGAGGACACGCTATGCGACACCGAAGAACCAGAGAGTTGGACGAAGAGACCCGAGCGAACATCGAGCAGGGCGCAAGCGCGCCACGCGGACCGGGGCGGCGACCAAACGGCGAGTACGTGCGGATCACCGTCGACGGGGCCGTGGTCGCGACGCTCACCCGGGACCTGCGCAGCATCGCCGGACTGGAGCTCGGCGAGGGTCGAGAGTTGATCGAGGTTTGGAGAGGCACGCCGGAGTCGGAGGTCCTCCAGGGGGTTCACCTGATCGAGCCCGCGAACGGTGAGCCGGGCCTTCTGCGCTTCGAGCTCGAGGCCGGCGAGCTGCTCGACGTAATTCTGGAGCCGTCACCCGATCCTGCCGTGGGCTGCCGTCTCCGGGCTCGCTGGTCGACGCGCGGCTACCTGGATTCGTTGCGCCGGATCGTCAGTCCGCGCGGTGGCGCGTCGAAGCGCGCGTTCTGGGCGACGGTAGCGGCCGGCAGCCTGGCGGTGTCGGCGGTCGTCTTTGTGCTCTCGGCGCCACCGCTCGAGCGTTCGGCGCCGCAGCCGGGCAAGCCTGTGGCACCACCGGTCGTGGACGCGGGCGCGACGCGGGGAGGCATCTTCGAGCCGCTCGACGCGCTCCGGCTGTCCGACGTCGGCCGGGTCCATGTCGATCCCATTGCCGGTCCGCGGGGAGAGGCGGTCGCGCACCTGCTCCGACGCGGCCTGATGGCGCTCGAGATCTTCGAGATCAGCGACCAGCGCGATTCGGTCGATGCGGTGCTCAAGGGGTCGGCGACGGGCGACGCCGAGTGCTCGCTCCAGCTGCAGCTGGTCGACGCCGCGGGTCGAACGCTGTGGTCGTTCGAGGGCGCCAGCGCGACCTGCGACCAACTCGTCGAGTTGGCCATGGCGAGTCTGGCGGTAGAGACCGAGCGCTAACCTTCGACGAGCTCAGGGGCGTGGGAGCGCAAGGCTCGCCGTAGCTTCTTGAGCCCCTGGTAGCAGCGGGTCTTCACGGTACCCAGGGGCAGCTCGCAGGAGTTCGCCGCCTCCTGTTGAGTGATGTCGCCGAAGTAGCACAGTTCGAGGATCTCGCGCTGCGGCTCGGGGATCCGCCGCAGGCAGTCGGCCAGCCGATCCGATCGCTCGCGAGTGAGGAGCTCGGTCAGCGGCGAGCTGTCGGGAGCCCGGGGCGGCAGCTCGCTGAAGCGGTCGAGGTACTTCTGCCGGGCGGCGAGACTACGCAGCTGATCGATCGCGCGCGAGCGCGCGATCATGCGCAGCCAGTGCAGGACCGAGCCGCGCCGGGCGCTGTAGGTGTGGGCGCGCCGCCAGAGATAGTGGAACGTGTCCTGTAGCACCTCCTCGACGTCGGCGGCACGCCAGAGGATGCTTGCGATCGTGCTTCGGGCGCGGCCGGCATGTCGTAGGTAGAGCTCTTCGAAGGCCTCCTGGTCGCCGCGCGCCACGGCTCGCACTAGCGAAACGTCCTCGAGCTTGAACCGGGGCTCGCAAGCCTGCGGTGGGTTCGGGAAGTCGATCGGTGTCGGCTTGGCAAGCGGCTGGGCCATCGAATCAACCCTCCTGACGTCAAAGGCTGGACGCGAAGCGCTGGTGTGCGGCGCTCAGGTCGAGGTGACCCTGAGCGAGCGCGCCGGCGCGTCGCTTTCTGGGTCGCATCCGACGGATGCACGAGCCGACGCGCTCCGGCGTCCCCAGGTCGTCCCAGCCGCAGTCGGGCACCTTGAGCACTTCCAGGGCGCCGACCGATCGTTGGAGCAGCTCGCGCGAGAAGTCGAGCACTTCGAGCTGCCGGTAGGCGGCGCGTGTTGCGGCGCCGGAGCGAATTGCGCGGTCGAGCGTCGCGGTGAGCTCGGGCAGGGTGCGCTGGAAGATCTGCGCCAGGTGTTGCGCTCGAGCTGCCAGCAGGAACGTGTTCCAGACCGCTCCCTGCTCCATGAGTGAGCGGGCGACCTCGGCGTCGGGCTTTTCGATGAACGACGACACCGCGGCCAGGTGGCCACCCGCGGGTAGCCCGGGTGCGATCCAACCGTAGCCCGGCTCCGGCGCGCTCGGAGTGATTCCCAGGAGCACGATGCGCTTGCGTATCGCTACCCGTTCGAGAGCGGCGCGGGCGGCGCTCGCCAGAACCCGCTCGTCGTCGACGAAGTGGTCGGATGGCACCAGCAGGAGACGTGCTGCCGGATCGCGCTCAAGAAGCTTCAACAGGGGCAACAGGACTCCGGCGGCGGTTCCCCGGTTCTCCGGCTGAACGATTGTCGTCACCGGTAGGCGCTCGAGCTCGGGCTCCCACCACCGTCGATGCTGCTCCGCGACCACGACCATCACGCGTTCCATCGGTACGGCCAGCGCCGCTCGTGACACCGCCTGGCGGAGCAGCGATGGCCCGCCGGCGAGAGAGCAGAACTGCTTTGGGACGGTGGTCAGAGCGCGCAGTCTGGTTCCGTCGCCGGCGGCGAGGACGATAGCCCACGCTTGAGTGCTCGATGAGGGTTTTGCTAGGTGTCGGGTGCCCATCACTACCTTCGATGCATGACACCGCTCCGCGGTTTCTCACCAGGGCGGCCGAAACCTCGACCGCAACTCGTGCATCAAAGGTTCGAACGTCGGAGAGTCGATGACCGAAAGCAAGCCCCCAGCGCTCCGCCCGGGCACCGACGCGAGAACTGCCTCGGCGCAGGCCGACGGCCCCGTTATCGAGCCTCGGCGTGACGAGGCGCGCCGCAAGGGGCCCGTCAGCCGGACCGGCTCCTGGGCGTTCAGGCTCGAGGTCGAGCCTCGCGACCTGCTCCAGAACTACGTCGAGCTCCTCTAACCTGCCCTGGCTAGGTGGCGCTCGCGCCCGCTGCCCGCCGCTGCTAGCCTTGCGCCGTGTCGAACACCCGCCGAGCGGCGCTCGCGCTCTCCCTCATGATCCTGGCCGCGGTCTCCGCCCAGGGTAAGGAAACGCCCGATCCGGTGAATCGCATCTTTCTGGTCGGTGATAGCGGCGCCTGGGTCGACACCAGGGTAAACGTCCGGACGCAGGATCATCTGACGGTTCGCGCCGGCTCCGAGGTGTGCTTCAGCGGTGGTCGCGCCGAGTCGTGTGTGCGCTCGGTCGGCTGGCCGCGCGAGAGCTACGCCGAGAGCTTCCCGGGCGATGCCGCGACCTGCGAGGATCCATTCCCGGAGTGGAACCACGGGGCCCTGGTGGCCATGGTCGACGAGCAACCGATACTGGTCGGCAGGCAGACCGTGGTCAACGGTCTGGAGGGTCGTCTGTTCCTGGCGATCAACGACTGCTCGTTCGATGGCGAGTTTCGCAATCAGGGGCAGTTCAGCGTGGTCATCGTTGCCGAGAATCCCACCGCGCACGCCGCCAGGAGTGGGCGAGATCTGATCGAGTCGGCGATCGCGGCCATGGGCGGCAAGGCGATCGGGGGGATCAAAGGGCTGCGGGTCCGCGCCGCCTGCACCGGTCCCGGCGGATCTTTCACCACCGAGGTGATCACTCTGGAGCCGGAGCAGACGCTGTTCAAGCAGTCCTCCGCCGAGGGGTCGGTGGAGTGGCTGGCGCTCGGTGACAAGGCGTGGCGGATCGACCGCGAGTTGGGCGAGCGTGAGTCCGCCGACAAGAGGTTGCGGACCATTCGCGGCCACGAGTTCCATAATCTGCTGTTCCATCTGGACGAGCGGTTTCAGGGCCACACCATTCCCCTTCCGGCGGCGGCCGACAACGAGCACGGCGGGGACGCGCCGGCCGCAGAGTCGGACGATTGCGTGCGGGTGGAGATGCTCGATCTCTACGGCGCGCCGGCGGCGATCTGCCTCGACCCCGAGACCTCGATGCCGCTGCGCCTGAGCTTCCAGCCGGACGGCAAGAAGAAAGAGCCGACGATCGAGATGGAGCTCGAGAGCTGGCGCGAGATCGACGAGGTGAAGTACCTCGAAGCGTTCACTCTGCGTCAGGGCGACGAGGTCTTCACCTACAGGTACGAGGAGATCCTGCCGAACGCGGTGAGCCGCGCCAACTTCAGCGCGGTCTCACCCCGGGCACTCAAAGAGATCCGGAAGCGGCTCAAGAGAGGGCCGGTCGAGGAGCCCGAGGCTCCGATCGACCAGCCCGTCGAGAGC
>JAJCXP010000101.1 GCA_029263375.1 Acidobacteriota bacterium | reverse complement strand
TGCAGATGAATATGATCTGACTCAGCATACAATTCTTTCATCAAATAATTCTCATGGTGAAGCTACAGCAAAAACATTAGAAAATGTAATTTTAACAGCTAAGAAATTGAATATTAAAGTAATTTTTAGTGAAGAAGCAGTCGCCTCAAAAACTTCTGAAATTATTGCTAATGAAATTGGAGGAAGAGTTCTAATTTTATCTCCGATAGAAGTTGCTTCTGATGGAAATTATATTTCTAAAATGACTGAAAATCTAATAAATCTAAAGGAGGCATTATGTCACTAGTTGAAATAAAGAATCTGACTGTCCAATACCCTGATGTTAAAGCACTTGATGATGTCAGTTTCACAGTTAACCAAGGTGATTTTTTAGGCATAATTGGGCCTAATGGTGCAGGTAAATCCACTCTTTTTGATGTCATGCTCAACCTTAATACAAAATATCAAGGAACTCTCAAGTTTTTTGGAGAAGACATTAGAAAATCAAAAAAATATCTTAAAGAAATTGGTTACGTTCCACAAAAACCAATCTTTGAGAAAAATTTTCCAGCTACAGTAAATGATGTTGTGAGAATGGGACTTAGAAAAGAATCAGATGAAAATAAAATTGATAAAATTTTACAACAATTATGGATACATGAACTAAGTAATAGGAGAATTGGAGAATTGTCTGGAGGACAATTACAAAGAGTCTTTATTGCAAAAGCTTTGGTGAATAATCCAAAAATTCTGATTTTAGATGAACCTGTAACTGGTATTGATCAACAAAGCATTGAACTTTTTTACAGTATTTTACGTGAATTAAATTCTAAACAAAAAATTACCATCATCTGGTCTTCTCATGATTTAGATGCAGTAAACAAACTTGCAAATCATGTCGCTTGTCTGAATAGAACATTGTTTTTTCATGGTATGTCTGAAAAATTCTTTTCTGATGATAAACTAGTCAAACAATACTCTGAGGCATCTATGCAGGAGCATATGCATCATCATTAATCATGTCTTTAGAGATTCTAACATATGGTTTCATGCACAGAGCATTAATCTCTGGTGTTGCAATTGCAATTCTTTGTTCAGTTGTTGGTTTGTTTTTAGTCTTAAGACGTTATTCATTATTTGGCGATGCAATAGCACACTCATCGTTTGGTGGAATTGCTTTGGGTTTGTTAGCTGGGGTTTATCCACTATGGACTGCTTATGGTGTTTCAATAATTAGTGCATTAATAATTACAAAAATAAAAAACAAATACAACATATCTGGTGATGCCTCAATTGCTGTTTTATTATCATCAGGTATTGCAGTTGGGCTTGTAATTATTGGATTATCTGGGGGATTTACTATTGATATCTTTAGTTTCCTGTTTGGAAGTATTTTGTTAGTCAGTGTAGATGATACAATTCTAATTTTAGCATTAACTGGAATTATTCTTATTGTCATTTTGTTACTGTATAGACAAATCCTCTATTCCACATTTAATGAAGAACAAGCAAAAGTTAGTGGAATTCCTGTAGAAAAAATAAATTATTTGATAGTGTTTATGGCCGGAATTACTGTGGTAACATCCATCCAACTTGTAGGAGTTTTGTTAATTTCAGCTCTGTTTGTAATTCCTAATGTTACTGCAATTATGTATGGAAAAGGATTCAAACAAACTGCAATAATTTCAATAAGTTTTTCTATTTTCTCTGTTGTTGTAGGAATTTTAATTTCTTATATTTTCGATATTACTCCTGCGGGAACAATTGTTTTGTTGGCAATTGGGTTACTTGCAGGAACTATGATAATAAAGTCAGCAGGATTGTTATCTAAGAATTAATCAAAGAATTTAATCTTCTTTTATCATGAATACCTTTTACATAAAATAATGATGTTGCAATAATCCCTAGTGCTACAAGTGGCGATGCAAGCTCTGTGTATTTTATTTTCATACCATCTGATGATTCTATTTGTGATGGGATCACTGGAATTTCTGTAATCTTTACTGTTCCAATTTTGTTTGATTGTTGTTCAACAAACCATACATTATCATTTCCATCTGATGTCATAAATTGAATAAAAGATGTTTCAGTTGGAATCGGAACTTCGATTAAATTATTGTTGTCTGGATCATATGCTCCAATGGTATCAACAGTATGTTGTGCAAACCAAATATTTCCATATTTGTCAAATGTCATTCCAAATGGCAATGCTTCTTCATCTGGAACTGAAATCTTCTCAAATGTCTCTAAAACTGGGTTGAATCTAGTAATTGCTAAGCCTGTATGCTCTGCAATCCACAGATTCCCATCTTTATCAAATAGTAATGCTTCAGGACTCTGAAGAATCGTTTCACTTGAAATCTGCGTCAATTGATTATTCTGAGGATCTATAAATCCAATTTTACCTGCATTAGATGCAGTATACCAGATTTTTCCGTCCTCATCAATTGTTAAAGCAAATGGAAATGATTCTCTATCTGGTAGTGTGATTTCTTCAAATGTGTCAAATTCTGGTGAATATTTTAAGATCTTGTCTTTTTTGAAAATTGTAATCCAAACATTCCCATCAAAATCTGCTTGAATAAACATTGGTGTATTGTCTATTATTGTTGGATCTAGATTTGGAATTGTTTTTGTTGTGATCTGTTTTGTTGTAGGATCAATGAATCCAATTTGATTTCTTGGAGTATCTGTAAACCAAATATTTCCTTTATTGTCTTGTGTAAGAAATGTTGTTGTTAATCCATTAAATGAATATGAAGAAAATTCTTTAGATTCAAGTGAAAATTGCCACAATCTAGGAGATAATGCATCACTTATCCAGATGGAATTATTTCCATCGTACAATGGGAAAAGAGGTTTTGCATCTTCTGGCAATTCATATTCAATAATTTTAGTTTGAATATCTGTTAGTCTAGGCTTTACAAGTAAATTCAAAATAACTGATTCATTTGCATTCTCAGTTCTAATAGCTTCAATCTCAAGTAACCATTCTCCTGAAAATCCAAATGTAATTTCTCCTTTGAATTCATCAGGTTTTTCCGGATCTTGATTATGATCTGAAACTAATGGAAGTAAAATTGGAGAAATATTTTTTGAAGGATTTGAAATCTTTGCTTTAAATTGTGCTAAATCTTTTATCGGATTACCCTCAAAATCACCTATCTTTACTATCATTGTATTTGTCCCACTAGAAAATGGTGAAATGTCTATGTCAAATTTTATATTTTCAGTAAATTCTATGGTCTTAAATCCATAAACAATCTCTTGAGCGTCAACTTTCTGAATCTCACCTGCAGGTAATGTTCCATTTGTTAGTAACGCAACTATTCCCAGAAGAATAATTCCTAATGCTGCATCAACTTTGAGTGATCTCTTTAATTTTCTATGTACAGAGATCTTTCCTGATGAAAAATTCTTTTCAGCATTTTTTTGAATTTTAAACTGGAAAAATCCGCCCAGTCCTATCATAACTGCAGCAATTGCAATTTTCAGAATAATTAATTGACCATAAACTGATTCAGTGATTAGTCCTACATCACTTTCTAAGAACCACATTAGTGTTGGCCCTGTAATGATTACAATTCCTACTGCGATGATAAATGCTATTGAGAATCTTGGAATGAGTACTAAACTCATCTTTTCTCTGCTTGACTCTTTTAGTTGAGAAAATGTTGGCAATAATGTAAAAACAAAATAGAATATTCCACCTATCCATACTGCTGCAACCAAATTATGGATGTAATCTAATACTAGTGCAGGTGTTTCTCCACTAGCTGCACCATGTCCAATAAGACTTGTAGTTGCAATTAGTACAAGTGACATAACAAGCATTGGGATCTGATTTTTCTTTGATAGAATTTTTTTTCTGTCTAATCCAAACCAAATTCCTAGTAAAATTATTGTTATTATCATTCTGATTAACCATATATTTCCAAAATCAGTTTGAATTGCATTTAATGGAGACGTTTCTAATCGTATGGTTTGTACTGCAATCATC
>JAJCXP010000100.1 GCA_029263375.1 Acidobacteriota bacterium | reverse complement strand
GTCGTGGCTGCTGCCGCGGCTGGTCGGTCAGGGGCGAGCGCTGGAGCTTCTGATGACCGGCGACTTCATCGACGCCCGGGAGGCCCATCGGATCGGCCTCTACAATCGTGTGGTGGCGCCGGAGGAGCTGGCCGCCGAAGCGCGCGGCTGGGCCGAGCGGCTCGCCCGCGGACCGGCGTTCGGGCTCGAGATGACCAAGAAGATGGTCCTGCGTGAGGCGACGATGGATCTCGAGTCGGCGCTCGCGGCCGAAACCGAGATCCAGGCGGCATGCATGGAAGACCCGAACTTCCGCGAGGCGTACGACGCCTTCGTCGAGAAGCGGGCGCCGAAGTTCGACTGATGGGAGGCAAGGTGGGAGAGGGATCAGAGGGAGAGGGAGGCGCTCCATTGACCTCCACCTACGCCGTTCGTGCCTTCCTCGACGACCGCCACCTGCGCGTTGCCGAAGAGATCGAAGAGTTCGCGGCCACCGAGATCGCGCCACTCCAGCCGCCGGGGAGCGACGACGAATCGCGCGTCCAGGCGAGGGAGATCCTCGCGCGGCTGGGCGCCGGCGGCTGGTGCCGCTACGCGGTGCCGGCCGAGGAGGACGCCGGCGCCGCCGTCGATCTGCGCGCCTGTTGTCTGATCCGGGAGACCCTCGCCGCGGCGTCGCCGCTGGCCGATTCGGTGTTCGCGCTGCAGTGCCTCGGATCGGTGCCGATCGCGATCGGGGGTAGCGACGAGCAGCGTCGCCGCTGGCTGTCCGGCGTCGCCGACGGCAGTCTGATGGCCGCCTTCGCTATGACCGAGCCCGAAGCGGGCTCCGACGTCGCCGGCATGAGAACGCTGGCGGTGCCGGCCGATGACGGATTCGAGCTCACCGGGCGCAAGTGGTTCATCACCAACGCCGGCATCGCCGATTTCTACACGCTGTTCGCGGTCACCGGCACGCGGCCCGACGGCCGACCCGAGATCTCGTGCTTCGTGGTGCCGGCCGAGGCCAAGGGTCTGCGTTTCGTCCGAGCGCAGGTGCTGAGCGCGCCGCATCCCCTGGGCGAGCTCGAGCTCGATGGCTGCCGGGTGCCCGCGGACGCCCTGGTGGGCGAGCCGGGGGACGGCTACAGCCTGGCATTCGGTACGCTCGATCGCCTGCGCGCAACCGTCGCCGCGGCCGCCTGTGGAATGGCGCGCCGAGCGCTCGCGGAGTCGCTCGCGCACGCCCGGAAGCGCGAGCAGTTCGGCGAGCCGCTCGCCAGCTTCCAGATGACCCAGCAGAAGCTGGCGCGCATGGCGATCGATCTCGACGCCGCCCGGCTCCTGACCTACCGCGCCGCGTTCGAGGCCGATCGTGGCACCGAGCGCGTCACCCGCGAGTCGTCTATGGCCAAGGCGTTCGCCACCGAGGCCGCGCAGCGCATCGTCGACGACGCCGTCCAGATCCACGGCGGCGCCGGCGTGCTGGCCGCGAGCCCGGTGGATCTGCTCTACCGATCGGTTCGCGCGCTGCGGATCTACGAGGGTGCTACCGAGATCCAGCATCTGGTGGTCGCCCGCGATCTCCTGCGGAACTCCTAGGCGCCTCCCGGCGAGACGAGGAGGTCCCTCGGCTGCGGCTCCACCGCGGCGTGGAGATCGCCGTCGAGCTCCGCCGGATCGGCCTCAAGGCCGGGATCGTGCGCTCGTACGGCGTCCTTCGTCCAGGTTCCTGCCCCACTGGTCCCGGATCTGTTCTGGTCGGTATTCGGCCCTTTTGTGTCTACCGGCATGGTTCTTGAGAGCCTAGGGTTTGGTGAGTGAGAGGCCTCGTTCTGAACCACAAGTTGATGGAAGGCACCGAAGATGACTACTCAACTGACAGAGACCGACGACCTTCGCCATCAGTTGGAATCGTTGCTTGCCGAGTTGCAGCGACGGTCTGAATCCAGCGGCCGCCTGGCACTCAAGTGCTCAGATGGCTCCTACGCGTTCCTCGAGCCCGACGAGATTCGATGGGTCGACGCCCTGCGCAACTATGTCCGGATCAACGCGAGTTCCCGTGAGTACCTGGTGCGCCAGCCCATTCACGAGCTGGAGGAACGGCTCGACGGACGGTTCGTGCGCATCCATCGCTCGACGATCGTCAACTCGACCCGGGTGGAGGCGATCGAGCGTCGCAAGCACGGCGACTTCGTGGTAGTGCTCGACTCCGGCGAGCGGTTGAACGTGAGCCGCGGCTATCGCGCGGGGGTGGACGCGATCCTGCACTCCGGTGGGCTCGACGTTCTCTCTCCAGCCAGTTGAACGACGTTCGTTCAAGCCGCTGAAGGTCGGCTCTTGAAGGCGACCCGCGGCTTGAACGTTCGTTCCGCGCTCGGAGGGATTCGTCCCGGATGAGCGGTGACTGAGTGGGGGATGAGGGCGCCGGCGAGTTTGGGGCAATTCGCTTGCAGCTTGGGTCAGGCGTTCGAGCGTTGCTCGTGAAGCCATAAACCCAAAACCAGCAAGGAGTCACAAGTGCACAACAACCTCAGATTTGCTGCCCTCTCCCTCGGTGTACTGCTGATCCTCGGACTGCCGGTCGGCGTCCAGGCGCAGCAGAATACCGGCAACGTCTACGTTCGGGTGACCGATGCCCAGGGCGATGCCCTGCCGGGCGTCACCATCGAGCTGGCCGGCTTCGGCGCCGCGCAAGTGCGGGCGACCGACGCCTCGGGCGAGGTGCGATTCCTCAGGCTCGATCCGGGCGACTGGTCGCTCAAGGCGAGTCTCGATGGGTTCTCGACGGTCGAGTACCCGCGCGTCAACGTGCGTGCTGCGCGCAGCAGCTCGGTCGAGGTGGAGATGAGCTCCACCATCGAAGAGGTGATCACGGTCACCTCCGAGAATCCGCTGCTCGACGAGAAGAAGATCTCGGCCGGCACCACGATCAGTCAGATCGAGCTCGAGAAGATCCCGACCGCGCGCGATCCGTGGGCGGTGCTCACCCAGACGCCTGGCGTGACCGTCGACCGGATCAACGTCGGCGGCAACGAGTCGGGTCAGCAGTCCAACTTCCGCGGCCCGGGCCTGTCGCAGGACGAGAACGCGTTCCTGGTGGACGGCGTAGAGGTCACCGACATGACGTCGATCGGCGCCTCGTCGACCTACTACGACTTCGATCAGTTCACCGAGATGCAGTTCGAGACCGGCGGCTCGGAGATCACCAAGAGCTCCGGCGGCGTGTCGGTCAACCTGATCACCAAGCGCGGTACCAACGAGTTTCGCGGCTCGGCCCGCTTTCTGGTCACCGACTCTGACGGTCTGATCTTCGCCAAGCAGTCGAGCCCCGACATCAGCCCGGGCGAGCTCGCTCCCGATCAGGACGCCTTCATCGGCAACGGCATCAACAAGATCGAAGAGTGGGGTTTTGAAGCCGGCGGCCCGGTGATCAAGGACCGGCTCTGGTTCTGGGGCTCCCACGGTCAGAACGACATCAAGAACCTGACCGGCGGTGCCAGTCCGAGCGACATTCAGTCTGACGACACCATCCTCACCAACACCGCGTTCAAGGTGAACGCGCAGATCTCCAACTCGAACTCCTTCACCGGTTCGTGGAACAACGGTGACAAGGAGAAGTTCGGCCGCAACGCGGGGCCGACCCGTCCGCAGCCGACCACCTGGGATCAGCGTGGTCCCTCAGCGATCATCAAGTTCGAGGACACGCACGTCGTGAACTCCAACTTCTTCATCACCGGCGGTTACTCCAAGGTCGATGCCGGCTTCAGCCTGACCTCCAAGGCGATCGTCGCCGAGGGTCTCGACGCTCCTCAGTCGCACCAGAACTCGGATGGCGTCTGGGAAGGCTCGTTCTGGAGCGGCGGCTCTTCCCGTCCGTCCGAGGAGTTCAAGGCTGACGGTTCCTACTTCTTCAACACTGGCGACGTCAGCCACGAGCTCAAGTTCGGCGCGCGTCTGCGCGAGTTCGAGCACAACAGTCCTTTCGGCTGGTCGAACAACAACGTCTGGTCGGCCGAGTTCTTCGGACCCGGCAAGAACCCGGCGTTTCTGCGCAGCCAGCGCGGCCTGACCTCCGAGAGCGAGCTGTCGTACACCTCGGCCTGGTTGCAGGACACGATCTCGACCGGCCGCTGGACGATCAACGCCGGCCTGCGCTACGACCTGCAGGACGGCAAGAACCTCGCTTCCACGGCCCAGGAGAACTTCTGGTTTCCGGCGCTTCACCCGACCCTCGACTACAACGGCGAGGATGCCGCGTTCGACTGGACGACGGTGTCGCCCCGCTTCGGCGTCACCTATGCCGTTGGCGAGGAGCGCAAGACACTGCTTCGCGCCAGCTTCGCGCGCTTCGCGGAGCAGCTCGAGATCAACGATGTGTCGCGCACCAATCCGGCGGGCCCGTCGTACCTCAATCTCGCCTGGTACGACCTCGACGGCAGCGGTGACTTCAACGGCGCCTCGCAGGTTCAACTGGGTGTGGACGGTCCCTTCATCGACACCGGCAGAGCCGGTCCCGACTCAGCGATCGTCACCGGCACCGCCGGCTTCGATCTGGCCAACCCGCTGTCGCTGGTCAGTCCCAACCGAACCGACCCGGGGCTCGATCCCGAGCTCACCGACGAGCTGATTCTCGGCGTCGAGCACGCGCTGTTGCCCGAGTTCGTCATCGGTGCGGGCATCACCGTGCGCAAGATCAGCGACATCACCGAGCTCCGATCGTTCGTCCGCGACGCCGCAGGCAACGTGCGCGTCGCCACGGTCGACGACTACAACCTGGAGCAGACGATCACCGGCAACCTGCCGAACGGCTCGCCCTACAGCGTGCCGGTCTACGGTCTCGATTCGTCGCTGAGCTACACCGGCGGCCAACTCCTGATCAACGGCGATCGCGAGCGCGACTATGCGGGCGCCAACGTCAACTTCACCAAGCGCCTGTCCAATCAGTGGATGCTGCGCGGCTACTTCCAGTTTGGCGAGACCGAGTGGGACGTGCCTCAGAGCGCGCGTCAGTTCACCAGCCCGAACCTCTGCGAGGACAGCAACAGCGGCTTCGGCTGCAACGGCGCTAGCGGCGGCTCGATCGATGGCGGTCTTTTCGCCGAGCAGAGTGCCGGCTCGGGCGCCAAGGCCGACGTCTGGCTGCAGAGCGGTTGGCAGTACAACGTCAACGGCATGTACCAGGTCGCCCCGGACCGTCCGTGGGGCTTCAACGTGGCTGCCAACGTCTTCGGCCGCGAGGGCTACCCGCTGCCGTACTTCCTCGAGGGGGTGAGTGCCAGCGACGGTCAGACCCGCGACCTGCTGGCGGTTACCGAGATCGACCAGGTCCGTGTCGACGATCTGTTCACGGTCGATCTACGAATCGACAAGGAGTTCGCGACCACCGGCAACGTCAGCTTCACTGTCGGCATCGACGCGTTCAACCTGCTCAACGAGAACTTCACGATCCAGCGCGAGCGCCGTCTCAACGTCACTTCGGCCGACTTCCTGCGTGAAACGCTGAGTCCCAGAGTCTTTCGTTTGAGTGCGCGTGTGAACTGGCGGTAGAGACGCAAGGTCGGCGACGCTCGACCACCATCCGGCCCGGCCGGGGCGATTCAATAGCCCCGGCCGGGCCTTCCCTCGCGTACAGAGAGAGGATGATTCCCCGCGTCCTGCCCCTCCTACGGGTGAGGTCGCCATGCTCGCAGCCCCAGATTTGACCATTCACGACCGCTCGAATCCCCAGTACCTCTATGAACGTCTGGTCGGCTCGGTAGTCGAGCTGATCCGGACCGGCACCCTCCCTGTGGGTGGACGCTTGCCGGCTGTCCGCCGCTGCGCCCGACAGAACGGCGTCAGCGTATCCACCGTCCTGATGGCCTACCGGCGGCTCGAGGATCTCGGGCTGGTGGAGGCCCGGCCGCAGTCCGGCTTCTACGTCCGCTCGGACGCCCACGAGCTGTTGCCCGAGGGCGGACGGAACGGCTCCGAGATGGTGCCGAAGACCGTCCGGGTGAGCTCGATGGCCTGGGACGTCTTCGGGGCCGAGGGAGCGAGCCGGCATGTGCCGCTTGGGCACGCCGTTCCCGACCCGGCACTTCTGCCGACCGAGCGCCTCGGCAAGTTCCTCGCCGCCGCCGTGCGTGAGTCCGGCGCCGCGCTGATGCAGATGATGCCGCAGGGGCCACTCCAGCTGCGGGCGGCGATCGCGCGCCGGCTGCTCGAGGCGGGCTTCACGGCGACCCCGGAGGAGGTTGTGATCACCTCCGGCAGTGTCGAATCGATCGGTCTCTGCCTGCGAGCGGTCACCCGGCCGGGAGATGCCGTGGCAGTCGAGTCGCCGACCTATTTCGCGGTGCTGAAGGTGCTCGAGAGCCTGCATCTCCAGGCGCTCGAGATCCCCACCGGGGCCGACGGGGGGTTCGACCTCGACGCCGCCGAGCGGGTGTTCCGGGACTGTCGGGTGGCAGCCTGCGTGGTCACGCCGAACGGTCACAACCCGACCGGCGTGGTGATGACCGATCCGGCGAAGCAGAGGCTGGTGGAGCTGTCGGTGCGCTTCGGCGTGCCGTTGATCGAGGACGATGCACAGGGCGACTTCGGCTTCAGCGAGCAGCGCCCGCGCTCGCTGCGCTCTTTCGATGCGGACGCGGTGGTGCTGCACTGCAGCTCGTTCGCGAAAACGCTGGCGCCGGGGTACCGGGTCGGATGGATCGCAGCCGGCCCCCTGATGTCGAAGATCATGAGCGCCCGGTTCGCGTCGACCGTGTGTGCGGCGACCCCCAGTCAGTTCGCCGTGGCGGCCTACCTCGAACGAGGCGGCTTCGACCACCATCTGCGCTCGCTGCGCCGCACGACGCAGCGCAACCTGCGCCGGATGGCCGAGCTCGTGCGGGAAAGCTTTCCAAACGGCACCGAGGTCGCCGAGCCGCGCGCCGGAACCGTTCTCTGGGTACGCATGCCGGAGAGCGTTGATGCAATGCAGCTCCATCAATTGGCTCTGCGCAGGAGGATCAGCGTGACGCCTGGCCCGATCTTCTCGGCGTCGGGCGGCTACCGCAACTACATCCGGCTGAACGGCGCCGTGCCCTGGTCGGCCAGAGTTCGCGAGGCCGTGGCCACGCTCGGCGAGCTGGCCTCCGGTCTCGCCGAGGGCATGCCGGCGCAAGCGGTTCTCGACTGGATGGAGATCCAGCACGGTCCGTAGCCTGCGCTTCTCACCGGTTAGCAGGTACCCCGCTACAATCGCTCGAGTGTGGAAGCCTCCCGAGCGGATCAAGCACCCGATTCTCGAAGCACGCTGGCCGAGCCGCGAGGAGGCGAGCCGCTCGCGCCTCTTCAGCCCGATCGAGCTCGGCTCGATCACCCTCCGCGAACGTACCTGGGTGCCGGCGATGGTGCCCTGGAGGGCAACCGAGGACGGCTTCGTCACGGACGAGATCCTGGGCTGGTACGAGCGCTTTGCCAGCGGGCGCCCGGGAGCGATCGTCGTCGAGGCGACCGGCGTTCGCGACATCCCGAGCGGGCCGCTGCTGCGCATCGGCCACGATCGGTTCATTCCAGGTCTTAGCGAGCTGGTCGAGACCGTGCGCCGGGCGAGCGGCGGCGAGACGCGACTGCTGATCCAGATCATCGACTTCCTGACCATCCGCCGCCGGCCGCAACCGGAGAAGTTCTTCGGCCGCTACCTGGAGATCACCGATCGACACCGTGAAGCGGTGGGAGAGAAGCTCACCGACGACGAGGTGCGGGCGGCGCTCGCGGCGTTGCCCGACGAGGCGTTGGACGAGATCCTCGACGAACGCGAGCAGGAATCTCTGCGCCACGGCTACCGCGAGCGGGTGACCGATACGCACCTGGACCACATTCGCGATCTGCCCCGGTCACTGCCCGAGCTGTTCGCGGCCGCCGCCGAGCGCTCGGTCCGGGCCGGCTTCGATGGGGTCGAGCTGCACTTCGCGCACGCCTATACCATGGCCTCGTTCCTGTCGGCCCGGAACGACCGGACCGACGGCTACGGCGGTCCGCGTGAGAACCGACTCCGCATGCCGCTCGAGGTCTTCGAACGGGTGCGCGAGCGCGTCGGACCCAGCTACACAGTCGGCTGCCGGTTCCTGGCCGACGAGTGCATCGACGGCGGTAGCGGCGTCGAGGACGCGGCCTTCTTCGGCGTCGAGTTCGCCCGGGCCGGCA
>JAJCXP010000099.1 GCA_029263375.1 Acidobacteriota bacterium | reverse complement strand
AACCGATCCCCCGAAACCCAGCTCCGAACTCAGCCCCGAACCCAACGAACCCAACCAGGAGAAGCCATGAAACGACTCGTCATCGTCCTGTCCCTCCCCCTGTCCGTCCTGCTGTTCACCCTGCTCATGAGCCCAGGCTCGAGCCCCGCCCGGGGCTCGGCGGAGGCCCCCCTCCTGTCGGCGGGCGCCTTGACCTTCGGGCCGTCGGGTGTCCTCTTCGTGGGCGACACTTTCGGCGGACGGGTCGTCGCCTTCGAGCTCGACGAGAGAGCCGAGCCCGCGAGGAAGCTCCAGCTCGAGAGGCTCGACCAGCGCGTCGCCGAGCTTCTGAACACACAGCGCAACCGGATCCAGATCCACGACATGGCCGTCAGCCCGGTCTCGCACGCCGCCTATCTCACCGTCTCGCGGGGCTCGAGCGATGACGACATGTCGATCAAGAGCGCCCCGGTGAGCGGCCGGAGCCCGCACCTGATCCGCGTCGGCGGGGACGGCGAGCTGTCCGAGGTCGACGTCGCGAGCCTGCCTTCGACCCGCGCCGAGCTCAGCGACGTGCGCGAGTCCGGCAAGAACCGCTGGGGGCAGGATCACCGCTCGTGGAACATCGTCGAGATGCAGTACGTCGATGGCACGTTGCTGGTCTCGGGCATCTCCAACGAGGAGTGGAGCTCGAAGATTCGTCGCATCCGCTATCCCTTCAGTACCGCCGCCGAGGCCAGCTCGCTACGGATCTTTCACACCGCCCACGGTCGCTGGGAGACCGACGCCCCGGCGCGGGTGTTCGCGCCCTACGAGCGCGCCGGTAAGAAGGGCATTCTCGCGGGCTTCTCCTGCACTCCACTGGTCGACATCTCGCTGGCCGATCTCGAAGGCCGCAAGCAGGTCGAAGGCAGGACGATCGCCGAGCTCGGGCCCGGCAATCACGTGCTCGACATGATCAGCGTCGTGCACGGCGGCAAGACCCACTTCCTGCTCGCCAACCACCTGCACCCCTTCATGTCCCTGGCACTGGACGATTTCGAGGGCGCGGCCAATCTGACCCGCCCGACCAGCCGAGCCGGCATCGACCGCCACCCGCTGTCGCCGACCGGCATCATCCGGCTGGCCAACCTCGGCGCCGATCAGGTGGCGATGCTGCGTGAGCCGGACGACTCGGATCGGGTCGACTTGGTGACCTCTTCGATCGCTGAGCTACTGGGCGATCGGACGGCGGAACAGACCGCCGTCCCGGCCGGGTCGCACCTCGCTCGCTAGCCGTGCGATCCTTGATCGAGATGATCCCGATGGGCATCCTGACGACTGCGCTCCGACTCGCCATCACGACCACCGCGCTCACTCTCCTGCTCTCCACCACTCTGGTGGGCACGGTCGAGCCGCCGTTGCCGAGCCTCGACTGGCCGCGTGCAGAGCCGGAGGCGCGCGGCCTCGACGCGGCCCGCCTCGACCGGCTGGTGAGCGAGATCGAGAACGGCAGCGACTATCCGGATCTACACAGCTTGCTGATCGTGCGCGATGGCTATCTCGTGGTCGAGCGGTACTTCGACGGCTGGAGCGCCGAGCGGCTGCATCCACTCCAGTCGGTGAGCAAGAGCTTCACCTCGGCGCTGGTCGGCATCGCGATCGGTCAGGGCGCGATCACGGGCGTCGACGAGCGCATGGTCGACTTCTTCCCCGACCTGTCGGGAGTTCGCAATCTCGACGGCCGCAAGCGACGGATCTCGCTCGAGCACCTGCTCACCATGCGTAGCGGTACCGACTACAACGAGCGCGCGCCCGACTCGCCCCACGATCAGCTCAACCGCCTCCGCCACGGCTGGGACCGCTTCTACCTAGACCGCCCGATGGTGACCGAGCCGGGATCCGTGTTCCAGTACGACAGCGGCGGCGTCATCCTGCTCTCGAGCCTGCTCGAGGCGCGTACCGGCCTGCACGCCGACGCCTTCGCCGCGCGTCATCTGTTCGAGCCGCTGGGTATCGAGCGCGCTGACTGGTTCCGCAACGCCGACGGCCATCCCCACACCGGCGGCGGCCTCGACCTGCGGCCGCGCGATATGGCCAAGCTCGGCCTCCTCTACCTGCGTGGCGGTCGCTGGGGCGACCGCCAGGTCGTGCCCGAGGAGTGGGTGCGGGCATCGACCGAGCTCCAGGTCGAGCGACAGGGCAACGGCCACAACATCGGCTACGGCTACCTCTGGTGGATCCTCGAACCCGACCCCGACGGCGCCGGTGGCGACAACATCTATGCCGCGCAGGGCTTCCGAGGCCAGTACATCTTCGTCGTCCCCGAGCACGATCTTGTGGTCGCAATCACCGGCGGCACCCAGCGCTACTCGGACGAGGTGCGCCCGATCGGCATGCTCTACGACCGGATCCTGCCCAGCGTGCGACGCTCGAGAGAGCGCTAGAGCTCGAGGCTTCTGGCGTCGCCCGCCGCTCGAATCCGCTCGATCACGTCGTCCACCGGCAGGGCGCCGAGATCCTCGCCGGTGCGCAACCGCAGGGCTACCGCTCCGGCCTCCGCTTCCCGCGGCCCCACCACCAGCATGTACGGGATCTTCTGGATCTGCGCCTCGCGAATCTTGAAGCCGAGCTTCTCGTTGCGAGCGTCGAGCTCGACGCGCAAGCCCGCCGCGCGCAGACGCTGGTAGGTCTCATCGGCGAAATCGATCACCTTCTCGGAAAGCGGCAGGACGATCGCCTGGACCGGCGCCAGCCAGACCGGAAACGCGCCACCGGTGTGCTCCACCAGGATGCCGATGAAGCGCTCGATCGAGCCCAGGAGCGCTCGGTGGATCATCACCGGTCGGTGCTCGCCGCCATCGGCGCCGACGTACTTGAGATCGAACCGATCCGGCAGCTGGTAGTCGAGCTGCACAGTGCCGAGCTGCCAGCCGCGGCCGAGAGCGTCCTTGACGTGGAAGTCGATCTTCGGACCGTAGAACGCGCCGTCGCCGGGAGCGATCCGGTACTGGATGTCGCGGCTCTCGAGAGCTTCCTTCAGGGCGTTCTCGGCGCGCTCCCACATGTCGGCGGTGCCGATCGATTTCTCGGGCCGGGTCGAGAGCTCGATGTCGACCTCGCCGAAGCCGATGGTGTCGTAGATCTCGGTCAGCATGTCGACCGACGCCAGCACCTCGGCCTCGATCTGCTCGTCGGTGCAGAAGATGTGGGCGTCGTCCTGGCAGAAGCTGCGCACACGCGTGAGCCCCGACGTCACACCGCTGCGCTCGTAGCGGTGGAGGCGCCCGAAGTCCGCGTAGCGGATCGGCAGGTCCCGATACGACCGCAGCTGGGTGCCGAAGATCAGACAGTGGGTCGGGCAGTTCATCGGCTTGACCGCGAACTGCCGCTCGTCCATGTCGGTGAAGAACATCACCTCGCGGTAATTCTCGTAGTGGCCGGAGGTGTGCCACAGATCGACGTCGAGGATCTGCGGCGTGATCACCTCGTCGTAGCGATACTTGACGTAGAGATCCTGGACGTAGCGCATCAACTCGACGTAGAGCACCGCACCCTTGGGGTGGAAGAACGGACTGGCGGGCGCGTAGGCGTTGAAGCTGTAGAGATCGAGCTCCTGGCCGAGCTTGCGATGGTCGCGCGCCTGCGCCTGCTCGATCGCCTCACCGTAGGCCGCCATCTCCTTCTTGCTACCGAAGGCCGTGCCGTAGATGCGCTGCAGCATCTCGTTGCTTTCGTCGCCCTTCCAGTAGACGCCGCCGGTGTCGAGCAAACGGATCGCCTTGACCTGCGACAGCTGCTGCACATGCGGTCCGCGACAGAGATCGACAAACTCGCCGTGCTTGTAGAGCGTGATCGTCTCGCCCTCCGGGATGTCCTTCAGGCGCTCGACCTTGAGCGTCTCGCCCTTCTCGGCGAACAGTCCCTCAGCTTCTTCGCGCGAGACCTCGATGCGCTCGAACTCGTGGTTCTCAGCCAGGATCTCGCGCATCTTGGTCTCGATCTTCTCGAGATCTTCGGCGCTGAATGCCTGCGCAAGACGAAAGTCGTACTGAAACTTCTCGGAGTGATCCTGACGACCGGCGTCGTACTCGGCCTCCGGCCAGAGTCGCTTCACAGCATCGGCCAGGACGTGCTCGGCGCTGTGGCGGATGAACGGCCCGGCGGCTTCGTCCCTCTTGGTGATCAAGCGGAAAGCGCCGCTCTCCGAGAGCGGCAGGCGCAGGTCGACATCGCGCCCGTCGAAGTTCGCACCGACCGAGTCCTGAGCCAGGCGTGGACCGATCGACGCGGCGACCTCGAGGGGCGTCGTGCCCTTGGCTACTTGACGAACGCTGCCGTCCGGCAGCGTGAGTTCAATCTGATCTGACATCTTTTCTGTTCCGTTCCGTCTACGACCTACCTGAGTTTAGTACCGGCGGGCCAGCGTAGGGGGTATCGCCGCAGGCGCCGGCCGGGAGCCAGCTGCTGCGAGCCTCACCGGCTTCGGCGGCGACTCGCTCCCTAGGAACGGGTAGTTGAGTGGTAGGCCCGAGCGGACTCGAACCGCTGACCTCTACCGTGTGAAGGTAGCGCTCTAACCAGCTGAGCTACGGGCCTAGGCATCTCGTGTTGGAAGCGTGTCGAATAGTTGGTGCTTGGTAGGCCCGAGCGGACTTGAACCGCTGACCTCTACGATGTCAACGTAGCGCTCTAACCAGCTGAGCTACGGGCCTATCGATGCGCATCACCGAGGAGGAGTGCATCGCTGCCACCCGCCCGGACGGAGCAGGCTAGCAAGGGGGGTCGGCGAGTGTCAATCGCGGGGTCGGAGCGTCGTGGGTCAATTGGATCAGCCAGCGAGACACCCTGACCGGAATGGCTCGCGCCCCTTCTGAAAGCAGGAGGGTGTGGGTATCGGGTTGGGGGCGCTGCGCTTTACTTCCGGTCAGGGTGTCTCGCTGGCTGATCCAACCGACCCACGACCGGTTGGTAGACGTCGTAGTACGGCCGGCCCCGATCGTCGGCGATGGTCGTGTCGAGCGTGTAACGCTCCGCGACGTAGCGCTCGAGCCGAGGAAACTCCGACAGCGGATACTTGCCGTAGTAGCGGTGGTCGCCGACCGACGTGTCGATCAGGAGAGCGGGCGGACGGGCGCTCAGCTCCTCCAGCAGGATGTCCCACGCACCGGGAACGATGTGCTCCGAGGTGTCGACCCCCGGACGGTGGTTCTCCCACGGCAGCATTCCGGTCAGATAGTTGGTGTTGCTGTAGCGGGACGCGGGCCGTCGGTGCGCCAGGACGTAGATCTCGGGGTTGTAGCCCCAGACGAAGATCCGCTCGTCCGGGTCGGTGCGCTCGACGACGAGCTCGACGAGGGCGTCCTGGGCTACCTTCTGCGGCGCCGGCTCGCCGAGAGTGAACAGCGCCATGTCGCGGCGGTATCGATGCAACGGCTGGAGCAGACCGCCGATGACGACCGCCACCAGCAGGGCGCGCACCGCGATCGGCAACCACGGTCTGGTGGCGCTCAAAGTGACCGATCTCAGCCACAGCTCTCGTATCCAGAGCGCCGCGATCAGGCAGGCTGGCGCGATGATCTGGATGAAGTAGTGACCGAAGTTGCGACCGCTGAAGGAGGCGCCCAGGTAGGCGCCGGCGAACCAGAGCGCCAGCAGCAGACGGGAATCGACAGACTCGCGACCGCGTGCCAGCCACTGAGTGATCGCTCTGACGAGGACGGCGGCGGTCGCGACCAGCAGCAGCGGGTTGGCGGTCAGGTAGTGGCGTCGGTGACCGAACGGATCGAGGGCCGCCAGACGCTCCGTCATCGGCACCACCGCGGTGTAGTGCTCGACGTTGTAGGTCCAGAAGTAGTAGAGGAAATCTCCCAGCGCGCCGTGGGCGAGAAAGTAGGTCGCGCACAGGGCGAGCGCCAAGAAGAACCCGCCGGCCATGCCGGCCGCTCGCGTCAGCGTCTCGACGCTGAGGAAACGGCCCTGGCGCGCCTGCCAGGCGAGGAGAAAGAGGCCCGCGGCCAGGGCGTCGAAGACCGCCGGCTGCTTGGCGAGGAAGGCGACGCCGAACGCGAAGCCCGAGAGTGGCAGCCGCCAGCCGAAGCGCCCGGAGCGAACCGCCCGCCACAGCAGCCAGACGCCGAGGGTACTGGCGATCAGGATCGGCCACTCGGTGTGGAAGGCCAGCATCTGACTGCGCCGGTAGGTGTAGGAGGAGACGGCGAGCAGCAGAGCCGCCAGGTAGCCGGTCGCCGGGTCATCGCCCTCCCCACGGACAAGCCACCCGCCGAGCTCCGCTCCGAATCGGTACAGGAGGACGCACCCACCCAGGATCAGGGCCAGTAGCGCCCAATGGACAGCGTCCATGTCGTGATCGCCGGCCACCAGGAAGGTGGCGGCGTAGAGCAGATAGGTGACCGGACCGCGCTGGTCGATCGCGTCGCGATACGGCACTCCTCCCGCCAGCCATTCAGTCGCGATGATCGAGCTCACCGCCTCGTCGACGTCGCGAATCGGCCGATCGGCGAGCGGCATGCGCAGGGCGCACAGAAGGACGAAGAGGGCGACGAAGAACAGCCACCTGGCCGCGCGAGAGCGGCGCGGCGCCGCCCCGGATCGGTCCCCCGAGCGGTCAGCAGTCGGAGTCGCTGTCGTCACCCGGCGCCTCCACGCTCTTGAGCTCGAGGAAGCTGAAGCAGCCCTCCTCCCGGTTCTCGGGGTCTTCCAGCTCGACCGTCACCAACCGGTACTCCCGCCGCAGGCGGCGATCGGTTTCGCGATCGTAGCGCGGCCACCCGGCGGCCTCGGAGCGCAGCGTGCGCGTGAACATCCACCAGGTGGGACGCTTGCCGAGCACGTGCTCGTAGTCGGTCTTCTCGTGCCCCGGAAGGCCGGCCCCGATCGGTCGATCCGCGACGCCCTGACGGGCGATCTTCGAGTCGACCAGGCCGTGAAAATCGTAGACCGTCAGCTCGGTCCGATAGCCGAGGATGCCGATCGCCCGGGTCGCCACGCTGGCGTCGGAATGTCCAGCCGCGCGCTGCGCGAAGAACCGGGCCACCCGCTCGAGACGGGCCACGTGCCAGCGCTCGGTCTCGACCCCGCGCCAGGTGCCGTGCTGGCGAGGGGGCTTGTCGTAGAGATCGGCCTCGTACGGAGTCGAGTGCACCAACGTGCCGACAACGGCGAAGACGACCAGGGCGCCCCGCAGTCGGTGCGAAAGGCCCGGCGTGAAGGCCCGCTTCGCGGCCAACCCGACCAGCAGGTAGAACGCGGGCAGAACCGGTACGAAGAAGCGGTACATGGCCATGTAGTCGCCGCCGACCGCGACGATGTAGAGCGCGTACCCGCCACACCAGGCCAGGAGGGCGGCCACCACCGTCCACTGGTGGCCTTGCGGCTCGGACCGGGGGCGGCTCCAGGCCACCGCTACGAGCGGCAGCAGCGGCGTCAGATAGTGGAAGGCGAAATAGCCCAGGTAGGCGGCACCGCGCAGCACCTGCAGCCCGCCACCTCCGGTCTTGGCGTAGAACGTGTTGGGCAGCGGAGCGTCGAAATAGGCCAGACGCAGCGCGGTCAGAGCTACCGCGAACAGAACGAACGCACCCACGGCGGTCCAGGCCTGCCGGCGATGCCGTTCACCGTCGCCCGCGAGCGTCATCCAGCCGGCGATCGCCGCCAACAGGAGACCCTCGGGTCGCGTGAGCGTCGCCAGCACGACCGCCGTCCAGGCCAGCGCCAGGTCGCGCGCGCTCTCCGATCCGCGCCAGCGCGCCATGGCATAGAGGCTCGCAATGGCGAGCAGGGAGAAAAGCGGCGTCTCCAGCCCACTCGCCGCCCAGGTCGCCATGGGCCCGGAGACGGCCAGCATCAGCACGGGAAAAGTGCGCGCCAGGCCGCGCAGGTCGAGCACCCGAACCGCGAACCGGTCAGTCAGCCAGAGAGTCGCGAGTCCGGTGGCGACGCCGAGCAGCTGCATCGTGCCGGGTCCATCCAGGCCCAGCCGTTCGACCCCGGCGGCCAGCAGGGTCCAGAGCAGGTTGGTCACACCTTCGACCGGCGCCTCGCCGGGGTTCCAGACCATCCCCCATCCGCGAGCCAGGTTGCGGGCGAACCGCAGACTGATGAAGGCGTCCTCAGCCACGACCGCGAGCCAGGCGGTATGCGCCGCGAAGACCACGCTCAGCGCGATCAGTCGCCTGCGCATGGCCGCCTCGTCGGTCACCGCGCGAGAATGACAAAAAGCCGGACGGATGGCGAGCGCCCGACCAACAGCCTACTCCTGCGGCTCGACCACGTCGAGCATACGGTTGATCCCCGGCACCTGAGCGACCGTCTGCTTCGCCCCAGAGGGCCATTCGACCTCGATCCGGTCGACCTTGGTGGCTTCTCCGAGCCCGAAGTAGAGCGGCACCGTGCTGTGCGCCAGGTAGCCGGACTTGCCGTCGTTGATCTTGACGTAGCTCCTGTCACCGGCGACCACGGTGACGCGGGCGCCGATCGCGTCGCGGTTCGACCGGGTGCCGCGCAGTCGGACCTTGAGATAGTTGATCTTCTTCTGCTCGGTCAGATTGCTGATCAGCAACTGCGGCTGGGCGTTGAACTCGCCCAACAGGATGTCGAGATCGCCGTCGTCGTCGAGATCGAAGATCGCCGAGGTGCGTGAGCCGAGCGCCCCCCAGACCAGCAGCTTGCCGGTCTTGCCCGACTCGGCGCACACCCGGTGCACCGAAGGTCCGCCGGCGCAGTCGACCGGGAACCAGGGCCGCAGGATCATGCCGTGAACGCGCGGCTCGATGCCGAGCAGAAACTCCGACTCGATGAACTTCTTGCCGGCGTTGTTGAGCAGCAGCGTGTTCGGGTGGTAGTGGTACGGGTAGTTCATGCTCGAGACGATGATCACGTCGTTCCAGCCGTCGGCGTTGATGTCGTCGGCGCTGACGCCCCAGGGCCAGTAGTTCTCGACACCGACCTGATCCGAGATCTCCTCGAACTTGCCGGGCTCGACCTGGCGATAGAACGAGTTGCCGAAGATGTTGTTGGCGCCGCCCTGCAGCTGCTCGTCGCTCCAGGCCAGCTCGACCCGAGACTTGAGCTTGTAGCGCTCCTGCTCGACCGGATCGGCCATGTCGGAGTGCATGTCGGTGGTCAAGAGATCCATCAGGCCGTCGTTGTCGTAGTCGAACGCCTTGACGCCCATGGCTCCCCAGGAGGTCTTGGGGAAGAACTCGGCGGTCCGTTCGACGAAGCGCTTGCCGCCCTGGTTCTCCCAGTAGCTGTCGTCGCCCTGCATGTTCGGGACGTAGAGATCGGGGAAGCCGTCGCGGTTGAAGTCCATCATCGTGGCGTCGCCGTTCCAACCCGACTCGACCAGACCGGTCTGTTCGGAGACGTCCGCGAACCGGTTGCCGCCGAGATTGCGATAGAGGATCGAGCGCTCGTAGCGCTCCGGCTTCAGATGGCCGCTGAAAGCGTCCTCCATGCCGACGTAGTAGCCCTCACGGCCCTGGACGTTCTGCGTGTAGACGCCGACGTTGGTGACGAACAGGTCGAGCAGCCCGTCGCGGTCGTAGTCGAAGAACACCGCGCCCGACGAGTGGCCGACATGAGCGACTCCCGCGGCCGCCGAGATGTCCTTGAACTTGCCGGTGACGTCGTTCTCCATCAGCACGTTGCCGGTGCGCACCGAGGTCACGAACAGGTCCGGGTCGCCGTCGTTGTCGATGTCGCCAAACGCCGCCGCGATCGAGATGCGATCACCCAGCCCGACCCCGGCGCGCTCGGTGATGTCCTCGTACTTACCGTTGCCGAGGCTACGGAAGAGGCCGTTGCCGCCGAACTGACTCACCAGATAGAGGTCGTAGAGGTCGTCGCCGTCAACGTCCGCGAGTGCCACGCCGTTGCCGTGGTCGTAGTGCACCATCGCGTAGTTGGCCAGCCCGTCGTCAGTGGGTCGGTGGGTGAAGTCGATGCCGCTCTGCTGATAGCGGTCGACGAACTTGAAGTCATGGAACACATCGAGCGCCGCGGTGGCAGCCTCGATCTGAGCCTTCGCGCGCGGCTCGAGACTCGCGGCGCTCGGATCGTCCTCCGAGATGTAGACGTGCTCGAACTCGTCGAGCGGGGACGCCGGCGCGGGGCTCTCCTGCGCTGCCAGATCGCCCGATGTGCCGACGAGTCCGATGGCAAGGGCGATGAGAGTCAGACGGGCCAGGTTGCGGTAGTTCATATCGATTCTCCTTCGGAGATCAGGATCCCTCGCTCCAGGGTGCGCGGACGGCCTCCCGCCGCTCGAATTGCGCCCGCCTCGCCTCCAGCTGCCCGATCCGGGCAGTCTCCCCACTCGCCCGCGCGCGCTCGATAATACGTTGTTGCCAGCTTAGTGCTTCGTCGAACCGGCCGATCTCGGCGTAGGCCATCGCCAGGGTCTCGGCGTGATCCAGGCGCGGCGCCGCCTGGAAGACCTCCTCGGCCAGGCGCAGGGCCCGGGCGCCATCTCGCAGCTCGGGATCGAGCGCGGTCGCCAACAGCCGCGCCAGCAGGTGCTTGAGCGGCACGCCCTCGGCCGAGAGAGTGAGCCACCCCTCGAGCGCGTCCCGCGCATCCCGTTCGCGCCCGGCCAGCAGCAGCGAGATCGCCCTGCCGAAGCGCGCGTTCTGATCCGCCGGGTCGACCGCGAGCACCGCGCCGTACTGTTCGGCGGCGCCATCGAAGTCGCCCTGCGCCCCGAGCGCACCCGCCAGCAGCTGGCGCAGCTGGACGCTCTCGGGCAGGCTCGAGAGGGCGGCCCGCAGATGTTCGGCAGCCAGCTCCGGCCTCCCGGCCTGCAGCTGGGCGCGCCCGAGGAAGTAGCGAGCCCGGGCTTCGGTCTCCTCGTCGGTCTCCAGACCGAGCGCCCTCTCCCAGGCCGCGACCGCATCACCGGTCGAGCCCAAGGCCTCGTTGGCCGCGCCGAGGACGACCAGCGCCTCGGCGCTACCCGGATCTTCGTCGAGCACCCGCCGCAGCTCGCCTCGGGCCTCGGCGGCCCGCCCGAGCGAGATCAGAACCGAAGCACGGTGGACGCGCAGATCGATGTCGTATGGGTCGAGCTCGATCGCTTCGGCGAGCAGCGCCTCGGCATTCGACAGCTCACCGGCCTGCTCGGACAGCGTCGCCAGATTGACCCGCCCGTCGACGTGATCCGGCGCCAGCTCGAGCAGGCGCCGCAGGTGGGCGGCCGCCTCGCCGGACCGGGCGAGCTCGATCAACCCGACCGCCAGGTTGTAGAGCACCGCCGGGCTGTCGGGATCCATCCGCAACGCATCGCTGTAGATCTGGACCGCTTCGTCGAACCGGCCCACCTCGAGCAGCGTCGCGCCCAGTACGGTGCGGTGCTCGACGTTCTCGGGATCGCTCTCGATCGCCTGCAGGAAGGCGGCGATCGCGGTGTCGAAATCGCCCGCGTGACGCGCCTTGCGACCGGTGGTCAGAAAGACCTCGACGCCGAGGGCGTCCTGACCGAGGCCCTCGAGGACCGGATCCGGAAAGCTCAACTGACCGTCGCCGCGACTCGCGAGCTGCTCGCGTGCACGCTCGACGTCACCGCTTCGCCGGTAGGCGATCCCGAGCTGATAGCGCACCTGGGAGGCGGTCGGCTGTGCGGCCAGCGCCGCTTCGAAATGCCCGATCGCTACCGGCAGATCGGCACGCGCGGCGGCGATCCGACCGAGACCATAGTGCACGGCGGCGCCGAATCCGGGCGCCTCGAGGACGTCCCGGAAGAGGCTCTCGCTGGCGTCCAGGGCACCCAGCTCGAACTCGATCTGCGCCAGGCGCAGGACTACCGCGCGATCTTCGGGGTCCAGGTCGTGAGCCGCCTTCAGGTTCGACCTCGCGGCTTCCAGATCGCCGCGCTCCTGACGGACCGTGCCCAGCATGTAGGCCCACCTGAACTCCGCCGGCGCCAGTCGCGCCGCATTGACGAGGCAGCTCTCGGCGGCTTCCGGCAGGCTGTAGGCCAGGTAGAGGCTGCCGAGCGATCCGAGCTCTTCGGCAGCCACCGCCGCCGCCACGTCGGGCGCCGCCAGCAGCTCCTCGAGCTGCTGCAGTCGCTCGGTCAGAAGCGTGGCGACCTCGGCCTCGAAGCCGTCCAACGACGGTCGCAGGACCGGCACGAGCTCGGTTCCGCCCGCGGTGGCCGCGCTGGCCACGGTCGCCGCGGTCGAGAGCGCGCCGGCCAGAGCCAGCGCCGCCAGCACCGGCAACCCGTTCACGAGCCGTCCCCGGCGGGTGCCGTCCAGACCGTGTAACGTCCCGCGACCGGCGCTCTCCACAGCTGCCGACGGCCATCCGGCCAGTAGATCCGAACGGCGACCGCGGCATCGTCGCCGAGCCCGACCAGCACGCGCGGATCGCTCGAAGAAATGTAGCTACCATCGACCTGGACGCGCCGCTCGAGGCTCGCGCCGCGGTCGCGCTCGACGACCGCGCGTAGGCCGAGCGCGTCACGCCCACCGGGCGCGGTCAGGAAGCGCAGACCAAGCCAGCTCCCCTCCTGCCCGAGCTGATTCATCAATAGGCGCGCCGGGCCGGAGTTGTTCGACAACAGCACGTCGGCGTCGCCGTCGTTGTCGACGTCGCCGATCGCAACTCCGCGACTCACCTCGGACCTCTCGAACAGCTCGCCGCCTCGAGCGGTCGCCTCCTCGAAACGGCCGCCGCCGAGGTTGCTGAAGAGCTGGTTGGGCTGATGCAGCGGATACGGGTCACCGGCCCGGGTCAGAGACTCGATCGCGCTGACGGCGCCGTTGGCGACGAACAGATCGAGCCAGCCGTCGTTCTCGAGATCGAGCCAGGCGGTGCCGAACGCGGTGCGCGTCCAGCTCGCCTGGCCCAATCCGGAGCGTCGGGTCTCGTCGATGAAGCCGCCACTGCCATCGCCGAGGTAGAGCGTATTGGTCTCGCCCTGGAGATGGGTCATGAACAGGTCGAGGTCGCCGTCGGCGTCGACATCGCCGACCACCACACCCATGCTCGCCTCCGGCTGGCCCTCCTCGTTCAGTGCGCTGCCGGCGATCAGCCCGTCGTCCACGAACGTCCCGTCGCCCTGGTTGGTCCACATCTGGTTGGCCATCATGTCGTTGGCCACGTAG
>JAJCXP010000098.1 GCA_029263375.1 Acidobacteriota bacterium | reverse complement strand
CGCATCGCCCGTTTCGCTTCGCCGGTGAGCCGCAGATACCAATCATTGGGAATCACGACGCCGTTCTCGCTCAGCGGCACGAACCGCCCCTGCCTGGGCAGATCCTTGCGCTGCGACGTCATCTTGAAGATCGCCGTGCCCTCATCGACCTCGTCGAACATCGCGATGTAGAGCATGTCGACGCCCAGCGACAGCGCGTTGAAGACCTGACGCCAGTAGAACTGGCCGCCGCGACGCGGGATCGCGTTCAGACGCTCGCGTGGGCGATCGGTAGCTACCCGAGTGAGATTGTGATTCGAAAAGCCGGGCCAGGCGACCGCCATGTAGTCGGCGCCGAGCTGACTCGCTTCCTCGAGGTCCCCGGCCACGACGTTGGCGGCAAACGTGTCCGCGGTGCGCTCATTCTCGAAGCGGCCCACCGGCCAGCCGTGGATCACGTCGAAAGAACGGTAGACCTCGGCCCAGCGTGGATCATCCTGGGAGTCGTCACCGAGGGTTCGCCAGTAGGCGGGTAGGCCGCCGACCAGCGTCGCCCTCAGTCTGGGGTTCGCGCCGCGCTTGAAGTAGTTGATCAACTCGAGGTACTGATCCGGCGTTCCCGGGCGATTCGTCTTGCCGAGGTTGCGGATCGCGAGCACCGGCCGGCCCTTGTGCCGCAGATACGCCGAGCTCTGCGTCACCTTGATCTTGTCCACCAGGTGCTTCCAGAGCGCCTTGACGTCCTCGACCAGAGTTTCCTCAGGATGACCGCTGACATCGAGCAGGATCGCGAAGCCACGGCCGTGACTCTCCGCCGCCGCGATCACGTTGCGCGTCACCTGGTTGCGAAACTCGAACGCGCCCTCGTCGTTGAACTTGCTCGTGAACCACTGCTGGAACGCGCCATCGATGCCGTACTCGCGCATCCACCGGAAGTGGGTGTCGACCGTCTCGGCGTGGTACGCCGAGTAGAGCGGCGCCTCGACGCCGGGCCGGAACTTGAAGCCGGTCTTGTAGCAGAGCTGATCTTTCGGCAGTTCGGAGACGTCCGGCCACTGGTCGATCGTCACCTTCACCGGGGCCGCCTGTCGCTTGGCGCGGAACCAGTGCCGCCAGACGCTGTGATCGGAACCGTCCTTGGGACATCCGAACCAGCCCTGATAACCCACGATCACCTTGCCCGTGAGCGTGCTGGTGTCGACCGCCTGGTCGCAGACCACGTAGACGTGGCGGCGGAGCGTGCTGCCGAACCAGAGCCCGGGCTCCTGGGTCATCTGCCAGGCCGTGATGTAGTCGCCCGGCTCGCTCGGCGCGGTGAGCTCGAACTGGAACGTGTACTTCTGTCCCGGCCCGACCGCAGCGTCATTGCTCAGCTCGACTGTTCGGCGATTCAGCAGGGGGTCGTCGAAATCGGCCTTGCCGAGGGCGAAACCGCCGGCGCGGGTCCAGGTCTCGCGACCCGTGTTCTTCACCGTGATCGACACCACCGCGCTGTCGCCACAGAAGAGCGTCTGCGGAATCGGATCGATCTTGTCGAGAAACTTGGCTGCGGTCTCCCGTGCGGCGAGCGAGGGCCGCCCGGCTATCGCCAGGAGCAGGAAGGTCAAACCTGCTGCTAGTTTGCGGTTCATCTCGAAAACTCACCCCCGCGCTCTCGACAGCGCAGGAAACATTACTCTTCAGGCTACGGTCCGTCAAACGGAACAGTTCACACAGCTTCTGAAAGCTCGGCTCGCCGGCGACCAGGCCCGGTCACCCGCGAGCGCATCTCGAGACGCTCAACGTTAGGTTCTCGTCTCCGCAGCGTAGGTCCTGCGCTCGCAGCTAGGGGTTCATCTGCTGAGCGCGCCGGTCGTCGGCCTCATCGTCGAACGGCTCGAGCAGCACCACACCGACCGCGAGCCCGATCAACGTCGGTATCCACCAACGCTTCTTCAGGTAGCGGAAGCTGCGCTTCATCTTGCCGTCCTTCGACTGGTTCGTCTGCGCGTGGGTAGCCTGCTCCAACCGCCGCGCGTCACGAATCGGCAGGGTCTCGAGCGCCGCGATTCGGATCGGATCGGCCGAAGCCTCGATCTCGAGCGCCTCGGCTCCGAAATCGAGCGGCTCGACCGCAAACAGCTCATCGAGTCCGACCTGGAACTCCCGCTCCGGCGCCGGCATCTCCTGCGCCGCCACCGGCACGGCATAGATCAACAGTGCAATCGCGATCGGTCCACACAACGTCTGGCTGGCGAGTCTGTTCATACCTGGCTCCTTGTCTGGTGAGGTGCACGGATCGCTCGACCGTGGACGTCGCGCGTCCTTGGCGTCAGAAGCTTGGATGACGCCAGGCCCCGAATCCTGCGGACACCGTCGCGATCGCATCTCTGAATCTTCCTCGGCGCGCCAGAAGGCGGACGGCGTGTGACCAACTAGGAAGGCAAGGTGAGGCCGAGGAAGTGCGTACTTTGATACACAGACAGGAGCCACACTGCAGCATCGGGTGGCCCTCCGGCCGCCCGCTGAATACGGTACTCAAACACGTCTCCGCCACCAAGCTTGTGAGGCTCTGCCATGACCACTCGCTCAACGATCGAGCGGAGACTCTGAGCCGAGTCTCCTTCGGGGACGCCATCGAGGCACCAGACGGTTACTTCGTAGTCGTCCGGTAATCTGTGACCCCTGTGGTGCCAGTGAAGGCCTCGAATGGTCCGTGCCATTACGCGGTCTAACCTGGCTAGGTCGACTTCGTAGGAAGCAGGCTCGAAGATAGGTCCTGACACCGTCAACTCGACGGCACCGCGAACTGCATCCAAGAAGGCCATCTTCATTCCGGTCTTGCGGGGCTTGGAAAGCCCTCGAAATGCCGTTGGCCAGGCGGCACTTGCCCCTATATTTTGACTCGCTTCCCGCCGCGTTGCGCAAACTAGCCGAATGTACTCGTCATCCCCGGAGGCGCTGCGGTTGCAATCTGCGCAGCTCGGAACTGTGACGAGGTTCTCCCTCATTCCCCTTGGGAAAAGACTTCGCGGAGGCACGTGGTCTTTCTCAGTCGGACCGACTCGGCCGCAATGGATACACTGATTCTCGTGTTCAGCCATCATAAGTCGACAGCCTATTAGTAGCGCTGGAGGGCGGCGGGGGGCAGTTCCCGGGGCCAGACGGTAACGCACCCGTCAGCATCAGGCCGCTGCAAGCCGCTAATACCCAGCAAGAAGGGCCTTCTGGTAGGGGATGTGGTGCGCCCTAGAGGATTCGAACCTCTGACCTACAGCTCCGGAGGCTGTCGCTCTATCCAGCTGAGCTAAGGGCGCACGAGGAGTGACTGGGGTGAGTGAGGGGATTCGAACCCCCAACATCCTGAGCCACAGTCAGGTGCTCTACCATTGAGCTACACTCACCACACAACTCGAACCGCGAATTATGCATGGCCCCCGGACGATTCGCAATCCGCGCGGTGCGTCAAGACAAGCTGAGCGCCAGCGAAGTCTGTCTCCAATCAAGGTGGATTCGCTACAAGCGGTGTCGACGCAAGTCGGCACCGCGCCCTCCGAATCCCTCCTGGCAGGACGAGCTGAGCGCCAGCGAAGGTTGGCCTGCCAGGAGGGATTCGAACCCCCGACCCGCGGCTTAGAAGGCCGCTGCTCTATCCAGCTGAGCTACTGGCAGATCGAGATATCGGGGCGGCCAGATTTGAACTGACGACCCTCTGCTCCCAAAGCAGATGCGCTA
>JAJCXP010000097.1 GCA_029263375.1 Acidobacteriota bacterium | reverse complement strand
GGGGCTGGCGTGCGTCAGATCGGCTCACCGCAGTGACGTGGCGCTGAGGCGTACGTCTGTACGCCGCAAGCGTCGCGGCGCGAGGACGAGTCGAGATGGCGTGCGCCAGCCCCGGCAACCCGGTCAATTTAGCCCCAGTGGAGTTTGTGGCGTAGGGAATGGTAGAAGGTGCGTCCACTGACCTTCACCAGATGCGCCTGGTCTCTCGCCCGGGTTACGCGAACGCTGTCCCGGAATTCTAGTCGCGCGCCCTCCTGGCCGTCGAGGGTCACGTAGACCTCCTCCTGCTCGGTCTCGAGGATCACTTCGACGACGCTCTCGTCGGGGACCACGATCGGCCGCAACGAGAACGTGTGGGGGCAGATCGGCGTCAGGACCATTACCGGCAAGAGCGGGTTGACGATCGGCCCGCCGGCCGAGAGATTGTAGGCGGTCGAGCCGGTCGGGGTCGAGATGATCAGGCCGTCCGACCGGTAGGAGGTCACCAGCCGATCGTCCACCCGGAGGGTCAGCTGAATGATCCGCGACAGAGCGCTCTTGCCGATCACCGCGTCGTTGAGGGTGCGATACGACTCACTGCCGCCGCTCGCCCGGCGCAACTCGACGTCGAGCAGCGTCCGCTTCTCCAGGCTGAACCGCCCGGCGAGGATCTCGACCAGACTCGGGTAGAGCTCCGAACGTCCGACCTCGGTCAGGAAGCCGAGGGTTCCAAGATTGACGCCGAGGATCGGAATGCCGCTGGGTACCGTCCTGGCAACCGACAACAGGGTGCCGTCGCCGCCGAGCACGACCACCAGATCGTAGGTCGAGGAGTGCTCGAAGGCGATGCACTCCGCACCCTGCAGACCGCTCGCGACTTCGGGCTCGACCGCCACTCGGATGCCGCGTCGGTGGAGCCATCCGGTCAGCTCGTGGGCGGTGTCGATCGCATCGGCGCTGCCCGCCTTGGCGACCACGCCGACGGTCCGGAACGAGCCCGTCATTCGCTCCCTCCCGGCGCGAAAAGCGCGAAGCACTCGCGGTTGCCACGCACCCCGGTGAGTGGCGAGTCGAACTGGCCGAGCGACTGCAGGCCGAGCGCGGCGAGTCCCGTGACGCACTCGCCCACCACCCGGTCACGCACCGCCGGATCGCGGACGATGCCACCCTTGCCGACCAGCGCCCTGCCGGCCTCGAACTGCGGCTTGACCATCGGCAGGAGCCGGCCACCGGCCGCCAGGAAGGGCAGGAGGGCCGGCACGACCTTCGCGAGTGAGATGAACGAGACGTCGATGGTGATCAGGCTACACGACTCGGGTATTGCGTCGGGCTCGAGATAGCGGGCGTTGACGCGCTCCATCACCACTACCCGTGGGTCACGGCGCAAGCGGTAGTCGAGCTGGCCGTAGCCGACGTCCACCGCGTAGATCCGGTCGGCGCCGCGCTGCAACAGGCAGTCGGTGAACCCCCCGGTCGAAGCGCCGACGTCCAGGCACACCCAGCCGGCCGGATCGATTCCGAAGTGATCGAGCGCCGCCTCCAGCTTGCGACCGGCACGCGAAACGTACGGCTCGGCCGGCCCCTTCACCTCGAGCGCCGCGTCCGCGGGCACCGCGCTCCCCGGCTTGTCGACGGTGCGGCCGTCGACCTCGACCAGGCCGGCCATGATCGCCCGCCGCGCCTTCTCGCGCGAGTCGAACAGTTGGCGACGGAAAAGCAATTGATCGAGACGCTCCATGGCGGGTGAGCAGAAGAGACCTCAGCCGGCCTCGGTCTCGATTGTCGCACGCCGCGACCCGTCCCCGGCGTCGCCGGTCGCGCTCTGCCTACCGGCTCGAAGGCAGTAGGGCAGGGTGATCACAAACAGCGCCACGCGCTGGACCTCGGTGTCTTGCCAGTTGTCCTCGAACAGCCCGGCGAAACTGAACGCCAGCAACGCCGTGAAGGCGCCCAGCCAGAGCTCGGAGCGCCAACCGCCCTCGTGGAGCTCGCGCTTGACACCGCGCAAGCCCACCACCAGGGTGCCGCCGATCAACCAGAGGAACGCGGCCAGCGACAGCAGCCCGCGCTCGGCGGCGAGCTGGAGATAAGAATTGTGCAGGTGCTCGACGGTCAGCCGCGGAGCGGTCGGATGGCGGTAGAGCGGGTACTTGGACGCCACCATCTGCGGCCCATGCCCGAGCAGCGGCCGCTCGGCCACCATGTGCAGACCGGCCTCGACCATGCACAGCCGGTCGTAGTTGGTGACGTTGCGCAGGCTGAAGATCGATACCGCGCGCTCCCTGACGGCGTCCGGCGAGACCAGCAGGATGGCGAGTGCCGCCGGCGCCAGAACCAGCAGGAACCTAGGCGCCTTGATCAGGAAGAGCACGGTGAGCGCGAAGATCAGTGCCACCCACGCCGAGCGGGTCAGACTGCCGACCAGCGCCGCGTTGATCGCCACCAGGGCCAGCCACCGCCACGCCCACCTACCGTGGCGACGCGAAGCGAGCTGAGCCACCAGGATCAGGTCGGCCATCAGCAGCACGCCGGCGAAGGTCATGTAGTGCGAGAACGGTCCGCGGATGCGCCACTCGAGCCCGCCGGCGCCGTCCAGGAACTGGGCCAGCCCCCAGACCGAGAGCAACGCCGCCGTGGCCACCAGGCCGTCGACCGCCAGGCGTAGGCGCTTTTCGTCGCGGAGGGCGACCAGGCCGAGCACGACCGTCGCCAGCGAGAAGATCTCACCGCTCGCCTCCCAGCTCACCCGCGGATCGGACGAGGTCACGATCGACGTCACCAGGAAGAGTGCGTAGAGCGCCAGCGGCGTCAGCAGGGAGCGATGGCGCTCCCAGGGAACCTGGCGCCAGCGCGCCGCGAACGGCGCCGCCAGCACCGCCACTCCGAGCAGCGTGTTGGAGATCGCGAGCCCGAAGATCGTCCAGAGATGGAGGACGTAGGGCCAGTAGAGCCACCGGCTGCGATCGGTTGGCGCGCTCAACTCGGCGGCAGACTAGCGGCCGACGCTCGACGCCGGCAGCGCCTCGTCGATCAGCATGATCGGGATGTCCGAGACGATCGGATAGACCAGAGCGGACTCCTGGCAGTAGAGCGCCTGCTGGACGACCGGCTCTTCGTCCCGGAAGTGCTCGCGATACTTCTCCACCAACGCCGCCCGAGTCTCCTCGGGAAGCTCGATCAGCTCGAGGGAGCCCCTGGTCTTGGGACAGACCAGAATCTCCAGAAGTTCAGTGTCGACGGCCACGTAAGCCCTCCTCGAAGGAGCGAGAATAGCACAGCGAAATGCTAGGATCGCTGGGTTCGGACGCCCCTCCCCGGCTCACGTTCCCTCAATGAATCGCGACTTCTGGCAAGGCAAGAGGGTATTCCTCACCGGTCACACCGGCTTCAAGGGCAGCTGGCTCTGCCTCTGGCTGCAGTCGATGGGCGCCGAGGTCACCGGCTACTCCCTGGCGCCGCCCACCGATCCGAGCCTGTTCGTCGAGGGGCGCGTGGCCGAAGGCGTGCGGTCGATCGAGCAGGACGTCCGCGATCCTGAGCGCGTCGCCCACGAGATGGCCGGCGCGCGCGCGGAGATCGTCCTCCACCTGGCCGCACAGTCGCTGGTGCGCTACGGCTATGCCGAACCGCTCGAGACCTACGAGACGAACGTGGTCGGCACCGCCAACGTGCTGCAAGCAGCGCGTAACCTCGACACCGTGCGAGCGATCCTCGTCTGCACCAGCGACAAGTGCTACGAGAATCGGGAGTGGGACCGCGGCTACCGCGAGGATGACCGGCTGGGCGGCAAGGACCCCTACTCGAACAGCAAGGCGTGCGCCGAGCTGGTCACCGACGCCTTCCGGAGGTCGTACTTCACGGCGGCCGGGGTGGCGGTCGCGACCGTGCGCTCGGGCAACGTCATCGGCGGCGGCGACTGGGCTGCCGACCGGCTGCTGCCCGATCTCGTGCGCGGCTTCCTGGGCGGCGAAGCGGTGCCGATCCGCTCGCCCGACGCGATCCGTCCCTGGCAGCACGTGCTCGATCCCCTGTACGGCTACCTGCTGCTCGCCGAGCGCCTCTGGGAGAGCGGCGCGGAGCACGCAGAGGCGTGGAACTTCGGGCCCGACGAGGCCGACGCTCGACCGGTACGCTGGATCGCCGACCGGATCGTCGAGATCTTCGGTGACGGCGCCGCCTGGCGGCTCGACCAGGAGGTTCACCCGGCCGAGGCGACCTACCTGCGACTCGACTGCACCAAAGCCCGGGAGCGGCTCGGTTGGCGCCCCGCCCTGGGGCTCGACCGGGCGCTCGAATGGTTGGTCGCCTGGTACCGGGCTCACCACGCCGGCGACGACATGCGCCGGGCGACCCTCGAGCGCATCGCCCAGTACGAGGCGCTGCGGTCGGCATGAACGAGCTCGCCTGCCGCTTCTGCGGCCGCTCACTCGAGCACGTCTTCGTCGACCTCGGCCTGTCGCCGCTGGCCAACTCGTTCCTGCCCGCCGACCGCCTGGACGCCGATGAACCGAAGTTCCCGCTCACGGTCTACGTCTGCGATCGCTGCTACCTGGTGCAGCTGCCCGAGTTCGAGACGCCCGAGAACATCTTCAGCGACTACGCCTACTTCTCGTCCTTCGCCGACACCTGGCTCGAGCACGTGGCGCGCTACGCCGCCGACATGACCGAGCGCTTCGCTCTCGACTCCGACAGCCGGGTCGTCGAGGTGGCGAGCAACGACGGTCATCTGCTCAAGAACTTCGCCGACCGCGGCATCCCGGTCCTCGGCATCGAGCCGGCCGCAAACGTGGCGCGCGCGGCCGAGGCGATCGGCGTGCCGACCCTGGTCCGCTTCTTCGGTGCCGAGCTGGCCACCGAGCTCGCGGCCGAAGGCCGCCAGGCGGACCTGCTGGCCGGCAACAACGTTCTCGCCCACGTGCCCGACCTCAACGATTTCGTCGAGGGGATGCGCATCCTGCTGGCGCCGGGCGGTGTGCTGACCATGGAGTTCCCGCATCTCGCGCAGCTGATGGCCGAGAACCAGTTCGACACCATCTACCATGAGCACTTCTCCTACTTCTCGTTCGGTACCGCGCGCGCGGTGTTCGCCGCCCACGGCCTGACCCTGTTCGATGTCGAGGAGTTGCCCACCCACGGCGGCTCGCTGCGCATCTTCGGACGCCACGAGGCCGACACGTCGAAGCCGGTGAGCGCCCGGGTCGATGAGCTGCTCGAGCGCGAGAGCAGTCTGGGACTCGATGACCTCGAGCACTACCTGTCGTTCGACCAGCAGGTGCGCACCGTCAAGCGCTCGCTGCTCGACTTCCTGCACGGCGCCCGCGACGCCGGTAAAGCGGTCGCCGCCTACGGTGCCCCGGCCAAGGGCAACACCCTGCTCAACTACTGCGGCGTCGGCACGGAGCTGATCGCCTACGCGGTCGATCGCAGCCCGCACAAGCAGGGGCTCTACCTGCCCGGCACCCACCTGCCGATCCACCCGACCTCGAAGGTCTTCGAGACCCGGCCCGACTACCTGCTGATCCTGGCCTGGAACTTCAAGGACGAGATCATGGAGCAGATGGCCGGCATCCGCGACTGGGGCGGCGAGTTCGTGGTGGCGATCCCGCGAACTGAAGCGGTCGGGTAGCGAGCTAGTCGACCGCCGGCTGACTGCTCTCGGTCTGCGGCACGATCTTGAGCGGCGCGTCCACCAGCACGCGGCTGTCCGACGGCACGTCCTGGGTGACCACCGCGTTGGCGCCGACGAACACGTTGTCGCCGATCTCGATGTGACCGATCAGGCGCGCGCCGGCGGCCACGAACACGTTGTCGCCGAGTCGCGGCATCTGATCCCGGCGCTCGTACCTGGACGCGCCGATCGTCACCTGATGCAGCAGCATGGCGTCGGCGCCGATGCGGGTGTTGTCGCCGATCACCAGGCCGACGCCGTGGACGATCATCAGGCCGGGACCGATCTCGGCTCCGGGCGAGACGTCGACGCCGTTGAGAAACAGCGAGAGTCGCGCCAGGAGCGGGCCGAAGAACGGCACCCGGCGGCGCTTGAACCAGCTCGCCATGCGGTAGAGCACGACCGCCTGATAGCCGTTCTCGAACAGCAGCGATTCGATCACGTACCAGGGGAACGACTTGGTCTTGATCAGCTTGAGCTTACGGGTGTCCGCACGCAGATTGTCGAACATCGCGGTGAGAGGATACGCGAAGGGGACCCAATACGTAATGCGGGCATCGCATTACGATTGTGTCCCCCGTTTCCAAGTATCCTTCGCTCTCGATGCGCGCGACGACGTTCGGATCGCTGTGGGTACCACTGGTCGCCGTAGTCGCGCTGACCGGGGCGCTGGCGTCTCTGCGGCCGTCACTCGCCACCCTCTGGGGCGACGAAGGCACCTATGTGGCGATGGCCGCCAGCCTGGCGCGCGACCACGACCTGGTGTTCGACCAGGTGGATCGCGACTGGGCCGAGACGCGCGAGCGGGAGGCTGGCGCCACCGTCATCCTGCAGCGCACCGGAGCCGGCCTCACCTACTCGAAGCCGGTCGTCTACCCGCTGCTCGCGGCGCCGTTCTACGCGCTGTTCGGCGAGCCCGGCCTGATCGTGCTCAACGGCGTGGCGCTGCTGGCGGCGTTGATCTTCGGCTGGCTGCTGCTTTCGAAACGCGGCTCGGGCGAGCTCTCCGCGCTGACCCTGCTGAGCTTCATCGGCTGCGGAGCCCTGCTGCCCTACCTCTTGTGGCGGGTGTCCGATCTTCTCCAGTTCAGCCTGGTCCTGGTCGCACTGACGCTGGTCTGCCACGGCCTGCGCCGGAAGAACGGACCGCTCTGGCCGCTGTGGGCCGCGGCCCTCGGTGGCGGCGCCCTCGGCCTGGCCACGGTCATGCGCCTGCCCAACGCGGCGCTGGCGGCAGCGGCGGTGGCGGCCTGCCTGCTGGCGGGCCGGTGGAAGCGGGGCGCCGCGGTGGCGGGCGCGGCGGTGCTGGCGTTCGCGGCGGCGACACTGTGCGGTCTCTGGCTGACCGGTAGCGCCAACCCGTACAAGGCCGAGCGCACC
>JAJCXP010000096.1 GCA_029263375.1 Acidobacteriota bacterium | reverse complement strand
TGCTGCGCGGCCCCCAGACCCCGGGCGAGCTTCGCTCACGTAGCGGTCGGTTGCACGCATTCGACGACATCGGCCAGGTCGAAGCGGCGCTCCAGCGCATGACCATCGAGGAGCGCGAGCTGGTGGTCGAGTTGGCGCGCGGCCCGGGCCAGAAGGAGAACCGTTGGGCGCACCAGCTGGGAGACCTGGTCGATCCCGGGTCGGTCACGGCGGCGGTGCCGCAGCGCGCCATGACGCCGATGCCGGCCAGAAGGCCGTCGGTTTCGGAAGACCGCGTCTCTCGGCTGGAGGAGCGGGTCGAATCGCTCGAGGAGACGGTATCGGCACTGCGGAGCGAGCTGGACGATCTGCTCTCCTAGGTCCTAGGGGGTTCAGTCCTAGGGCAAACGTTCGTGTGGAACCTCGTTTGGGTGAGTGGGGGTGCGAGGTGAACACTTGACCGCCCTCCCTTCTTGTTTCAAACTTCTACCCGCGGCGCGATCCACGCCCAACCTCTTCGGTCCTCCCCCAGCGGGGATCCCTGTGAGGCAAAGGGGGGCATACTCCCGGATCGGCGATCACTGACCTTCGCGATGCCGTGGTGCGTCGCTGCTGGGGAGCGCGTTCGGCGGCAAAGACGAAGGAGCATGTGATGCCGAAGAACAAAGACCTCAAGCGCCTCATCCGAGCTCGGATGGAGAAGACCGGCGAGTCCTATACGGGCGCCCGCGCGGTGCTGCTCGAGCGAGCCGGCACCCCGGACGCCCTGGAGCTGACTTTGGCCGCCGTCGCCGGCCACAGCGACGAGCTCGTAAAGGAGCGCACCGGCTGCGACTGGGCGAGCTGGGTGAAGTTTCTCGATGCCGAGAGCGCCGCCGAGCTGCCGCATCGGGAGATCGCCAAGCTGGCGGCCGCAGGCAGTTCGAAGATGTCGGGCTGGTGGGCGCAGACGGTGACCGTGGGGTACGAGCGCATCAAGGGCCTGCGCGAGATCGGACAGCGGCGCAGCGGTACCTACGATGCCAGCAAGAGCAAGACAATTGCGGTGCCAGTCGGCGAGCTCTTCCAGGCGTTCAGGGACGGGCGACGACGCAAGCACTGGCTGCCCGATGTTGACTGGCGCGTTCGCACCGAGACTGTGGATCGCTCGATCCGGATCGACTGGCAGGACGGCACGAAGGTGTCGTTCTGGTTCTCCGACAAGGGCGCCAAGAGCAGCGTCTCGGTGCAGCACGGTGGTCTGCCGTCGAAGGCCGCGCGAGAGCGCGGGAGGAAGTACTGGGGGGAACGCCTAGCGGCGCTGGGGGAGCTCCTGGCTCCGAAGTCAGGCTGAGGCCGTGTCCAACGAGATCCTGTAGACCTCGTCCAGACTCTGGCGCCGGGCTTTCTCGATTCGTGAGAACCGGCGCCGGAACTGGTCCTGGGCGAAGTCGACGAAGTCCGCGGGCGAGAGCCCGAACGGCACCGGATCGTACGCCGCGAACGCCTCCTCGATGATCCGGAGCGCGACCGGCAGGAGTTCCTCCATGCGTCGCTCGATCGGCAGCCAGACCCGGTCGCCGTGCTCGGCGACCAGCCGCGAGAGTAGAAAAACGCCGTAAGCCAGGTGCCGGGCTTCATCGGACTGGACGTGTCCGACCAAGGTGCGCATGCCCGGCAGGACGCGGTGGCGATCGAGCACCGTGTAGTAGGCGTGGTAGCCGGTCTCGGCCAACACGCCTTCGACAATCATGTGGTACGTGACCGAGGCTTCAGCTTGCGCCTCGGGCGAGTCGTCGGTGCGCAGACGTGCAAGCGCGGCCGGCAGCTCCCGGTAGAAGATGTGCCTGTAGCTCTCGGTGTGGAACCGGTCGAGCTCGTCGCGCTCGGTGGCGATCTCCTCGAAGAAGCGGCTAAATGCGTCGACGTGCTTGGCCTCCTCCCAGAGGAAGGAGGTGAGGTAGATCTCCTCCTCGAGCCGGCCCTCGGCTGCGATCACTTGAAGGAGTGGCAACAGGTCGAGCGTCACCGCCTCCTCGCCGGCCAGGAAGAGCGAGGTCTCGCGTATCAGGAGATCACGCTCGTCCGAAGTCAGGCCGGACCATTCCTGCCGATCCTGGGTGAAGTCGATCTCGGCCGGATTCCAGACGCCGCGCACCTTGGCCTTCTCCCACAGTCGCATCGGTGGCGAGCTGCGATCGAGGCCGGTTTGCCCTGTCGAGCGGTAGCTGGTTCGCTCCGGCACGGGCGCGGCCGTCGGCTTATCGCTCTCCGAGCTCCCAGGCTCGACCGTGGCCCTCGCGGCGTCGCTACCGGAGCTCTCAGACTCGACCGCGGGCGATTCGCTCTCGAGCTCCTCGATCACGATCCCCTGTGCTGCGGCCAGGAGTTGCTTGGCAGCGCCGGCGTAGGGCATGAGCCCGGTCAGCGAGCCCCGGGTCAGCTTGACCTTGCCACTCATCAGCGCCCACACCGGATCGCGCCCGTTTTCGAGAAAATCCATCCACACCGGGCGAGGAGCGCTCAACACGTAGTCGGCGCTCTCGAGCTCTTCGGGCGGCGAACGCCGCGCACGCCTGCAGCTGCCCGAGTGCAGGTCGAGCAGGATTGCGACGGTGTCGTCGTCGGCTCCAGCGGGCTCGATCACCAGGCCGACATTGTCGTTCCAGCTGCTCGCAGCCTTGGCGTAGCCAGCGCTCCGGTTGATCTGGTCCTTCCAGGCGTCGACCCAGGGCTGGCTGAAGAGCTCACCGCTCATGGCGCGGATCCTAACCCGGTCGACGTCCTGCCGGGCGGCTCGGCCTGCCGCCAGCCCCCGGGGGGCCGAGGTCTCAAACGTTCGCCAAACGTTCGCCTGGCACGTATGGGCACGTCGTGACAGCACGTCGTGACATTCGCCTGGCACTTCTCTGCGGCAGCACGTCGTGACAGCACGTCGTGACATTCGCCTGGCACTTCTCTGCGGCTCGCAGAATCTCGTCCGTTCCGGGTCGACGTTCGCTCGATCGTCGCCAGCGATTGAGCCGACGTTGAACATTCGCCTGACCCCTGTGCGCCGATTGAGTATCCTCTGGCGGTGCCCGAAGAGAGAGCCACCTCGATCTCGGTCGGACTCAATGCGGTCGTCATCGCGGTGACCGACGAGACGCCGCGCGTGTTGACGATCGACTCCGAGGCGCTGCCGTCGCTGCCGTTCGGGCGTCTCGATCCGGCTGCGGACCGGACGCTCGAGCTCGGGCTGCGGCGCTGGATCCACGAGCGCACAGGGATCTCGGTCGGCTATGTCGAGCAGCTCTACACGTTCGGCGATCGAGATCGGTCGCCCGGATCGAGAAGCTCGGAACGGCTGTTGTCGATCGCTTACCTGGCGCTGACGCGCGAGCGCGAGGCCGCCGCCGGCCTCCGGGCGAGTTGGCGCGACGTCTATGAGTTGCTGCCCTGGGAGGACTGGCGCGAAGGCCGGCCGGCGGCGATCGATCTGGTGGTCGAGCGGCTCGAACAGTGGTGCGGCAGCGACCCGACCCTGGCCACGGCGCGACGCGAGCGGGTGGAGATCGGCTTTGGCCTCGGCCCTACGCGCTGGGATGCCGAGCGCGCCCTCGAGCGCTACGAGCTGGCTTGGGAAGCGGGCCTGGTACCCGAGGCGGGCGCCGATCCCGCCGCGACCCTCTCGATCCTGGGTCGACCGATGGCGCTCGATCATCGGCGCATCCTGGCCACCGCCCTGGGCCGTTTGCGCGGCAAGATCAAGTACCGACCGGTGGTCTTCGAGCTGCTGCCGGAGGAGTTCACACTGCTGCTGCTCCAGCGGGTGGTGGAGACGCTGGCCGGAATCCCGCTGCACAAGCAGAACTTCCGCCGCCTGGTCGATCGGCTCGGCCTGGTGGAGGGGTGCGGCCGCTACGACGACAACACCGGCGGTCGGCCGGCCGAGCTCTTTCGCTTTCGGCGCGAGGTGGTCCGGGAGCGTCGGGCACCAGGCGTCGGCTTGCCGCGAGTCCGAGCGTCGTCGTAGGGGTGGCGCGCAGAAGGGGCGCGGCCCCCAGTCCTGGACCAGGGATCACAGCGAGCTGACCCCGCGCGCGGTCCCACATGGGGCTTGACAGTCGCATATGCTCACAAGTAGCATAAGCGAGCTGAGACGGTTCCCGATCGCCTCGGCTATTTTCAGGCCCATATTATGCTCGCAGAGAGTATTTGCAAGGAGGTCGAACGATGACCGACGCAGTTCACCCCGAAAGCACACCATCAACGGCCCAGATCTCGAGCGAGGCGCTGTACCGAGATCTGCGCTCAGTGATCCCGGCGATCGAGTGGAGCGTCCACGAGCCGCTGATCCGGCGGGTCCAGGAGCTCAAGCGCGAACGCAACGCCGTGATCCTGGCACACAACTATCAGACGCCGGAGATCTTCCACGGCGTCGCCGACCTGACCGGCGACTCCTTGGCGCTCGCCCGAATGGCGCGTGAGACGGAGAGCGACGTGATCGTGCTCTGCGGCGTCCACTTCATGGCCGAGACTGCGAAGCTTCTGAATCCGGACAAGACCGTCCTGATCCCCGATCTCGAGGCCGGTTGCTCGCTGGCGTCGTCGATCACGGCGGCCGACATCCGGCTGCTGCGGGAGCGCTACCCGGGCGCGCCGGTGGTCAGCTACGTGAACACGACCGCGGCGGTCAAGGCGGAGACCGACGTTTGCTGCACCTCGGCCAATGCGGTCGAGATCGTCGAGTCGCTGGGCGTTGAGCGGGTGATCTTCCTGCCGGACGAGTACCTGGGCCGCTACGTCGCTTCGCAGACCGACGTCGAGGTGATTCTCTGGCAGGGACACTGCGAGGTGCACGAGCGTTTCACCGGCGCCGAGATCCGCGCCTACCGGGAAGGGTTCGACGGCATCCAGGTGATC
>JAJCXP010000095.1 GCA_029263375.1 Acidobacteriota bacterium | reverse complement strand
GCGGTCGCAGTTCTCGAAGGCGCTCAACCTTGCGGAGCTTTGGGGCTGGCGACCGGATGGGTCGAATCCGTGCCGGCATGTCAAGTTCTACAAGGCCGAGAAGCGCGAACGGTTCCTGTCGGAGAGCGAGCTTGCCCACCTGAGCAAGGTGCTGGCTGAAGCCGAGCGGAGGCAGTCGGTGTCGCCACCAGCCATCGCGGCGATCCGGTTGCTGATTCTGACGGGTTGCCGGGTGAGTGAGATCCTGAACCTCCGGTGGCAGGACGTCGACTTCGAGGGGCACTGTCTGCGGCTGCCAGATTCCAAGACCGGCGCGAAGACTGTCTACCTCAACGGGCCGGCCCTTCAGGTGCTCTCAGCCATTGAACGACGAGAGGGCAACCCCTACGTCCTCCCTGGCAAGGTTGCTGGCCGACCGATCGAGTCGCTCAAGAATCCATGGGGGCGCATCCGCCAGCAAGCCGGTCTTGAGGGTGTCCGTGTCCATGATCTTCGTCATTATCCCGACCACCGAATTATCCCGCGTCGCCGGCAGGAGCCCCTGCTCTCCTGGGAGGCCCCCTGGATCTGGCGCGCTTTAGACGCGGGATAATCATAGGCTGTCCAGAAAGGTTAAAAGTGTATCGCCGGGGTGGTAGCGTCCAGGGACCTGTCCAGAGGAGTTCGTTCGCGCGAGGGCTTTTTCCTTCAAGCGTAGATCAGCATGTAGGTAGACTTGGGTGGTTTCGATCGACTCATGGCCGAGCCACAAAGCAATGACGCTACGGTCCACGCCCTTTTGCAGCAACTGCATCGCAGTCGTGTGACGCAAGGTATGTGGCGTGACACGTTTGTCCGCAAGAGAGGGACAGGCTTCTTGCGCGACATCGACGTGCTTTGTGACGAGGCGCTCGACAGCGTCCGCGCTCATGTGACCGCCACGGGAACTGGGGAACAGTGGGTCTTCGGGTTGCGGCGAGCATTCATGCAGCCATGCGTCGAGGATGCTCGTGACATCGCTGCGCAGAGGCGTGCATCGCAGCTTTCGACCCTTGCCGAGGCAGCGGACGTGTGCGCCGGTGCCCAACGTCACGTTCTGACGACACAGCGCCGTCAACTCGGAGACACGCAGACCGGTCTGGACCGCGACGAGGAGGATCGCACGGTCGCGTCGCCCAATCCATGTAGCAAGATTGGGAGCACCGAGGAGGGCCTGGATTTCCTCGTCGTTGAGGAATTCGACAATGCCGCGTTCGAAACGCTTACTCGGGATCGCGAGTACGCGCTGGCAATGGAGGGCATAAGCGGGTTCGGAGAGGGCAACGTATCTGAAGAAGGCTCGCAGCGCCGCAAGGCGCGCGTTGCGGCTGCGAGCGCAGTTGCCGCGCTGCCGTTCGAGGTGATCCAGGAACTCGCCAAGAAACGCGGCGTCGAGATCCGCGATCACAAGTCGCGATGGGTCGCGGTGCAAGCGTGCGGCGGCGAAACGTAGGAGCAGCCGGAAGCTATTGCGGTACGCGGCAACGGTGTGCGGGCTGGCTCGTCGCTGCTGAATCAGGCGGACGGTGAAGAAGCTCTGCAGCAGAGCGGGGAATTCGAGGGGGCTCATGGCGCATCCTCCCGCGGGCCCATCGCCCGCTCGGTAGCGAGACGGAGGAGCTCAGGGACAGCCTCGAGGTACCAGTAGGTATCTGCGACATGGCCGTGGCCGAGATAGGTGGAGAGCTTGGGGAGTTCGCGCTCCACGTTGCGCCCCTCTTGGTACCACCGGATCAGCGTTCTCACAGCGAGTCGGTGTCGCATGTCGTGGAGCCGCGGTCCGTGACCATGGCGTCCTCCGGTTGTCGGCTCCCGCAGACCGACGGTACGGGAGACAACGGCGAAGTTGTAGCGGGCGCTGCACTGCGTCACACGTACGCCGCGCTCGGAGAGAAGAAACGCTGGGGATGACGGGTGCGGGAGCAGATTGTCCCTTCGTTTCTCGTAGCGCCGCAGGGCTCGACGGGTGGAGTCATGGACTGGTACGAAGCGGGACTTGCCGAACTTCGCGCATCGGATCCTGAGGATGCCGGCCTGCAGGTCCACGTCGTCGCGGTCGAGGGCGACTGCTTCGCTGATGCGCAGCCCGGTGGCGGCGAGCAGGCCGAAGAGCGTGGCGTAGCTAGACGCCCGCAACCCCATCAGCGAAGGGAGCCGCGCAGCTTCGCGCACAATGCGCGCGACCTCCCCGTCGCTGTAGATGTACGGTGGGCGCCGCTGGTAGCGCTCCGGTAGGAGACCCAGGGGAGGAACTTCGGTCTGAGAGTCCGTAGCGCTGAGCCAGGCGGCGAACCGACGCACGTCGCCGAGTCGTTGTGCCCAGGTAGAGGAGGCGGCATCGGCCGGTGCCATCGCCCAGCGTAGCGCAAGCTCGGTCGTAATCACACTCATTCTCTCGCCGTCGAGGAACTTGACAAATTGACGCAAGCGAGCGGCAGGCCCGGTCATTTGCGAACCGAGCTCGCGGCGTAAGGCAAGGTAGATCTCGAGGGCATCGTGGATAGTGCTCATCGCGCACCTCGGGCCGTAGGCCAGGGCATTGCCACGTCGCGTAGTGCGTCGAAATCGAGCTTGGCGTAGATCTCCGTGGTGTTGGCACTGCGATGGCGCAGCACTTGTCCGATCTCGGCGAGAGAGGCACCTCGTCGAATCATCCTCGTGGCAAGGCTGTGGCGAAGCAGATGCGCACCACGCGTCGCTGGCGCGAGGCCAGCGCGCGCCAGCGCGCGTGCCACGATCGTGGAAACAGAGGATGGGTGAGAGAAGCCGCGATGCGGCGCGCGCATGCACAAGAAGACGCGCCGAGAATTGCCAACCGGCCGATCTTCCTGCAGATACAGAGCGAGCGCTTCGCCGACATCGGAGACGAGGGGCAGGCGGTCGCTGACCAGGCCCTTGCCGCGGACGATGATTTCGCCCGCTCGCCAGTTAAGGTCGCCCAGCTCGAGTGCGAGAACCTCGCTTGCGCGTAAGCCGAGTCGAGCCAGGAGCAAGAGGATCGCATGGTCGCGGCGGCCCGCAGCTGAGGCACAGTCACAGGCTCGCAGAAGCCGCTCCACGTCTGTACAGGGCAGGTGCCGCGGCACGCTTGAGAATCGCCACTGGCGCACCGCCGGTACGGCGAAGGCAAGGTCCGAACCGGTCTCGCCACGCAGAAACAGAAAACGCAGGAATGAGCGTAGAGCGGTACCCATGAGCTGTGCACGCCTTGGAGCCATGCCACGAGCTCGGCCTAGCAGAAACTCGTGGATGTCGGCGGCGCACAGTGAGTCACAGCGCGCAGCACCTTCGCTGAGCCGCTCTGTCATCAGATCGCGAGCGAACGGTAGATACGCGGAGATGGTGCTTTCCGCCAGCGCGCGCTCCTGACGCAAGTACCCTTCATAGCATCGCAGCAGCACGGCCGACGGCGAGTCATCGCGGACGGACTCTGGCGCTGCAACAACACCCGCACGGCGGAGTTGCTCGATCAGCTGTTGAACCGTCGTGCGGAATCCGCGACAGGAACGACCTCGACGTCGTCTCACCTCAAGGAACTCGTCTACACGCTGTTCGTCGAGGTCGACGACGGCTAGGTGCTCATTCGTCATCCAGCGGGCCAGATCGGAGAGCACCCACAGCTTGTGCCGGATGGTCGGCACCGCATAGCCGCCTTCCAACAGGGACGAGCAGAACTCGTCCAAGTAGTTTCCGAAAACGCAGGATTGCAACCGCTTCGCAGCTGCGGGGACGACAAAGAAGTCTTCGAGCATGTGTCTCCTCCTTCCCCGGCAATGTGCCGGAATAGAAGGAGACCAGACCAGGATTATTCCGCGTCCGCCAGGTCAGAAATCGATCGGCTATGTCTCAACGGGTCCAACGCGGGATAATCCGGTAGTCGGGATAATGGGTGAATTCGCCCAAGCGATGCGATCGTGCGGGGATACCGGCCGCTGATCAAGTTGTGACCAGCAAGCCCCAATTGGGGCTGGAGCTGGTGCGCCAAGCCAGAGACCGCGGCCTGCGCTTTGAGTGGGTTGCAGCCGACAGCGCCTACGGCAACAACCCGTCGCTCTTGCGCAGCCTCGAGGAGTTGGGCGAGCAATTCGTCATCGATGTGCAAAGCACTCAGCGTGTGTTTCTGAGCGATCCCGATCCCACGGTACCGCCCTCGTCAAAGGGACGTCGCCCTTTCAAACGCCGAGTAACCAAGATCAAGAAGCAGACCCTTCAGTCGTGGGTCCAGGCACAGCCTGCGAGTGCCTGGAAGCGAGTCTGGATTCGCCACAGCACGCGTGGTGGCCTGGAGATCGAGGTAATGCACCAGTGGGTCTGGTTGTGGGACGGCCGCGAAGCGCAGGCCCGCCACTGGAG
>JAJCXP010000094.1 GCA_029263375.1 Acidobacteriota bacterium | reverse complement strand
TCTCCGCCGACCCGCCGGAGCGCGGCGGCGGCGGGTCGATCGCCCAGGATCACGACGTGCCCGACCTGCTGTTCGCGGGCGCCGAGTCCGGGCTCTACGCTTCGGTCGACCGCGGCCGGCATTGGCTGAAGCTCGGCGGCGCGCCGACGATCTCCTTCCGCGACGTCGCCATCCAGCGGCGTGACAACGACCTGGTGGGCGCGACCTTCGGCCGCGGCTTCTACATTCTCGACGACTACACGCCCCTGCGCGACATCGCCAAGGGCGCCCTCGAGCACAAGACCTACCTCTTCCCGGTGCGCGACGCCTGGCTCTACATCCCGTCGGTTCCCGGCCAGGCCGCTGGCAAGCCGTCGATGGGAAGCGACGACTACACGGCGCCCAACCCACCGTTCGGAGCGATCGTCACCTATCACCTGGCGAAAGCGCCGGAGACCGCCAAGGAGGAGCGCACCGCGCGCGAAGGCGCGCTCGACAGCGCCGCCGACGTACCGTTCCCGGGCTGGGAGACTCTCCGTAGCGAGGCGCTCGAGTCCGAGCCCCAGGTTCTCATCACGATTCGCGACTCTGCCGGGACCGCGCTACGCCGGCTGAACGCCAAGGCGGAGGCCGGGCTCCATCGAATCGCTTGGGATCTGAGGCTGCCGCCCCCGGACCCGGTCAACCTGGAGGTCCCCGGCTTCCGGCCGCCCTGGGTCGAAGACCCGTTCGGCCCGCTGGTCGCGCCCGGCACCTACACCGCCGAGCTGGCGATTCTGACCCGGAACGGCGTCGAGACTCTCGGCGAAGCCCGGCCGTTCGAGGTGAGCGCGATCCCGAGCTTCACGCTCGGGACTCCGGACTTCGAGGCCACCGCGGCGTTCCAGCGCCGGACCGCCGATCTACTGCGCCGAGCCCAGGGCGCCGCGCGCGAGCTCGGCCGCGGCGGCGAGCGCCTGCGCCACCTGCGCGCTGCCCTGGCCGAGACACCGGGAGCTTCGCCGGAGCTCTACCGGCGGCTCGACGAGATCGCCACGGCCCTGGCAGAGCTGCGGCTGCGCCTCCAGACCGACGACGCGCGCAACCGGCTGAACGAGTCCTCGGTCCCGACCATTCTCGGCCGGCTCGGCCAGGTCGCCTACGGACACTGGCAGACCCGCCAGGCGCCCACCGCGACGCAGCGCGAGAGCGTCGAGATCGCGTCTTCCGAGTTCACCGAAGTAAGCGCGGCGCTCACGCAGACGCTCGAGGTCGATCTGCCGGCGCTCGAGGCCGAGATGGAGGCTGCGGGAGCGCCGTGGACGCCGGGGAGGAAGCTGCCTGATCCCGGGAGCAGCTCGTGACCTCTCCCGCCCGGCGCGAGTTCCTCCGCTGGGTCGCCGGCTCGCCGTTCTATCTGCCGGCGCTCGCCTCGATGCTGGTTGGCGGGCGCCTCTGGGGCCTCGACTCACCGATCGCCGCCAACAACGTGCTCGAATTCGAAGAGCACGCCCGCGGCGTCCTCGACCAGGAGGTCTACGACTTCATCGCCGGCGGCTCCGACGACGAGGCCACCGTGCGCGCCAACCGCGATGCGTATCAGCGGGTGCAGATCCTCGCCCGGCGATTGGTCGACGTGAGCTCGATCGACACTTCGGTCGAAGTACTCGGCGAGCGCATGCCGACCCCGATCCTGCTCGCTCCGATCGGCGTCCAGGGCACGATGCACCCCGACGGCGAGCTCGGCACCGCCCGGGCGGCAGCGTCGGCCGACCACACGATGATCGCCTCGACCTTCTCCAGCCATTCGATCGCCGAGATCCGCCAGGCGCACGGCCGGCCGGTCTGGTTCCAGCTCTACACGACGACCGATCTCGCGATCACCGAGAACGTGCTCGCCCAGGCCGAGGCGGCGGGCTGCAAGGTGTGCGCTCTCACCGTCGACACGCCAGTGGTCGGCAATCGAGAGTCGCAGAAGGCGTTCATCGCCAAGCTGCTGGGCTCCGGTCAGCTGCGGCTCGGCAACTTCGACCAGATCGGAACGCCGCCCGGCACGTCGAACCCGGCGCACGACTGGCAGTTTCTCGCCTGGCTGCGCGAGCACACCACCATGAAGATCGTCGTCAAAGGGATCGTGCGCGCCGACGACGCGCGGCGCTGTGTGGATCATGGCGCCGACGGGCTGATCATCTCGAATCACGGCGGCCGGCAGCTCGACAGCGGACTCTCGACGCTCGAGTCGCTGCCCGGCATCGCCCAGGCGATTCACGGCGACATCCCGATCCTGATCGACGGCGGCATCCATCGCGGCACCGACATCTTCAAGGCGCTGGCGCTCGGCGCCGATGCCGTCGGGATCGGCCGCGCCTACATCTGGGGCCTGGCGACGTTCGGCCAGGCGGGGGTCGAGCAGGCTCTGACTCTGCTCACCGCCGAACTGGTTCGGGACATGCAACTCGCCGGCACGCCGTCGATCCGAGACATCGATCGATCCTCGGTGCGAGCTCGGCTCTGAGAACGCCGAGGCGGTGGAGCGACCCGACCCGGCGGCCGAGCGAGACCGCGGGCCAGACAAGAAAAAGCCGCGGCCCGGAAGATCCGGACCGCGGCTGAGAGCAGTCAGAAGAAATCAGCCTAACCCCTCACGCGCCCCCCCTCCTATTCCTCCTCCTGGGCCAGAGCAAACGCCATGGTGTCGAACCGGTCGTACCCGTTCAGACGGGCGATGCCGTTGTGCGCCTTGGCGCGCGTCCAGAGGTTGACGCCGAAGGCGGCGTTGTCGCAGGTGTCGAGGAAGCGAACGGCGGGGAACATTCCGCTGAAGTTGCCGGCCCCGTCGCCGTTGTAGAAGCCGGTCGGGACGGTCGGGTTCGTGTCGACGGCGACGCTCGCGGCGCCGACCTCTCCACCCTCCAGGACCGAGACCTGTGCCTGGTGATCCATGCCGCGCACCACTCCGAGCTGGAACCACGCCTGGTCACGCGGATGGCTGGCCTCGAAGGCCAGCGTGACGTCGGTGGTCGCCTTGTCGTCGTAGCGCAGGAAGCCGCACGTGTCGGCCGCGCCGATGCTGGTCTGCACCGGCTCGAGAACCGAGGCGCAGACGCCGTTGTCGATCTTGACGCAGAACACAAAGCCGTCGTCGATGATCTCGGCGGCGGTCGCCTTACGGCTCGAGTAGGTCTCCTTCGCGGCGTCCCGGGTGTCGGTCACCACGAAGTCGAACTTGCCCGGCGATGGCATCGCATCGCCCGGCTTCTTGGGCCGAACGACGTCACCGTTCTGGTCGTGCACGGTGACGAGGATCTGGTAGTCGCCAGCAGCCAGCGGACTGGTCTGGAGCTTCGCCGACCAGAGATCCTCGGTAAAACCGGTGACCGGCCAGACGCCCGCCGGCGGGGTCTTCGGCCGGAAGTCGAACAGGCCGTCACCGTCGGGGCCGAGCGCCAGCGCCGGATAGACCGGCAGTCCACCCGCACCCGGCACCTGGTACTTGCGGTTGATGGTCTCGTCCATCTTGGTCCAGCCTCCCGAGTCGGTCGGGTTCGCCGGCTTGGGCCGGTACGACCACGCGTAGCGCGTCAGCCCCGGCTTCGGCAGGTCGAGCGAGTGCAGCATCCTGAACTGCAGGTAGCCGCCGAGCGGCGCGTCGTTGATCGTCGGGAAGTTGCTCGGGCCACCGCTGTAGATAGCGGTGCCGTCGGTCTGCACCCAGCCGAGCGGGTCGAGCGGATGGCTGGCCGAGCCGGCGATCTCCAGGTTCCCGACCGCCATCGGCAGGACGAAGGTGGTGACGTCGTCCGGCAGGTCGACCGTTGGCGGCGGCTGGCAGACGATCGCGTCGGGATGGGTCACCCGAATCGTGAGCTCCGAGCCGCACTGGTAGTTCCAGTGCGTGTCGCAACGCGGGCCGCGCGCGTAGATCGTGCGCCAGGAGCCGGCGATCCACTGCTCGACCCAGACGTAGATGTCGGGCGTGTCGTTGCACGAGTGGAAGAACGTGAAATCGAAACATCCGCTCTCGTCGGTCCAGGTCGTCCAGCAGTCGAGGTGGTAGTTGAAGAACGGGTGCAGGTACGGATACCAACACCACCACCGGAGCGCGAGGACGTCGATCAACGCACGACGGACCTCGGAGGCGGACGGCGCCAGGGTCAGATTGGTGACCAGCTCTGCCGGCAGGGTTGCCGCCGAGGACGCCTTCGCGCGCACTCTCGGCCGCGGCGGAACCGGTTGCGGGTCCGGAAATGGGCCCGGAAGCGGGTCCGGCGACGGATCCGGGATCGGGTCCGGAAGCGGAATCGGCCCGGCGATGAGATCGTCACGGAGCCGCCAGATGATGTCGTCGGGAATCCGCCAGACGATCTGCGGAATGGCGTCGACTTCGCAGATGTGGACGCGCGCGTAACAGACCGGGTAGTCGATCGGACTGCCGGTCGGCTGCGCGAACGCCTTGACCACCTTGCCGCGCACCGTGCAGCGGCAGAGGATCCAGTCGGCGATGACGCCCTCGGCGATGTCGATCTCGATCGCTACGCCCGGATCGAAGGCGCGGATCTTCTCGACCCCGTTCACCCGGCGCACCTCCTTGAGCGTCGGCTCACCGCCGGCCTGCGGTCCAACGACGTAGCGCAGCGTCGCGCCCTCGAGCTCCGAGGGGATCACGACCTTGCCGGTGCCATCGTCGCTGAGCTGGCCCTGCGCGATGTACTTGCCGTAGGTGTCGTAGACGTGGAGCGTCGGCTCGATCCCTTCGGGGAGCGGACACGGCAGCTTCACGCGCACGTCCGTCGATTTCGTCTTTCTTGCCATGAGTTCTCCTGATGCGAGTCGTGTTCAGAGACCGGGCGCGGTCGAAGGAGCACACCGCTCACGACCCTCCGGTCTCTCGTTCTAGCCATAGGACGATCGAGTGGGGCACTCCTCCTCACTCGACTCGTCGCCACGACGGCGGGGCGCGCGGCCCGCCGCTGGACCTCACCCTGAGACCGCGAGCGGGCGTCGAGGCGCGTCTACCTCGCGACCGCTTCCATCCAGACGCGCGATCGGACGGCTAGACCGAAAAGCCCTTGACTGCCAGGCCGTCGCGCAGATTCTGCCGGCCTCGCGTCACCAGATTCTCGGCGCGCTTACGGTTCCAACCCAGACGGCGGGCGATCTCGACGTGGCTGTAGCCGAGCAGCCAGAGGCTGACCGCATCGCGGCGCGGCGCGACCAGGTTGGAAAGGCACTCGCGGATCGCCACGCCGAGCTCACTGCCGGCCGAGGACGCCTCGGGATCGGGGCGGTTCGAGGCCAGCACCGACGCCGCCTCGTCGACCACCTCGAGCGACGATTCACGTCGGCGACGGCGCCGACGGATCTCGTCGACCACGTGCGAGTAGGCGACCTTCCGCAGGTAGGTCTTGGAGAACTCGAGCTCCGTCCGGTCGCGCAGCGCGTTCTCCATCAGCTTGGTCAGAGCGAGCTGGACGATGTCCTCGCGGTCGTTGGCCAGCCAGGGTGGGCAGACGCGGCCGACCGCCTGGACCAGCGCCTCGCGCAGTTGGGCGAGGCGCTGGTCGTCGACCGGGGGGTCTACTGGGCCGCTCGTCGGAGCCTGGTACCGGTATGCCGCTATGTCTGTAGCCATGTCGTAACGCCTGATGAGCTGGTCTTCGCTCTAATAGGCGCTCGACACTCGCTGTTCGTTACTGGGACCTGGAGTCCCGCTCGTGACATTCGGGCGGGCGCGGAAGCTGATGCCGCTCGGAATGACGCTCAATCGCAGCGGCGAAGCCCTCGGTTGTGCTGATCGACGAGAGCTCTTCGCGCTCGGCCTTCGTGATCCGATCATGCACCTGGTTGACGCGGGCGTTCAGGCATGCCGCCCGGGCCTTGTCTCGTCGGCTCGGGAAGACGAATCGGAGTCCCACCTTGGTGCTGAAGTAGTCGAGGTCGACGCCGTTCGTCTCGATCTCGTTGTGAGTGGCCGTGAGGATAACGCTCATCCAGAAGGGTCTCTGAGCGAGGTCCCCGGACTCCTCCTGGTACCAGCTCTGGCGGATGGGGTACTGGATCCCTAGACCACCGTAGTAGCCCGATCGCGTGACGTCCGGCGTATCGAGCTCGACTCTCGATAGCCCGAGTCGGAGGAATGCCGCGAGCCCCTCCCGAGTGCTCGGGTTCTCGTCTCCGGTGAGGAAGTAGAAGCGATAGCCCAGCCCCAAAGCACTGACGTCTCGATCCCTCCCGCCTGCGTCGACCTCCTCCGATTCGAGCCAAGCCTCGAGATAGTGCGCGCAAGCTCTACACTTCCACTGTTCCAAGCCGCCTTGCGACAAGCGCTTCTGGAAACCCAACTCAGCCGAGCCCAGCTTGATTTCAAGGGCGAAATCGCCCCAGTTGGAGTGGCCTCCCATCGCCAATGCGGGAGTCCCCCCGAAGCCGACCAGCAGCGACACCAAAAGCATCGAACAAACAACAGACATAGCTCTCATCTTTTCTATCTCCTTCGACCGATAGATGGCCGCATTGGCTCCCCACTCTCCGCAGCGCTCCTTACTAGACGTTTGAGAACGACCAAGTGTCTCACGTCGCCTGGCGTTAGAATCAACTCGACGCCCCCCCCGGATTGCGAGGACTGTATGTGTGCTGATGAGTACAGCCGCCTACGCTATAGGCTGGCAACCGCCGTCCAGGCTGTTTGTCCGAGCTGGATGAGCCAGTCGAAGGACGACCTGGTGCAGGTTGGAATCGTGGCGGTCATGAGAGTCGCTAAAAGGGAAGAGGAAGTCGACAGTCTTTCAGCGTCTTACTTGCGGAAGGTGGCCTTTTCAGCGGTCGCGGACGAGATTCGCAGACTGCGCCGCCGGAAGGAGATTTCTTTGGGATACAAGAGGCCTCAGATCGCACCCCGAATGGGTTGGAATCGAAAGCGCGCCGCCAACCTCGTGTTCCGAGGCCTCGAGCGCGAGTGCCTTCATCGGATCCAAGTGACGCCATGACTGACGATCGACACGGGGATCGGCGGCTCCGCAAGGCTTTCGCCTCGACCCTACCGGGCGATGCTCCAACCAAAGCCTGCCCGCCGGCAGCGACGCTCTGGGAAGCGGCCAACGGCGAGCTCCAGCCCGGGGAGCTCCGCAGCATCCTGGAGCACGTCGCCAGCTGCTCCACGTGTACCGAAGCGTGGCGCCTCGCCAGCGCGATCTCGGGCGAGGCCGCCGAGCGTCCTGTTGATGCGCGCTCCACGCGGCGGGTGACCGCTGCTCGAGTCGGTTGGTCCGCAGCAGCAGCCGCCGCTGCGGGATTTCTCGCCTTCACTCTCATCTACGAGGGCATGGCGCCCGGGGCATCGCTCGCTCGGCAAGTCGCCAACCCGGAGGCGGCCCTTCATCTCATCACGCAACCCGGAGACTCAGCGCCCTCGGAGTGCAGGGCCTCCTGGACCCCCTTCGAGGGCGCGACCTACGACGTCACTCTGCTGACCGCCGAACTCGAACCACTTGACGAATCGCTGGATCAGAGAGAGTCGAGCTTTCTCATCCGCAAGGCGCTGCTCGTCGAAGCCGGCGCTGACAGTCTGCGACTCCACGTCAGGGTTCGGCGCGGTCTCGAGGGCGTCGTTCGCGAGACCACTTTCGACATCCGCTGCGACGGTTAGTTGATGAAGCAGCTCGTTCCGCTAGCTCTGGCGACCGCTCTGGCCACGCCGCTCGTCGCGGTCGGCGATGATCTGGATCGGTGTCGCCGACTCGTCGAGAGCGAGGGTCCCAGCGAGCGCGCCACCGAGTGCTACTTTCTGAGTAGCCGCGAGCAGTCGGACCTGGCCCGCACAGCGCGCACAGAGCTCACGGAGCTCCTCGCCACACACCCGCGAGAGCCGTGGCTGCACTTCTACCTGGGGAGACTTCCCCCTTGGCGGGATCACGGGGGCCCGCATCTCAAGGACGCGGCTCTGCTGTTCGAGGCACAGGGCCAGCTCTCGCCGGCGACCCGAGCTCTGAGCTACCTGGTGACCTGGCACATGCTCTGGTACAGCTGGGACGGCCGCCCGGAGGATCTCGAGGCCGCGGAAGGGCATCTCGCCAGTCTCGAAGCGGTCGTGGCGCGGAGCTCGATTCCCCAGGACAAGGCGCTCCTGAAGATGGCCAGAGCGCACATCCTCATGTTGAAGGCAGAGGATCTGGAGCGGGCACGACTGCTCCTTCAGGCTGCATACGAGTCGCTCCAGGAAGCCCCGGAGGTCCATCGCCACGAGCTCAAGGAATGTCTCAGATCCCTCGCGCACGTGGCCGACCTGCTTGGGTTGTCGGTTGAGGCTCAGCGCTGGGCTCGGAGGAATTTGACCCTGGCGATCGAGGAGGGGCGACCGAGAGACCAGGCGAGCGCCAGCTACGACCTCGTACTTCATCGCGTGCTGAGCCAACACCCTACCGACAGCCGGCGCAAGAGTGTCGTCACCGACCTCTATTCGACCCTCGAGATCGCACAGCGAGCCGGACACACCTGGGTCGAGGCCGCAACGAGGGCGCTGATCGCGCAGATCGAAGGTGGCCCGGAAGCGGAAGCTCATCTCGAAACGTGTATCGAGCTGGCGGGCTCGAACACCGAGCTGAAGAGACGATGCATGAAGGCACTCGCGGCAGTCTCGCTCGAAAGCGATCCGCAGCGGGCCCGCCGGATCCTTGAACAGACCGACGCGGAGGAACAGGGGTTCTGGATGTACCTGGACGGCTGGGAGGACCAGATGCGGGTCATCTGGGCGACCGAGTCGCCCGACGAGGCCGTCGAGCGTATCGAGGTTCTCCTCTCGCTGTTCGAGGCGCTGCGCCGCAACCAGGTGGGCGAAGCCACCGATCGACTGCTCTCGCAGTCGGCAGATGCCTACTACGGGCTCGCGGGAAGACTGCTGGAGATCGCAACCGACACGGCACCCCAGCCGACGAGCGCGATCGAGAAGGCCCTCTCCGTGATTGAGCGCCTGCGCTCTCAAACCCTTCGAGAAGCCCTGCTCGACGCCAGGCAGCCCAAGCCGACGAGCGAGACAACCGAGCTCCTGCAAGCGGTCGACCGGCGCTATGCCGAGATCACTCGCGAACTTTTCTCATCCGCGCCCGACACATCTCAACGGAACGCCCTGCTCAGTCAACTCGATGGGCTCGAGCAGGAGGCAGCCCGAATCCGTCGGGCGACTGACGACGCCGATCCGGAGATCCCGATCATCGAGCCTCCGGGCACTGACCTCATGAGCCAGCTGCAGGCTGAGCTGCGCCCTGACGAAGCCCTGCTCTCCTTCCAGATCGGACTCCAGGAGGACTGGTCCGGACACTTCGCCGGCGGCTCTTGGCTCCTGGTCATCACGTCGAACGGCGTTCAGCCATATCGACTCGAGGCTGACCGAGCCCGACTCGATCCAGCCGTGCGCGCCCTGCGAGCCCGTGCCGATCCAGAGGATGAACAAGCTCTCGCCGCGCTCCATCGACTACTGTTCGACACCGCACTGTCCGATCTTCCGGACGATGTTCGACGACTCGTCGTCGTGCCCGACGGGATTCTTCACCTGCTCCCGTTCGGCCTCCTCCGAGAAGCGGAGGGCTCTAAGCCCCTCGTCGAGCGCTACGAGATTCAGATCGTGCCCTCGGCGAGTGTCTGGCTGCACTGGCGTAAAGACGTTGAATCCTCTCTCGGATTCGGCTCGGGGGCCTTCGTCCTGGCAAATCCGCTCCTGTTCGCCGGCGGCGCCCCAGCCTCGGCGCGCGGAGCCTCGCTTGCGACCGTCGCCACTCTGGGTCCGTTGCCGTATGCCGAGCGGGAGGGCAAGCGCGTGCTCCGCTCTCTGGGCGGTCACGGTCGCCTCGAGCGGCGTGAGCAGGCGAGTGAGCGCCTCGTAAAGACCACCGACCTCTCTGCCTACCGGATCGTGCACTTCGCTGCGCACGCCTACCTCGACCTCCAGCGCCCGAGCTTGTCGGGACTCGTCCTCGCCGCGGGAGGCGAGCAGGAAGACGGACTGCTGAGGCCCTCCGAGATCGCCAGGCTCAGCGGTCTCGAAGACAAGCTGATCGTGCTCGCCGCTTGCGACACGGCAGCCGGTGAGGTGCTCCGCGGAGAGGGCGTCCTGAGCATCGCTCGAGCCTTCTTCCAGGCCGGAGCCGAGTCCGTTGTCGCCAGCCTCTGGCGTATCGACGACCGCCAGGCCACCGAGTTCTTCGACGACTTCTACGACCGCCTGAGCGCCGGCGCCAGCGTCGGCCAGGCGCTGTCACAGACCCAAGCCGAGTGGAGCTCGTTCGGTAGACCCGCCTCCGTCTGGGCCGGGTTCGTGGCCCTGGGCAACGGTGATTTCGTACCGTTGCCGGATGGAGTCCCGGCGGGTGGCAGCGGTCGGTACGCGGCGGTCGCCGGCCTGGTCGGCTTCCTGGCGCTCGCCGCGTTCCTGCTCGTCCGGCGGCGGGATCGTCTCTAGCTCGTGGCCGGCTAGGACCCGCCCCACGCCAGGCAGCAAAGACGGCGCCGCGATAACCTGCGCACATCGTGCGCTCCGGCCTCCACTTCCCGCCCAAAGACGTACCACTCCGCGAGGACGTGCGCCGGCTCGGCGCCCTGGTCGGGGAGGTTCTGCGCGAGCAGGGCGGCGACGAGCTGTTCGACCGGGTCGAAGCGGCCCGCCGCGGGGCGATCGAGCGGCGCGAGCAAGGTGGCGCCGAGCCGCTGTTCGAGGCCGCGCTCGGCACCGGGCAGGCGGCCGAACTGATCCGCGCCTTCTCGCTCTACTTCCAGATCATCAATCTGGCCGAGAAGGCGCATCGCGTCCGGCGCCGGCGCGAGTACCTCAAGCGCCCGGACGCCCCGCAGCGCGGTAGCTTTCTCGATCTGATGTTGCGCCTAAAGAGCAAGGGCGTCGAGGTCGGGGAGATCGAGGAGCTGCTGGCGGCGCTCTCGATCGAACCGGTGTTCACCGCCCACCCGACCGAAGCCACGCGCCGCGCAATTCTCGAGAAGCAGCAGCAGATCGCGCGCCGCCTGATCGAGCTGTTCGACTTCTCCGCGACCCCTACCGAGCTGCGCGTCAACGCGGCGCGGATCCGATCCGAGGTCACCTGCATCTGGCAGACCGAGGCGCAGCCGCCGAGTCGGACGACGGTCCTGGGCGAGCTCGAGCACGTCCTCTACTACCTGATGGACGTCATCTACAAGATGGTGCCGTTTCTCTACGAGGAGCTCGAGAGCGCGCTCGACGAGGTATACGGCGGCAAACCCACCGTGCCGATCTTTCTCCGTTTCGCCTCCTGGGTCGGCGGCGACATGGACGGCAATCCGAACGTGACCGCCCAGACACTCCGCGCCGCGCTCGCCAGGCAACGCGACGTCCTGCTCGAGCGCTACGTCTCCGAGCTCCTCGGGCACGCTCGCAGCCTGACGCAGACTTCCTCGCGCGTGAGCGTCGACCCCGAGCTCCTCGAGTTGAGCGCGGGCTACGGCGACGATTTCCCCGAGGTCGTGGCGGCGATCTCCGCGCGCGAGGTGGACATGCCCTACCGCCGGCTCTTCCGACTGATCGCGGCGCGCGTCGGGGCGACGCTCTCGGGCGGCGACCGCGGCTACTCCGGTCCCGACGAACTGCGACGCGATCTGCGGATCGCCGCGACCAGCCTCGAGCGCAACGCGGCCGAGCACGCCGGCCTGTTCGCGCTCCGGCGCACTCTGCGTCGGGTCGACACGTTCGGTTTCCATCTGGCAGCGATCGACGTGCGCCAGGACGCCGGAGTCCATCGGCAGGCCGTGGCCGCCCTGATGAATGATCCGGCCTGGATCGAGCGTCCTGCGGCCGAGCGCACCGCGGCGCTGACCTCGGCTCTCGAGGGGGAGCTCGAGGTCGTCGAGGGCGAGGGCGACACCGGCGAGACGCTCGCGGTGTTCCGAGAGATCCGGGAGGCCCAGGCACGCCTCGGCCCGGGAGCGATCGGCTCCTACGTCATCAGCATGGCGCGGGGACCGGACGACGTGCTCTCGGTGCTCTATCTGGCGCGCCGCGCGGGGCTGGCCGCCGGTTCGCAGGTGCCGCTCGACGTAGCGCCGCTGTTCGAGACTGTGGCGGATCTCGAGAATGCAGGGGTCACCATGGATGCTCTGTTCGCGAACGACCTCTATCGCGGCCACCTGCGCGCCCGGTCGGATCGCCAGACGGTGATGGTCGGCTACTCCGACAGCAACAAGGACGGCGGGCTGACCGCCTCGCGCTGGGCGCTCTACGAGGCACAGGAGAATCTGGTCGGAAGCTTCGACCGGGCCGGGGTGCGGCTGACGATCTTCCACGGCCGGGGTGGCTCGATCAGCCGGGGCGGCGGCAAGACCCACCGTGCCGTGATGGCGGCGCCCTCGGGATCGGTCGCGGGCCGGCTGCGCGCGACCGAGCAGGGCGAAGTGATCGACGACAGCTACAGCCTGCGCCCGATCGCGGCTCGCAGCCTGGAGCGGGCGACCGGCGCGGTGGTACTCGCGACCCTACGACCGAGCACGCCGCTGCCGGACGACAGCCGCTGGCGGCAGATCGCGGCGACTATCGCCGGTCAGAGCCGCACGACCTACCGCGATCTGGTCTACGTCGACGGCTTCGACGGCTACTTCCGCGCCGCCACGCCGATCGACGTCATCGAACGTATGGAGATCGGCTCGCGGCCCGCCTCGCGTCGCCAGGGCGGAGGCATCGAGAGCCTGCGCGCGATCCCCTGGGTCTTCTCCTGGACCCAGAGCCGCCACCTGCTACCTGGCTGGTACGGACTCGGCTCGGGACTCGATCGCGCGATCGAGGAGTTCGGTATCGACAGCCTGCGCGAGATGCTCGAGGGCTGGCTCTTCTTCGCGGTGCTGCTCGACGATGCCGAGATGGTACTGGGCAAGGCCGACATGTCGATCGCCCGGCGCTATGCCGAGCTCGCGGGCGACTCCGGCCGGCGGACGTTCGGGGTGATCGAAGCCGAGTTCGACCGAACCGTGGCGCGCATCCTCGAGATCAAGCGGAACGAGGTGCTGCTCGACGACGATCCGGTGCTGCAGCGCGCGATCCGGCTGCGCAACCCCTACATCGATCCGATGAGCGAGCTCCAGATCGACCTGCTCTGCCGCTGGCGCAAGGCCGGTCGGAACGACGGCGAACTGCTGGGAGCGCTACGGGCGTCGGTGCGCGGGATCGCCTACGGACTGCAGAACACGGGCTAGTCGCTCGAGACCGGTGCGGACTGGAGCACGATCCGCGACGGATGGTCGGGCGAGTGGTGGACCGTATTGCGGGCAACGACACCCTCGGCCTCGTCGTAGTTGTTGCCACCGGTATTCAGGTTGCGAGCGAAGCGCGGGAAGTTGCTGCTCGAGACCTCGACCCGGATCCGGTGCCCCTTGCCGAACTCGTGGCTGGTGGTCATCGGACCGAGCCGGATCTCGTAGATTTCGTCACGCTCCAGAAATACCTGCCGGTCGTAGCCCTCTCGATAGCGCGCGCGCTGGACAGTCTCGTCGACGTTGTACGCGGTGCCGTCCGGGAGCACGTCGACCAGCTTGATCGTGAAATCGGTGTCCCTGGCGTCGGACGAAACGTAGAGCACCGTCTCGATGAAGCCGGTGACCTCGACGGCGCCGGCGAGCACCTCACCGGTGTAGACCAGGACGTCGTGCCGAGCCTCTATGGGACGCTGATCGAAGACGCCGGGCTGAACCGCGCCGCCGGTGCAGCAGACCCCGCCACCGAGCGACGGTACGGGGTTCATCGGGTCGTAGGAGAAGGTGTCTCTCGCCGCGGTCTCCGGCGGCTTGCTGGCCAGGCGGCCGTCGCCGAAGACGCTGTTCGCCGAGCCGCCTCCGTCGAGATAGAGAGGCCACTCCTTCACTCCTGCCGGCGGCCAGGTGCCGGCGCTCTGCCACCTGTTAGCGCCCATCGTGTAGTACTGAACCTTCGGGGTCTCCTCGGCGAAGTCACCGGGCTCGTCCCGGAGAGTGTGCTCGAACCAGTCGAAGATCAGCCCGTAGTAGTCGAGCCGCGCGTCGCCCATCGAGCGCTCGCCGACGATCGTGTTCTCCTCGGAGCGGAAGAACGAGCAGTGCGGCACCGGCGCCACGACCAGATACTGATTGTCGGCCACGTGAGCGTCGGTCGCCTGCTCGATCGCCAGGTTGTAGAGCTCCAGATTGGGGCCGATCGAGACGTCGTACCAGGAGTTGAACCAGAGGCTGGGAACCCCCCACGGCTCGTCATCGTGGTAGAGCCCACCCTCGTACCAGGCGGGGTCATCGGGCGTCCGCCGGATGAGGTCGGCGTAGGTTCCTTGCGGGCCGTTGACGGTCGAGAGCATCTCCGCGAGCGGCAGGTGGCGGATCGCTTTCGTCCAATCGACCTCTGGCATCTCGGGCGCCAGGTCGAAGTAGCTCCCGAGACGGACCAGGTCCTCACGCGACAGGTCGGCCGGAAGCCGCGGCCGCTGCGTGTTCTGCACGCCGTAGAGCCAGGGGGCGAAAAGCATCTGGAAGGCACCGCCGCGGTACCAGTTGCCCTGTTCGTAGAAGCGCCCCACCCGGCCGATTCCGGCGCCGGAGGCCATCGGCACCATCGCCGCGTGCGCCGGGTGGTCCATGGCCGCGAGCGCCAACTGCCACTCGGCCGACGACGAGCAGCCGATGGTCGCCACCTTGCCGCTCGACCACCCCTGCTCCGCGATCCAGCTCAAGGCGTCGTAGCCGTCGGTGCGCGGAAAGCCGAGGATCTCCCACTCGCCCTCGGAGAAGTACTTACCGCGCTCGTTCTGGATCACGAACGCGTACCCCTTCTCCACCGCTCGGGTGATCATCTCGAGCCGGCTCTGGCTGAGCTCGCTGAAGTTGTAGGGCGTGCGCCAGAAGATCGTCGGCACCGGCCCCTCGACGCCCTTCGGCCGGTAGACGTCTGAAGCCAGGCGCACGCCGTCGCGCATCGGCACCATCACCTTCTGCTCGACCTCGGCGGTCGCGGCGAGCTGCTTCTCGAGCTCGGCCCGACGAGCGTCGTCGTGGGCCGGCAGCGGTCGAATCGCGCAGAGAGCAGCGATCAACAGGACAGTAGCGCTACGCAACGACCTCGGCACGGACTCACCTCCTTGGAAGACCTCATACGTCCAGCTAAAGAGCAGCGATTGTAGCGGGCGACGCCTCCCGCAGGAGGAGATGCCCACCTGATCGGTTCGAGAAAAGGCGTCAGCCGAGTCAGAATCGGCAACAATAGGGACCATGTCCGACTTCCCAAAGGTCGCGGTCGTCGGCGCCGGCGCGGTCGGTAGCTACTTCGGCGGCATGCTCGCCCGGGCTGGCGCCCCGGTCACCTTCGTCGGCCGGCCGGCGTCCCGGAGCCCGCACCTCCAACTCGTCCGCGAGCGCGGACTGGTCATCGACGGCGTCGAGATTCAGGAGACCGTCCCGGTCGCGGTCGCCGACACCGCCGAGGCGCTCGAGGGCGCCCAGCTGGTGCTCTTCTCGGTCAAGACCGTCGACACCGAGAGCGCCGCCGAGGGCATCCGCTCACTTCTCGCCGACGATGCACTGGTCGTGAGCCTCCAGAACGGGGTCGACAATGTCGACCGCATGCAGGCAGTCGGAGTCCACGCGATTCCGACCGTGGTCATCGTCGCCGCCGCGATCGACACGCCGGGCACGATCCGGCATCGGGGTCGCGGCGACCTGATCATCGGCGACCCCGACCGGCCCGAGATGGCGCGCTGGGTCACCGAGATCTTCGAGCGCGCCGGGGTGCCCTGCCGGGTCTCGGATCGCATCCGCCACGAGCTCTGGATCAAGATGGTCCTCAACTCGATGGCCAACGCGGTGAGCGCACTCACCCGGGCGAGCTACGGCCGGCTGAGGGAGTTCGAGCCAACCTGGCGCATCGCCCTGAACGTCGGGCGCGAGGGCGTCGAGGTCGCACGAGCCGACGGCATCGAGCTGGATGTCGACGAACTGCTCGCCCAGGGCGAAACGATTCTCAAGGGGGTCGGCAACGCCACCTCGTCGACCGAGCAGGACATCGCCCATGGGCGACGCACCGAGATCGACGCGCTGAACGGCTACATCGCCCGGCGCGGCGCCGATCTGGGCGTGGCGACACCGACCAACGAGATGCTCTGGGCGCTGGTGAAGCTGCGCGAGGAGCACGGAGTCGCTAGCTAGTCCCCCGGGCAGCCGATCACCGTCCGCCTACAGGTACCCGAGACTCTTCAGCCGTTCCAGGTCCTCCGCCGACAGACTCTCCGCCGACTCGGCATCGCTCGGTAGCCGCGCCGCAACAGCGGTCTCGCGCCAGCGCTCGAGCAGGGCGCGCAGCCGCTCCACCACCTCCGGCTGCTCGGCGGCCACGTTCGTCTGATCGAACGGATCCGACAGCCGATGGAAGAGCTCGTGCTCGGGCACGCCCTCGCCCTGGCGCACGTTCCAGATCAGCTTCCACTCGGCCTCGACGATCGCCAACGAGTCGGAGCCGATGAAGGCGTCGTCGGGGCCCCCGGTCATAGGCATCGGTGTCTTGCGCTCCGCCACCACCGGCAGCCGCCGCTGCGCCGCACCGCCTTCGGCCCAGAGGGGAGCCAGGCTCTTCCCCTGCGCGGTTCTCGGAATCGGCAGGCCGGCGAGCTCGACCACGGTCGGCATCATGTCGAGCGTCTGCACCGTGGTGTCGATCACCGTGCCGGCGGGCAGGCCACCCGGCCAGTGCAGCAGCAGCGGAACTTCGATCATCTCGGAATAGACGTTCAAACCGTGCCAGTGGTTGCCGTGCTCGAGAAACTCCTCGCCGTGGTCGGAAACGAAGACGATGACCGTGTCGCGGTCGCGGCCCAGCCGCTCGAGCAGCTCACGCAGACGCCCGATCTCGGCGTCGAGCGCCAGAATCGAGGCGTCGTACCAGGCGCGCTCGTGGTCCAGGTAGGGCTCGATCTCGACCCCCCCGGCCTCCATCTCGGCGCGGGTGGGCATGCCGAAGCGCTGCAGCAGCGGATGCTTGATGTGCGGACGGATCTGCTCGAGCTCACGCTCCCAGCGCGCCGCGGCGGCGGCATCGGTCCACAGGGTGTCGTACGGCGGATAGGGCTTGAACGGACTGTGCGGATCCATGGCGTGCACGAAGGCGAAGAACGGCACGTCGTGGTGGCGCTCCAACCATGGCGTCAGCTCGTCGATGAAGTAGCGCCCGGTCTTGGTGTCGGAAACGCCCTCCGGCAGCTGGACCGAGGCCTCTTCATGCAGCACTTCGACGCCCTGGTGCAGATTGGTGAGCTGCCCCGAGAACGGTACCGACGACGACGCCCAGGTCGCGAAGCCGGCGCTCTGGAACACCTCGGCCATGGTCACCGCCGCCGACGGCAGACGATCGTTGAAGCTCACGATCTGATGCGTCGTCGGGTAGAGCGAGCTCAGGATCGAGGGCACCGAGACCTTGGTCCAGGTCGCCTGGGAGATGGCGTCGCGAAAAAGCACCCCCTCTTCGGCCATGCGGCCGAGGTTGGGTGTGTTGGGGCGGTCGTGGCCGTAGAGCCCGAGGTGATGGCGACGCAGGGTGTCCGCCAGGACCACGATGACGCCCTTGGGCTCGGCCGGCTGCTGCCGGCCGACCCAGCCGCTCCGCACCACCGGCGAGCCCCAGAAGGTGAGCACCCCGGGCGCGCCCTCGGCCGCCAGAGTCAGATCGACCGTCCGCCCCGCCCAGCTCGAGAGGTCGATCCGGCGCGGCTGCCAGACCTCGGCGGTCGTGAGCGTCTCGCGAAACACCGGGGTCGTCGCGTCACCGTCGGTGAGCGACACATCGAAGCCGACCGGGCCGTACGAGCTCGTGCCGAGCGCCACGTCCAGCCACGGCTCGTCGGGCAGCTCGAGCGTCCAGGTGACGCTCTCGGGGGCGCGAGTGACGACCGTGTCCCGCCAGACCTGGGAGAGCCCGTGCCAGCCGATGCCGGTCGGGATCGACGCCAGGCGCTCCTTGCGAAAGACCAGCCGGAGCGACGCGAGCGTGAACTCCGCGCCCGCCTCGTCGGTCGGTCGCAGGATGATCCGGGTGATGCCCCCCGAGCGGCGAATCGGACCGAGTCCAAACATGCGGTCGAGCTGCAGGGTATAGGTTTGAAACTCCTCACCGGCGATCATCGGCAGACTGAGACTCAGGTCGCCGGACTCCGCGGCGATCGCATCGGTTGGCGGTCCCTCCGGCCCCAGCGCCGTCAGTGACAGGGTCGAGCCCTTGTTCGCTCGAATCCGGACCACGATCTCGTGCAGCTGGTCCTCCGCCCCGGCCGGCTCGGCGCGGGTAAGGATCAAAGCCGAAAACGCCCCGGTCGAGCGGCCGGCGAGGCCGTCCGCTGTCAACTTGACGGCGGCGGTACGCGGCCCGGCCGTCCAATCGCCGCCGGCCGCGACACCACCGGCAAAGCTCCACTCGGTCGGGGGTCCAGGTTCGGCGGCCGGCGTCGAGCCCTCGACGCTCGCCTCCGCGAAGCTGTCGACCAGGCGCACCGGGTCGGAGCTCAGCTCGGCCTGCCGGCAGCCCGGCAGCGAGAGCAAGAGAAGTCCCAACACCCACCCGCCCTGTGGCAACACGGCGAATCGACTCAAAACCGGCACCCTACCTTTCAGGTAGCGGCCATCCTATTCGATCCGGTGGACCCGGTCTCGCAAGAGTGGCCGCGCAGCGTGGGAGCGATCGAAGCGCGCAGCAGACGATACTATTCGGCCGGGCCTGACCGCGAGAGGCTGAGGGGTCGCCGCCGGAGAGCGACGGCGGGAGGCGGTGAGCCCCTCCCCTGTATGGATGGATTCCGGACAAATCTAGGAGAGCCGATGCTGAGATCTTTCGCTGCCGCCGTCACCATTTCGATGTTGCTCACACCGGCAGTGCTCCGGGGCGACGCCCTCGAGAGCGCCGTCAACGCCGACTACGAGGCCTATCTGGGCGACCTGTTCCTCCACTTTCACAGGAATCCCGAGCTCTCGTTTCTCGAACATCAGACGGCGGCGCGGATGGCCGCGGAGCTCAGGTCGCTCGGGATCGAAGTCACCGAAGGCGTGGGCGGCACCGGGGTCGTCGGCATGCTGCGCAACGGCGAGGGACCGCTGGTCCTGGTGCGCGCCGACATGGACGGGCTACCGGTACGTGAAGACTCGGGACTCGACTATGCGTCGACGGCGACCCAGGTCGACATCACCGGCGAGGAGGTGCCGGTGATGCACGCCTGCGGTCACGACGTGCACGTCACCTCGATGGTCGGCACCGCGCGGCGATTGACCGCGATGAAGGACGCCTGGTCGGGCACCTTGATGTTCGTCGTCCAACCGGCCGAGGAACGCATCGGCGGCGCCAAGGCGATGCTCGAGGACGGTCTCTATGAGCGCTTCGGCGTGCCCGACTACGCGCTCGCCTTTCACGTTTCGGCGGGCTCACCCGCCGGCAAGATCCTGGTTCGGGACGAGCTGGCCTATTCGTCCTCCGACAGCGTCGACATCACGGTCTGCGGCGTCGGTGCGCACGGCGCCTCACCGCACAAGGGCAAGGATCCGATCTATCTCGCTTCTAGGATCGTGGTCGCGCTCCAAGGCCTGGTCAGCCGCGAACTGTCGCCGCTCGAGCCCGGCGTCGTCACCGTCGGCTCCTTCCACGCCGGCTTCAAGCACAACATCATCCCCGACGAAGCGCGCCTGCAGCTCACCGTGCGCGCCGACAGCGAGGAGACCCGCGCCAAGCTCCTGAGCGGCATCGTGCGCGTGGTCGACGGCGTCGCTCGCAGCGCCGGCATGCCCGAGGAGCTGATGCCCAAGGTCGATCTGTCGGTCGAAGCCACACCGACCACCTGGAATCACCCCGAGACGGCGCAGCGGATCCGGGCGGCGTTCGTGCGCGAGTTGGGCGAGGACGCGCTCTACGAGGAGCCACGCGCCGGCATGGGTGCGGAGGACTTCGCCTATTTCGTGCAGACCGAGCACCGGGTGCCGGGGGTCTACTTCGCCGTCGGCGGCACCACGCAGGCCGATCTCGACGCGGAGGCCGCCGGCGGTCCCCCGGTCGCTTCACACCACTCTCCGTTCTTCAAGATCGAGCCACGGCCGGCGGTGACGGCCGGGACGCGGGCGATGACCGTCGCGGTGATCGAGCTGCTCGGCGGTTCGTGATCGCGCAGGACGAGCGAGGGACCTAGCTCCCGTCAGCCCGATGTCGGGCTACAGCTCGAAATCGGCCCAGCCCGCCGAGGTCGTCCGGCGTGGCTCTCGCGCCTGCGGCGGCAGGGCGTCATGGAGCGTCTGCATCGTGGCCGCCGGATCGTGGATCGCAAGTCGCTTGACCCTGCGAAGCGCCTCGATGTCGCTCTGGGAGGTCGGAACGTCCCGTTCCAGGTCCAGAAGATCGTCTCTATGAACCATTGATCTCCTCGAAGCGATGCTCGAGGCCGTGCTTCTCGAAGTAGGCACGCACTTCGGCGTGATCGATCTCGGGCAACGACAGCAGGAACTCGATGTCGGACAGCTCCTGATGGGTGCGCGTCTCGTCGTTCTTCATCGCTTGAACCTTCATTGCCGCGAGGTGCTCCGGTCGCGGCACCGGCACCTCGACGCCCCCAGGACCGGGATACGTTCGGACACCGGTGAACAGCCTTTCAGCCGTCTCACCACGCACATAGACAAAGTCGACACGGCCCAGGCTCGGGTCCTCATGCAGATGATTCGAGTAACCCGTCGATCGGTGGAGAGTTTCGTAGCCGAGATCCTCGAGAAACTCGATCAGTTCGCCCTGGGCTTGCGCTTCTACCGCAAGATCGAGGTCGAGCGTTGCACGCGGCGAGCCGTACGCCGCAAGGCCGTGTCCTCCGATCAGGGCAAAGCGCCGGCCACGCTCTGCCAGATGATCCACCATCATGCGGAGTACCCGATCGAAGTCCACTGGTGACGCCCCGCCGGAAGGCTACCACCGGGCCCTCGCCGCTTGCGGCGAGACGCGATCAGGTCTCACTCTCGCAGCGATCCTCAGGGTACTGGCACGCACTCAATGTTGCGCACGCGGCCGACTCCGAGTCGGATCGCCGCGACGGTCGCATCGTCTTTCCGGTCGACCTCGATGATCACACCCTCGCTCTCGAAGGTGTCGGCCACGGTCGGCGCGAACGGCTCCTCTGGCGCATCCTTGTGGGGATTGCCGTGCTCCAGCCTGAGACTCGTCCCGTCCGCGCTCAGGCGCACCGTCGTCATCAGCTCGTCGCATCGGTAGTCGCCGGCGAGCGCCGCGACCCTCTCCGTGCTCGGCGTCACCAGCTCGACCTTCTCGTAGACGGTCTCGTCTCGTTCGGGGCCGAAGGAGAACGTCGCGCCGGCGTCCGTGAACACGACCTCGAACGAGCCCCGGCGGCCCTCACCGACGAATCGATCGGCGGCGACCGGCCGGATCTCGTAGGCCGCGTCTCGCGAGAAGGCGACCGCCAGGCCGGTCTCGCGACGTTCGACGATGATCACCGACAGACTGCCCTCGGGTCTGTAGGCGCCCGAGTAGCTGTCCAGCACGGCCGCCGGGAGCTCGATCGTCGACTCGCCGGCCGAGGTCGGAGCGTCATCCGTCTCATCTGCGCCATCCGACTCGGCAAGATGGTCGGCCAGGTAGAGATCGGCCACCTCCTGCACCAGTCGCGACGGCGAGGCGTCGCCGCGGTTGCAGAGACAGATCACCGACAATCGCTGATCCGGAAAGCGAGCGAGCTGCGCCCGATAGCCGACGAAGGCGCCACCGTGGGTGACCCGGCGCAGGCCCCGATACTCGCTGATCTCCAAGCCGGACGCGTAGTCGATGGACTCCCCGCTGTTGAGCACGCCCTGCTCGAGCATCTTCGCGATCGTCGCCTCCCCGCCAACGCGCGGCTGGTAGAAGTTCGCGTCCCAACGAGCTAGATCCTCGACGCTGGTGAACACGCCGCCGTCACCGATCATCTCGAGCGTCGTCAGATCGATCTCGAAGCCGCCCTCGTCGGCCGGTGAGTAGCCGATCGCGCGTTCGGGGACGATCTCGCGGTGGTTGTCGTGAAAGTGGCTCTGCTTCATCCCGAGCGGACCGAAGATCTCGTCGGCGGCGAACTCGCGCAAGGTCTTGCCGGTCACCCGGAGCACGATCTGCCCGAGCAGGAAGTAGCCGGAGTTGCTGTAGAGAAATCTGGAGCCGGGCTCGAAATTGAGCTCACGCTGCCGCGACAGGAGATCGAGCACCTCGGCGTCGGTGTAGTAATCCTCGTCGCGGGTACCCGCGAGCCAGTTGATCGACAGATAGTCACGATAGCCGCTGGTGTGGTTGACCAGATGCCGTACGGTCACCGGCCAGGGGTACTCGGGCAGCTCCGGCAAGTAGGTCCGGACGTCGGCGTCCAGGTCGACCTCGCCGCGGTCGACCAGCAGCTGGATCGAGAACGCGGTGAACTGCTTCGAGGTCGACGCGATTCGGAAGACACTGCGCGGCCCGAGCGGCACGCCGTGATCGAGACTCGCCATGCCGTAGCCGCGTGCGTAGACCAGTTCGCCATCCTGAATGACTCCGAGTGAGCAGCCGGGCGCGCGGGTGGAGTCGTAGTCGACGAAGACCGCATCGACCCGATCCGCGAGGGACATCGGAGCCTCTTCGGCGCCGGCGGCGACGGCAAGAGCACCGAGGGCAATGACGAGGCCGAGGCCGACCTTGATCGCGTTTCTACCCATGCATCGACTCCTCTCCAGACGTTCATTCATTCCAGCGCTGGTTGCCAAACCTACCCTAGAGCTCGAGGATCCGTTCCACGTCGGGCTCGAGGCGCGACGGTGTGGCCAGCCAGCTCCAGATCATCAGGACCGACAGCGAAGCCGCGACCGCTACGACCCCGGGCAGAGCTCCGGGCGGCAGCGGCGGCTTCGGCAGCCCAGGCCACCACGTCTGGCGCGCCCAGAGCTCGAGCGACAGGTTGGTGACCAGCCCGACCACGATCGAGGCCCCGGCCGCTCCCGGTGTGACGCGCTTCCAGTTCCATCCGATCGCGACCGCCGGGGTCAGGGCGGCCGCGAACGTACCGAACGCGAAGGTCCCGACAAGCGCGATCAGATCTCCGTACGCGAGCGCGAAGATCGCCGCCGCCAGCGCGACCCCCACGACCGCGATCCGGCCGGCGACGAGCTGGTTCGGCCGGCGCCGGCCGAGCGCGGCGGGAAGATCGCGTACCAGGGCGGCGGCGCCGATGTTGAGAAACGAATCGGCGGTCGACATGATGGCGGCGAGGATACCGGCGAAGACCAGCCCCGCCAGGAGCTCGGGGGTGGACTCGAGCAGGAACCTCGGAGAGGCGTCATCGGGGCTCGCGAGCGGAGCCATCCCGCCCCCGGCGATGAGTGCGGGCACGGCCAGGCCGATCCCGATCCAGATCAGCACGCACATCGTCTGGCCCAACCCGATCACCGCCGGCATCCACTTGAGCGTGCTCAGCCGATCGAGCATGAAGAACTTGTGCAGCATGTGAGGCTGGCCGAGCGTGCCGACTCCGAACAGGAAGAAGAACCCGACCGCGGTCAGAATCGGCACGTTGCCGAGCGGGTCCAGGAACGAGGGGCCGTACTCGGGGGACTCCGCCAGGGTGCGTGCGATCCCGCTTATCCCGCCGCCCGAGCGCAGCGCGTAGAAGAAGACAGCGGCGGCGGCAAAGACCATCAGCAGCCCCTGGAAGAGGTCCGTATAGACTCCCGCCACCATCCCTCCGGCGACAGCGTAGAAGACGATCACCAGCAGACCGACCCCGACCGCGATCGGCAGGCTCGCCGCGCCGAACAGCTCGCGGGTGCCGAAGACCGCCTCGATCACGATACCTAGCGCCAACAGCTGGGCGCCCAGGTAGGCGACCGTGCCCACGAGCACCGCGCACGCTCCGAGACCAGCCACGCTTCTGCTGCCGTAGCGCGCCTGCAGCGCATCGGGGATCGTGTAGATCGGCCGGACTTCCGCCAGCAACCGTAGGCGCTTGCCCACCACCCACGCCAGCAGCCCGGAGGTAAAGCTCACCGGCACACAGATGAACAGCGCTGCCACCCCCATCCGCTGCACGAGACCGGGGCCGCCGATGAAGACGAAGCCGCTGAAGGCCGCCGACATCGTCGCCATGCCGGCGACCAGCAGACCGATCGACTGGCCGGCGATGAAGAAGTCCCTGGCGTCGCGGGTCCGGCGCAGCGACCAGACGCCGATCGCGATCACCAACGCCAGATAGATCAACGCGGTCCAGAGGATCCCCGGCTGGTCGAGCACCGGCACGGCTACTCTTCGCCCGCCGGTGACAGTTGTCGCAACGCCTCGAGATCCGCGTCGCTGACATCGAACCTCCGGAAGGTGAGCGCAAAGCCCAGCGCGACGACCGCCTGCGGCGCGAGCAGCAGGCCGTAGATCTGGATCGCCGAGGCGGCCGGCAGGCCGAGCCACCACGGTCCGGTCTCGACCAGGCCCCGGTAGAGCCACATCCCCGCGAGGCCGCCTTCCAGGAGAACCAGGAGCGCGACGATCGGCGCGGCAGCGGCCTGGCTGGGCCCGCGGCTCGAGATCCCCAGCAGCATCAGCAGCGGAGCGAACGCCATCGCCAGCACCGCGAAGGCCATCTCTCCCAGAGCTCCGCCGACCAGATACGAGAGCAGAGCGCCCCCAGAGGCGCAGGTCAGCGCGATCGGTAGGGTCTGGCGGGCCATCTCGGGAGTCGGCTCGATCTCTGCCTTGAGGAGGGACGGTGACTGGGCAGCCGAATTCTAGACCGCCAGCCGCCGAGCGAACCGAAGAGTCTGGCGTTCGCGCAGCGCTCGAGGCAGAATCGCAGGCTCCTACGAGCCGCTAGGGTCGGTGCGCCCAGGTCGGGTCATGAACTCCTCGAGACGGCGCGCCGCGGTGGCCCGGACCTTGTTTCTCAGGAAGCCCGACCATCCGAGTAGCAAACCCGGCATCCCGAGCGCCTGCCGCGACCACTTCCAGAAGTCGAAAGAGTCGACGTGGCGGACGATCTTGCCGTCCTTGAACTCGAAACGGGCGTCGATCGAGTTGCGGACTTTCCTGCCGGCAGCCGCATAGGTATACGTAGCGTCCCAGTGGGCTTGGCCGGTGCTGTCGTCAGCCTCGACCGCACCGAACTCGATCACGAGGTCCTTGCCGCGCTCGCACAACATGCGCCACATCGCCCCGACTCGGGCGCCGTGCAGGTCGAAAACCTCGTCGGTGAAGTGCACGTCCGGGTGATAGCAGGCGGCCATGCCCTCGGCGTCACGAGCCGCGAAAGCCCGGTAGAACCGCTCGATCAACATTCGATTGTCGTTCACGATCGATCAAGCCTAGCGCAAGCCGCGATTGATTTCCCGAACTCGCGACACTAACGGGCGAACAGAGGAGAAAACGGAGGTCTCGACCATGTTCTCGCCCACCCCTACGCAGCTATTCATCTCTCTGGCGATCGCCGGTCTCGGACTGGCGGCGCAGTCGGCCTCGGCCGGCACCGGGGTCCAGGTCTTCGAGAAGGTCAACGTGATCAGCATGGACCCGGACCAGCGGTCCAAGGTCAAGAAGCGTCAGACGGTGGTCGTCGACGACGGACGGATCGTGGCGATCGGCAAGGCCGGCAAGGTCGAGATCCCCGAGGGCGCCGAGATCATCAACGGCAAGAAGAAGTACCTGATGCCGGGCCTCTACGACATGCACGCCCACGGTGATGGCATCCCGCCAATCCCCGAGGGCGTCTCCCCCGAGGAGCTCTACACCTTTTACTTCGCGAACGGCATTCTCGGCATCTACGACCCGTGGGGCTTCAGTGAGATCCCGAAGTGGCAGCAGGACATCGCGCGCGGCAAGGTGCTCGGTCCCCGCCTCCACTTCTCGAGTCCCGGCGTCAACGACGACACTCACGCCACGGCGGACGCGGTCGAGGAGTCGGTTCGGAAGTGGGCGCAAGAGGGCCACACCGCGATCAAGACCCACAGCCCGATCAGCCGAGACAAGTTCGAGCGCCTGCACGAGACGGCGCGCGAGCTCGGGCTGCCGGTGGTCGGTCACGCGCTGCGACCCGGCTTCCGGATTCAATCCACCCTCGGCCAGGGCCAGTCGATGCTCGCGCACGTCGAAGAGATCCTCAGCACCGAGGTGCAGTTCGACCGCCCCGAAACCCACCGCGAAGATCTCGCCGGCGGCCTGGCCGATGTCGCCAACAGCCGCATCTGGGTCACGACCACCATCGGCACCTACGAGATCATCGTCAGGACGGTCGCTCCGGCGACCTTCGGACAGCTCTTCGAGCGCCCCGAGATGCAGTATCTACCGCCCAGCGTGCACGACGCCTGGCGGCATCAGAACACCTATCTCCAGGACGACTTCCGGCAGGAAGCTCCGTTCTGGGATCGGCTCCTCGAGGTCAAGCAGTACATCGTCGCCGAGCTCGAGCGCCTGGGCGCGCTCGACCGCCTGCTGCTGGGTAGCGACTCGGGGGTCGACCTCCTGATCCCCGGCTTCGGCATCCACGACGAGCTGCGCCTGCTGGTGGAGGCCGGTTTGACCCCGTGGCAGGCGCTCCTGACCGGCACCTACAACCCGGCGGTGTTCCTTGAAACGATCGCAGAAGCGGGTACCGTAGAGGTCGGCAAGAGGGGGGACCTGCTGCTGCTCGGCAAGAATCCGCTGAAGAAGATCCAGAACCTGCGCCAGGTGGA
>JAJCXP010000093.1 GCA_029263375.1 Acidobacteriota bacterium | reverse complement strand
GCCGTTGCAGATCGAATGGATCGCGCGTGGATGCAGCCGATCCAGTGCCAGATGCTGAACGGTGCCCTCGGTGCGGTGTAGGGGCGACAGGTCGGCGCCGGAGCGGCAGCAGGCGAGCACCCAGACCGGCTGGCCATAGATTCGTTGCACCAGGCGGATGAGCGCCTCGCTGTCGTTGTCGGTGCTCCACTGGAGGTCGTCGATGAAAAGGACGGTCGCGTTGCCCGGCTCGGTCGGTCCGTCGACGAGCCGTTGAATTGCTTGGGAGGGGGCGCCGCTGTTCGGTGGTGCCAGGCCCACCGACCGGATGCTGACCTCGCCTTCGGTCGCGATCTGGGCGAGGAACGAACGCGCCAGCCGGGTCTTGCCGATGCCGTCGTCGCCCACTAGAAGGGTCAGACTGCCATGCCCGTCGCGCGCCTCCTGCCAGTGCGCTCGCAGCCGACGCAGCTCCGCGGCGCGGCCCTCGAGCTGTAGCACCGGTCCGACCGGTGGGTCGTCGGCCGAGTCCGAGCCGCCGTTTTCTCGCGCGACCACCAGCTGCTGGTAAAGCTCGACGGTCTCGGGCATCGGCTCGACGCCGAGCTCACTCTCGAGCAGCTGAGAGAGATGCTTGTACTGGCTCAGGGCGCGACTGTGACGCCCGGAGGCGGCGTAGAGCCGCATCAGTTGACGATGGGCCTCCTCCGAGGTCGGGTCGAAGGTCAGCAGTCGGTGGGCGTAGTCGATGCCGAGTCGGTAGTTGAGACTCTCGAGCGCGTCCTCGACGAGTTGGCGGTAGACCCTGATCACCTGGCGCCGCAGCTCATCCTGCGCCTCTCGGAGCCAGTCGTCGAACAGCGGCGATCCCTCGACCCCGAACCCCGCGAGCAGATCACCGGCGTAGATCCGGGCGGCGGCGGCGAGCGCAGAGACGTCGCCGTCCGTCGGATCCAGCCCCTCCTCGGCCGATTGCCGGAACGACTCGACGTCGACCCAACACTCGAACTCCGGATTGAGCTGCACCGAATTGCGCGCGCCACCAAACACCGGCGGCAGGTCGAGCTCCCTGCCGAACACGCCGCGGATGTTGTGAAGCGCCTGGCGTAGGTTGCGTCGGGCGGAGACCTCGGACCGCTCGGACCAGAGCAGGCCGGAGAGAACTCGGCGCTCGACCGGTCGAGCGCGGGTGAGCGCCAGGTAGGCAAGCAGTGCGCGCGCCTTCTGGGACTCGAATCCGATCAGATCGGCGCCATCCAGGCGCGCGTCGAACCCTCCCAATAGACGCAGCTCGAACCGGCTCATGAGTTGCAATCTAGCTGTGCGGCCCGCGGCTGTCTGTCAAATGTTTATCAGGGGCGTCGCTGATATAGAATCGCGCGGTCCATTGACGAACCGAGGGGAAGAGCCGAATGCCCGCTGTTGAGGACCTGGACGTCCTGGCCGAGCTACCGCTGTTCGAAGGGTTGAACAGAGACGAGCTGGCCAGTCTGAACAACGACCTTCACCGGAAGGTTTTTCCAACCGGCACCAATGTGATCACGGTGGCGCAGCGAGGCGAGGTCGTCTATCTGCTGCTCGAGGGAACGGTGAAGATCTACGTCGATCAGATCGACGGCACCGAGGTGATCCTTGCGTTCCTCGGTCCCAGCGACACTTTCGGGGAAATGGGGCTGGTGGGCACCGCCGGACGCTCGGCGAGCGTGCTGACCCTCGAAAAGTGCCACTGCCTGTCGATGGACCGCAACGCGTTCCATCGCTGCCTCAAGAACATGACCACCCTGAGCTACAACCTGGTCAAGCTCCTGAGCCGGCGGTTGCGGCTCGCCAACGAGCAGATCCAGGCGCTCTCGACCCTCGATGTCCGTGGCCGCGTCGCGCGCCAGCTGTTGGCCTTCGCCCAGCGCTACGGTGAGACCGGAACCGACGACTCGGTGCGCATCCCGTTGCGCCTGACCCAGACCGACGTCGCCTCGCTGGTCGGCGCCTCGCGCGAGCGGGTCAACCAGGTGATCGTGAGCTTCAAGGAGAACGACTTCATCTCGGTCGACTCCGGGCACCACTTCACGGTTCACAACGTCCAGGCGTTGATCGATCGCTGCCAGTAAACAGGGCCGGGCAGTCCCCTAGAAGAAGAGCGCCTCGGCCCATGAGCGAGCGCGAATGGTCACCTCCGTGGTCCATTCACGCCCGTCTGGTGCGTAGAGCTCGATTCGCCAGCGCCCCGGTGCGAGGTCGGTAACCACGTAGGGTTCCAGAGTCTCGAACGGCTCGGCCGACGACTCGGTCTCGATCGGCGTCATCACCGCGCGCACCCCGGCGAGCCACGCCGGGCGTTCGAGAAGCTCGACCTCGAGATCGGGTACTCGAATCCGCGCCGCGCCGACCGGCACCAAGGTCACGACTACCGGCGGGCCAGGGATCACGACCGGTACGCGAGCGGTCCCGTATCCGTGCTGGACGACCAGCGTGAACCTTCCCGGCGGGGCTCCCGGCCAGTAGCGGACGCTCGCCCAGGGTTGGAACGTCCCCTTCACGCCCGTCTCGTCCTCCAGGGACAGGTTGACCGAGCCGACCCTCGAGCCGTCCGACCAGCGAATCTCGTAGGCGATGCCCGGCGATCGGATCATCTCGACTCGGAGCGGTGCTCCGGCATCCTCGGATGCGATCTCGATCCGCGAGGACGCGTACCCATCGCGTTCGACCAGGATCTCGAGCGGATGCACGGCAGCGGCCGATAGCTCGAAGTTCCCTGAAGCATCAGACTCGGTCACGCCTCCATAGGGCCTGTGATACACGCTTGTGCCATCTAGAGGCTCGCCGGTCTCCGCATCGACGATCTGCCCATGAATCGGTGCCGTGGCGCGGATCGGATCCGTCGCGAGGTCGACCCATAGCTCGCGGTCATCAGGCCGAACCTCGATCTTCGCGCGGGCGCTCAGCCTGCCGAGCCCGGGACTCGGCTGCCCGAAGTAGACGATCCAGTGACCCGGTGGAACTGACTCGAAGACGAACTCGCCGTCCATGATCAGACCCGACGCGGCCCGCGGTCGGTTGGCACCGAGCGAGATCGTCGGTTCGAAACTCTCGAGGTCCCCGTAGGCGCTCGACCCGTACCTGAAGACCCCGGCGTCGGCGAGGATCGGAACGTTCGGGAGGACCCCCCGTAGGGTCGCGCCGGGCCCGATCTCGATGACGTGCTCGGGCGCGTCCGACGCGGCGCGCACGAGAGTGAGGCTCCTCGCCAAGCCCTCGACGTTCGCCTCGAGCCAGTAGGCGCCTTCCGGGACGCCTTCGAACTGGAACCGGCCGTCGTCGCCGCTGACCGCCTCATAAGGCGGAGAAACATGCGCGATCGCCTCGCCGATCGTCACTTTGGCGCCGGCGATCGCCAGGCCGTCAGCGTCGAGAAGCCGTGCTCGCAGCGTGACCAGGCTCCACGGCGGCGCCGGCAGCGTCCAGCTGCCGAGCCTGCCGTCCCGCGAGATCGCAAAGGTCGCCTCGAACGGTCTGAGGGTCAGGGTCGGATGATGGATGCGGACGTCGTACGTGAGGTCGACCCTCACCCAGGGAAGGCCGCACGTGCCCTTGCCTCCGGTGGTGCAGTCCGTAGCCTGGGTGCCGTCGGTCGGGGCGAGAACGACCTGGGCTCCCTGCACCGGACGGAGCCCGGAGTCGAGCACCTCGACCACGATCCTCTCTCGACGGGACTCGTGGCTGGCCACGGCTGGTGAGCTCGAGGCCACGACGTACGGCGCCGTGGCGAGACTCAGGAGTAGGACGGTGACGGCGTTCGTTCGCTGCATCTCGCGGCCAATCGAGGGAGTGCAAGCTCGATACCAGGCGGGCCCTACGTGCATGTCTGGGGGATGCCGGCGCCAGAAACCGGCCCTTTCCAACGTCTTGGAGGGTTAGAATCCAACGCGATGGGCAAGAAGCTGAAGATCCTCTACGACTGCGACCAATGCCCGGCGTACTGCTGCTCGTACGAGCGGATCATCGTCGGCAAGAAGGACATCAAGCGCCTGGCCAAGCATCACGGGCTCAGCGTCGAGAAGGCGACCACGAAGTTCACCAAGAAGGGCGAGGAGAAGGACGAGCGGGTGCTGCGGCACCGGCGCGACGAGCACTACGGCACCGTCTGCCGGTTCCTCGATCAGGAGACCCGGCAGTGCTCCATCTACGACGCTCGGCCCGGAATCTGCCGCGAGTATCCCGGCACGAAACGCTGCGGCTACTACGAGTTCCTCACCTTCGAGCGGGATCTGCAGGAGGATCCCGAGTTCGTAGCGACCGCCTACAACCCGTAGGCCGGACGGTTTCACACCCCGAGACGTTCGAGTGCTCCGAGATCTGTATGTGCGCAATCTGGCGGTTCTGTCCGAGGCCGCGGTGCGCTTTGGTCCGGGGCTCAACGTGCTGACCGGCGAGACCGGGGCCGGAAAGTCTCTGGTGGTCGACGCCCTGGCACTGATCACGGGCGTCCGCGCCACCAGCGACCTGATCCGTACCGGCGCCGACTCGACCCAGGTGACCGGCGTCTTCGAGCCCGCGGGCGAGGCCTGGCGGAACCATCTCGACGAGGCCGGGGTCTCAGTCGAGGATCGGGAGGTGGTCATTCGCAGGGAGATCAATCGCGCCGGGCGCAACCGGGTCTACATCAACGATCAACCGGTGACGCTGCGGCTGCTCGGTGAGCTGGCGCCCGCGCTGCTGCGGATCCACGCCCAGAACGAGGAGCTGAGCCTCGCCGATCCCGACTTGCAGCGCGGCCTGCTCGATCGCACCGAGGGCGACGCTGCCACCGAACTGCTGGAGCAGACGGCAACAGCGGAAAAGGACTATCGACAGGTCGCCGATCGTCTGCGCAAGCTCCAGGGCGACGAGCGCGCGCGGCTCGAGCGTATCGACCTGCTGCGTTTCCAGGCGAGTGAGATCGACGACGCGCGCCTGCGAGCCGACGAGGACGTCGATCTTGCCCAGGAGCGCGACCTGCTGCGCCACAGCGAGGCGATCACGCAAGCGCTGGGGAACTCGTTGGAGCTCCTGCTCGACGACGAGGGGGCGGCGACCGAGCGCCTCCACCAGGCGCTGCGCTCGCTGCGCGATGTGGCCTCCTGGGTGCCCGAGTCGGCGGACTGGATCACCGAGCTCGACGAGCTTCGCATTCGACTGGAGGAGCTCGCGCGCGGGCTACGCTCCCGCCTCCAGAAGGTCGAGGCCGACCCGGCGCGACTCGACTCGGTCGAGGATCGGCTGGTGACCATCGAGCGCCTGGCGCGCAAGTACGGCGGTTCGGTCGGCGAGATCCTCGCGCACCGCGAGCGGATCGGTGGCGAGCTCGGCGATCTCGAGCTGGATGACGAAGCGCGCGCGGGGCTCGAAGCCGAGGTCGAAGCGGCGTTGGAGCGCTTCCGCGAGGTCGCGCTCCGGCTCTCGAAAGCGCGGGCGCAGTGGGCCTTGCAGCTCGAGGAGCGCGTGCACGGCGAGCTCGTCGACCTGGCGATGGGCCAAGCGGTCTTCGGGGTCGCGCTGAGTCGCGAGAGCCGTCCCTCGAGCCCGCTGATCGTCGACGGCGAGCCGCTGGAGTTCTCGGCGGCCGGCATCGATCAGGTGGTCTTCGAGCTCACCGCCAACCCGGGCGAGGAGCGCCAGCCGCTAGCGCGGGTCGCCTCTGGCGGCGAGCTGTCGCGGGTCTTCCTGGCGCTCCAGCTGGCGCTCCGCGGCACCGACGCGAGCTCTAGCCCGACGTTGGTGTTCGACGAGGTGGACGCCGGAGTGGGCGGTGCCGAGGCCGCGGCGCTGGGCCGCAAGCTGCAGCGGCTGTCGAACACCGAGCAGGTGCTGGTCGTGACCCACCTGCCGCAGGTGGCCAGCTACGGCGCTCAGCACTTCAAGGTGAGCAAGAAGGTCGAGGCGGGCCGAACCTTCATGGCGGTCGAATCGTTGGACGGTGATGGGCGAGTGCTCGAAGTGGCGCGCATGCTCGCCGGAGCCGAGGTCACCGACCTGTCGCGCTCCCATGCCGAGGAGCTGATCACGGTCGCGGGACAGGGGCGGTGAGGCGATGAGCACGCCCCGCTGGCGTTCCGGCCAGCCAATCGGACCTCTGCGTGAGCTGATCGCTCGCGGCGGCGTCCTGGCGATCCCGACCGAGTCGAGTTACGGGCTGGCGGTCGATCCTGAGAACCGTGAGGCGGTAAACGCCGTATTCGCCATCAAGCGCCGGCCTGCGAACAAGCCGCTGCCGATCGTGGTGTCCGACATGGATCAGATTCACGCCCTCGGAGCCTGGCTCCCGAACTCACTCCAGGCGACGCTCGAAACTCTCTGGCCGGCGCCGCTGACCGTGCTGCTGCCGGTGGCCGGTGATGTGCCGGCGGCCGCGGGCAGCGCACGGCTCGGTTTCCGGATCCCGAGCCACCCGCTGCTGCGAGAGCTACTCGCCGGGATCGGGCGCGGCCTGAGCGCCACCAGTGCCAATCTCAGCGGCGAGCCGCCGGTCGTCGATCCGGCACGGCTCGAGGGACTGCTCGAGGGTCACGACGCGGCGATCGTCGATGCGGGGGTACTGCCGGGCGGCCAGCCGTCGACGATCGTCGAATGGTCTGACGGCCAGTTGAACGTCTTGAGAAAGGGAGCCTTCGCTGTGGACCATTCGATTTCGTTTTCCGCACCTTCTGTGGAAATCTCTGTGGAGGACGCCTCGTGAGGCGCGCCTTCAGAGGACGGATACGGAATGCATAAAAGTCTGTGCAGCTGGATGCTCGTCGGGCTCGCGGTGTTGGCCGCAGCCGGAGTCGCGCGCGCCCAGGAAGAGGTCTTTCCGCTCGACGAGGTCGAGCGCGGTCAGCGCGGCTACGGGCTTTCAGTGTTTCAGGGCACGGAGCCCGAGCGCTTCGAGTTCGAGGTCATCGGCGTGTGGCGAAACGTCCAGCCGGACGTGAGCTACATCCTTGCCGAGTTCTCGGGCCAGGGGCTCGAGGAGACCGGGGTGATCGCGGGCATGAGCGGTAGCCCGGTCTATCTCGACGGCAGGCTGGTCGGCGCCGTGTCGTTCTCGTGGCCGTTCTCGAACCGGGCGGTCGGCGGCATCACGCCGATCGAGTCGATGCGCGAGCTGCTCGATGTGCACCGCGGGCTCACCAGCGCCTCGTTAGGGATCGAGCCGTTCGATCTCGCCGCCATCCTCGAGGGCCGTGTGGACGAGTCGAAGCTGGTCGCGGCGCTCGCACGCCTCGAGCCCGAGCCGATCGCCGGCGCGCGGCCGGGGGTGCAGTGGCTGGCTTCCGGGTTTGGCGCGCAGAGCCGTCGGCTACTGGGTGCCGGACTGGGCGAGCTGGCCACTGCCGGCAGCGGCGTGTCGCGGATGGCCGCCAACGAGCTAGCGCCGGGGAGCTCGGTCTCGGGCGTCCTGATCGACGGCGATTTCAGCCTCGCCGCGACCGGCACGGTGACCGACCGCGCCGACCGTAGCGTGCTCGCCTTCGGGCACGCCTTTCTGGGGCTCGGTCCGCTCAACCTGCCGATGGCCACCTCCGAGGTGGTGACCGTGATCTCGAGCCAGTACAGCTCCTTCAAGGTCGCTAACCTCGGACCGATCGTCGGCGCTTTTGATTTCGATCACTCGGCCGGTTTCCGGGGCGAGATGGGCCGGGTGGCGCCGATGGTGCCGCTGAAGATCGGTCTCAACGGGCGCACCCACCGTGAGGTCAACGTGCGGATCGCGTCGCTGCCGCAACTGTCCTCGACGCTTCTGGCGATCTCGGTCCTGGGCGCGCTCGACGTCGATCCGGAGGCGGTCGGCAGCGAGTCTTTCCAGATGACGGCCAACTACGACCTCGGCAGCGCGGGTACGCTGGCGGTGCGCCAGAGCTTCGACGGCCCGGGCGCCGGGCTCGAGATGGTGCTGCACCTGTTCGCGATCACCGGATTTCTCGCCCAGAACGACTTTGCCGAGGTCGACATCGCGGGTGTCGATGTCGAGTTCTCGTGGCAGGCGGAGCGGCAGATGGCGGAGCTGGTCGCGGCGCATGCATCCCGAACGCGCGTGCGCCCCGGTGAGTCGCTCGAGGTCTCGGTCGACCTCAAGGGCTATCGCGGCGAGATCTTCCGCCGCACCCTGGAGCTGCGGCTGCCGACCGACCTGCCGGCCGGTCGATTCTCGGTCCTGTTCGGCGACGGTGTCAGCATCGACGCTGCCCGCTTGACCCTCGAGGGTGCGCAGCCGACCAGCCTCGCTCAGGCCCTCGATCTGCTCGGCTCGTTGCATTCGCGCCGGGAGCTCCTGGCGCTCGGCCTGTTCCGGGGAGCCGGTCTCGCCGTTCCGGGAGCCGCGATGCCGCGGCTGCCGGATTCGATCCGGTCGCTCTGGGGCGCCGCCCCGACTGGCGACGCGAAGCCGCTCAACCTGGCGGTCTCGCAGCAGCTCGGTGTGGAGCTCGATCGGCCCCTGACGGGGCTCCTGCGGGTCGATCTCCAGGTCGAGCACGAACGGCCGTGGAGCGGCCAAGAGAAGAAGTCGAACGAAAAAGGGAGGTCTGATTGAGCGTGCGAATCGCGGTTGCGGTCCAGCTCGTCCTGCTGGCTCTGATGCCGGCCGCCAGGGCGGTATCTGAAGTGAACTTCTTTCGAATCCAATCGCGCGACGATTTCCTGTCCGGCACGCTCGAGGGCATCTCGGTCGATCCCTTGGGCAGCCTGTCGCTGGCCAATCGTGGCCAGCGGGTCTCGGAGTTCCCGGAGCCGTTCCTGTTCAGCGGCGCGAGCTATCCGGGCGGCTGGGTGGTTGGCACCGGCAACTCCGGCGTGGTGTTCCATATCGACCGGAAAGGCACCGTCAGCCGGCTGTTCGACGCCGAGGAGTCGGAGATCTTCGCGCTCTGGGCGGATCCCGACGGCACGGTCTTCGCGGGCTCGTCTCCGGACGGCAAGGTCTACCGCATCTCGAAGGGCAAGTCGGAGGTGTTCTTCGACCCCGATGAGACCTACATCTGGGCGCTGGCCCGCGCCGCCGACGGCTCGCTACTCGTGGCGACCGGCACCGAGGGTCGGCTCTACAAGGTCGATCGCAACGGCGAGGGCGAGCTGCTGTTCGACAGCGACGATACGCATCTGCGCTCGCTGCTGCTGCTGCCGAGCGGCGACGTGCTGGTCGGTACCGCCGGCGACGGGTTGATCGTCAAGGTCTCTCCCGACGGTGGAGCGCGCACGCTGTACGACGCCGAACACCCGGAGGTGGTCGATTTCGCCCTCGGCGAGCGCGGCGAGGCGTATGCGGCGGTTCTGGCGTCGGAGGCCAGTCTGATGGACCTCAGCCGGCGCAACGGGCAGAACGGCCAGAGTCAGGGGGAGGAAGGCGCCGTGCGGGTGACCGTCACGCCCACAGCCGGCGAAGGCGAGCAGGCCCCCGGCTCGCGGCCCCGGAGCTTCAAGGGTCCGCGCTCGGTGGTGGTGCGGATCTCGGCGGAGGGCATGATCGAGTCTGCAGTCGAGTTCGAGGAAGAGACCGTCTACGCTCTTCTCTGGCAGCGCGACCGCCTCTGGATCGGCACCGGGCTGGAGGGCAAGCTCTACAGCCTACGGCGCGGCAAGCGGGTGCTCGAGAAAGACGTCGAGGAGCGGCAGCTGGTCACCCTGCTCAGCGATTCACCTGGACCGGCCTTCGCGACCACGAACGCCGCGGCGTTCTACCGGATCTCGGACGAGCGCGAGTCGGTCGGGACCTACACCAGCCCGGCGCTCGATTCGCGGCAGACTTCGCGCTTCGGCTCGCTGCGCTGGCGCGGCGATCTGGCAGGTGGCAAGCTGCGGATCTCGGCCCGCAGCGGTGCTGGCTCCAAGCCCGATCGCACCTGGTCTGAATGGACTGCGGCCGCTACCGGCACGGAGATCTCGCTGGCTCAGGTGCCGCCGGGGCGCTACCTGCAGTGGCGGGCGGAGCTCAGTGGGTCCTCGGGCGGCTCGCCGGTGCTCAGTGGCGTCGACATCTCGTACCAGCAGCTCAACCTGCCGCCCCGGATCACTCAGCTCGAGGCCCTCGATCCGGGCGAGGTCCAGGTGCCGGGCGGGTTCACCCCGGCGAGCCAGATCTTCGAGCCCGCGCATCCCAACCGGCAGGGCATCTTCATGCCCTTGAAGCCGAGCGCCAGGCGCGACGAGCGGCGACGCAAGAATCTCTGGAAGAAGGGCTTCCAGACCCTGAGCTGGGAGGCCGAGGATCCGAACGGGGACGACCTGCGCTACGCGCTCTTCTTCCAAGCTGACGGGGACGGCGACCGTTGGCTGCCGATGGAGGAGGACCTCGAAGAGGACGCCTACAGCTTCGACGCCACCGTTCTTCCCGACGGCGTCTATCGATTCAAACTGGTGGCGACAGATCGCGGCGCCGACGATCTCGAACCGGCGCTGTCCGCCGAAGAGATCAGCGCGCCGGTGATCATCGACCACACGCCGCCGGTGCTCATCGAGAGCAAGCGCGGCGGCACCGGTTTCCAGGTGGTGGTCGGCGACGCGATGAATCCGTTGCGGCGGGTCGAGGTGAGCGTCGACGCCGGGGAGTGGCGGCTGCTCGATCCGGCTGACGGCATGGTGGACGGCGTTCGTGAAAGACTCGAGATCGAGGCTCCCAGCGGCGCAGGATTGGTGCTGCTCCGTTTGACCGATGCCGCGTTCAACGTCGTGACCGTAGACCTGCTGCAGGAAACCCGATGAGGATCGCCGTTTACCCCGGCTCTTTCGATCCGATCCACAACGGACATCTCGACATCATCCAACGCTGCCGGCCGATCTTCGACGCGGTCGTCGTGGCGGTTCTCCGCAACGACGAGAAGCGGCCACTGTTCTCGGTTCGTGAGCGGGTCGAGATGATCGACGAGCTGCTCCAGGACTACCCGGACTGCCGGGTGGAGAGCTTTTCCGGACTGCTGGTGGATTTCGTGCGCGAGGCCGAGGCCGGCGTTGTGGTCAGAGGTCTGCGGGCGGTGTCGGACTTCGAGTACGAGTTCCAGATGGCGTTGATGAATCGTCGCCTCGACGATCAGATCGAGACTGTCTTCATGGCCGCCAAAGAGGAGTTCAGCTACGTCTCGAGCCGGCTGGTCAAGGAGGTGTTCTTCCTCGGCGGCAATCTCGAGGGGTTGGTACCGAAGCCGATCCTGCGCCGGCTGGGCGACCGCGCGGCCAGATCGACGGATGACGACTAACGGCGACTCTCGGCTCGAGCGATTCGCCGAGGCGATGCCGAAGGTGGAGCTGCACGTCCATTTGGAGGGCGCGGTCCGGCCCGGGACGCTCCTGCGCCTGGCACGCCGGCGGCGCGTGACCCTGCCGGCCGACACCGAGGAAGGCCTGCGCGAGTGGTACCGCTTCGAAACCTTTGAGCACTTCGTCGAGATCTACGTCACCTGCTCGGAGTGCCTGCGCGATCCCGAGGACTTCCAGCTCGTGCTGGCCGAGTTCGCCGCCGAGCAGGCACGGCAGAACGTCAGATACTCGGAGGTGCATTTCACCATCGCGACGCACGCGCGCCAGGGCGCCAACGCCCAGGAGGTGGCGCATGCGCTCTGGGAGTCGATCGTCGACGCCGAGCGCCGGCTGGAGACGCGCGTCCGGTTGATCCCCGACATCGTGCGCAACCTCGAGCCGAAGTGGGCGGACTTGACGCTCGAATGGGCGCTCGACCACCGGCAGCGCGGGGTGGTCGCGCTCGGACTGGCCGGCATCGAGAGTCACTCTGCGACCCCGTTCCGGGAGCACTTCGAGGTCGCCGCAGCCGAGGGTCTCCACCGGGTTGCTCACGCCGGCGAGCAGGAGGGGCCGGCATCGATCCGCGAGACGCTCGAGGTGGCGCGTCCCGAGCGTCTCGGACACGGCATTCGGGTGGTCGAGGATCCCGAGCTGCTGGCCGAGATCGCCGCCGACGGCCCGCCGCTCGAGGTGTGCCCGACCTCGAACGTCGCTCTCGGCAACGCCCCCAGCCTCGCCGAGCACCCGATCGGCCGGTTGCTCGACGCCGGGGTCGACCTCTCGGTCAACTCCGACGACCCCGCGATGTTCGATACCACGCTGTCGCACGAGTACGCCCTGGTAGGAGATACTCTCGGTCTGGGTATCGACGATCTCGCTGAGCTGTCCAGATCGGCGCTGCGGCACGCCTTCCTCGAAGGCGAGGAGCGGCGCCGACTGAGCGACCAGTTCGAGCGCGAGATCGCCGACCTGAGAGATCAGTTCTGAGCCGGTATCAGCCGTCCAGCCAATAGGAGCCAGCCATGTCCGAACGTGTGATCGCCGAGCGTCTGCCCGCGGTGCTGGAGCTCGAGCCCGGTACCTACTGGTGGTGCGCCTGTGGCCGCTCGAAGAATCAGCCCTTCTGCGACGGCTCGCACAAGGGGACCGGCTTCGAGCCGGTCAAGTTCGAGGCCACGGAGAAGCGGCGGCGGGCCTACTGCCAGTGCAAGCACACGGCCGAAGGACCGTTCTGTGACGGAACTCATTCGAGTCTCGAGTAGGCTCGGTAGCGAGTACGGGGGGCGGTGATCCACCGCAGATGATCCTGGAGACCATCGGACGCGACTGCCTGTTCCTGAACTGGGCGCTACCGGTAGAGGCCCTGCCGGAGCTCGCGCCGCCGCTGCGTTACGACCGGCACTCGTGGCAGGGTGGGGAGCACGTGTTCGTGTCGGCGGCGCTCTTCCGCCAGCAGGTCCTCGACATTCCGAAGGTGCTCTTCCCACGGGTGTCGTACCCGCAGCTCAGCGTTCGCCTCTGCACCACCGACGGTGACGGCGTGCCCTCGTTCTTCCTCTGCACGGTCCTGCTGCCGGCCTGGGTGTTGCCGAGCGTACGCCTCGTCGCTCGCCAGCAGGCGCGCAAAGCGAGCTTCAGCTACCCGGCGCAGGGTGCCGGAGTCGCGGCCGAGCCGCTTCGCTGGTGCGTTCGGAGCGGCTCCAAGCTCGACGTGACCGCCCGGGCCGGGACCGGCGTGACCGGTACCGGACCCTCGCTCGGCAGCTGGAAACAGGCGGTCACCTACTTCGAGCGCCGCAAGCGCTGGTATTTCGCCGCCGCCGACGGCCTGCGCCGCATCGAGGTGTCCAGCCGCGCGGTCGAGAGCGTCCCGGTGACGGTGGAGGTCGCGGACGACTCGCTACTGGCGTCGTGTCTCGAAAGTGCCGGAGAAGGTGGATGGCCGGAGCTCCACTCGGGCTGGTTGAGCCCGGAGATCCCGCTCGTCTTCGAGTTCGGATGGGCCATGGACAACCGGCTGCCGCGGCACGTTCCGGCGCCCGGATAGCGGCCGGAAGCTCCTATCCGGCGCATTGCGGGCGCCGTCAGACGCCAGACGGCCGGCCAGACGCCCTCTGGCTGTTCCAGTCCTGTCACCCAGCTGTCATGTATGGATGACTACGATGGGCATGGTGGAAGGCGAGTCAGCTGACCGTCAAGCACAAAGGGAGTAACAGAACATGATGAAACCAACCAAGAAACGCGCCTACCGCGTCCTGCTCGCTATCGCGTTCCTGATCAGTGCCGTCATTGCCGAAAGCGGGCTGCGCAAGGACTCGTTGAAGGTCCGGGTGGACAATGCGGCGGCCGAGCCGGGAGGCTTGGCGGCGATCGTGCTCCGAACCCACGACTCGATGAAGCTCGCCGGCGGCGAGGTAATTCTGAATACGGCCGCGCCGCGCCTGCTGGCCCGCGGTGAGCAGGGCCCCTTCACAGCGATCGAGGACTTCAAGGTCTTCGGGCGGAAAACGAGCGCCGAGGCGGAGCTGGTGAACACCGAGACCGGCCAGTCGATCACGATCCGGTTCGCTTCGCCGGTCGGCAAGATCAACAAGCGCGAAGGACCCATGGCCGTGATCTACCTGCGCGTGAGCGATTCGGTGCAGAAGAAGGCGACGTTCGGCCTCGAGATCGACAGGGAGAGTCTCCTGATGCGGCCCGACGGCAGCGACGTCGCGGTGGTTCGCCGTGACGGAACTCTCCAGATTCGAGGGGTCGCCACTGATCCCGTAGTGGAAGTGGACGGCGACACCATCAGCGCCGGCGACAAGGTAATTGTCGGCGTCGAGACCCTCGAGCCCTTCCTGATCAGCGAGGGCTGGGTGGGTCTCAACTACGATCCGACGATCGTCTCTGGCGATCCCAAGGTCAAGATGGACCGCCGCTTCGGCAAGGCCAAGGTCGACGTCGACGTTTCGGTTCCAGGGCAGCTTCTGGTCAAGTTCGAGTCCAAGAGGGGTATCGCCAACAGGGTGCCCGGCAAGTTCATCGAGGTCGAGCTGCGGACCGAAAAGAGTACGTCCGCCGGGACGGAGAGCCTGATCGCCTTCGAGCCGTCCCTGACCTTCTTCACCGATCCCGCCGGCGACATCATCCCCGTTCGTCTTCGAAACAAGAACCTCGTCTTCGCCTCGCGCGACGATACGGACAGCGATAGCGACTCCGAGTCTCGGAGCGGCGACGATGACGACGATGACGACGACGACGACGACGACGACGACGATGACGACGACGACGACGACGATGATGACGACGACGACGATGACGATGATGACGACGATGACGATGACGACGATGACGATGATGATGACGACGGCGACGACGCCTGACGCCATCGCCTGAGCGAGCAACGCTCCTCAGTAGGAAGCTCGAAGCCGGCCCGATCTGGGGCCGGCTTTCTTGTGTTGAGGAGCGCAGCGGCCGGATCGCGT
>JAJCXP010000092.1 GCA_029263375.1 Acidobacteriota bacterium | reverse complement strand
CTCGGCGAAGTGCCGCAGGTGGGCGACCACGTCATGCCGGGTCTCGCGTTCGATCTCGGCCACGCGCTCGAAGTCGGTGTCGCCGGCGACGCGCCTGAGCGCCGCGATCTGCTCCGGCGTGATCGGCAGGCCGAGCTCCATTTCGGATTCGGCGAGGGCGATCCAGATGCGCCGCCACTGGCCGTAGCGGTTGCGCTCCGAGAACACCGCCCCCATCTCGGCGGAGGCGTAGCGCTCGTGGAGCGGATTCTGGGGTGGGTTGAAGGACATGCGGCTGCCTCAGATTCTAACGGAGTGGCAGCTCAGCGTGGCGTGAAGGAGTCGCACCGGGCGCCGACGCGACAGCGTCTGTTACGCGCTCCACCGCGGCCAGTTGGAGTATGGGTCAGGCTCTAGACGATCCGAGGCCTCTCGATGAAGGTGATGTCGATGCGCAGGGTCGTCGCCCCGGTCCTGCTATCCAGGAGGCGCGCCCGCGGCCGAAGAGAGTGTTCCCGCAGCGTCGCCGGTTGTCGCCGGCTGTCCAGTTTTTCGACAACGGGTCGGCCTGGTACCTCTCCGGCGTGCCGGACGACCGCTGGGACAACGACGATTTGGTGTCGGAGCTCGCCGCGGTCAAGGACTCGGACTTCGAGGCCGTGGACGTCTCGTCGCTGATGCTCGATCCCGACGCCTCGCAGATCGTGCCGCGCGAGTGCGCCGCGCCCGCCGAGGTCGAGCTGAGCGATACGTCGGTCGTCGATCGCGACCTCCATCGCGCGTGCGAAACGAATAGCGTCGGGCCGAATGTCTCGATCCTCGGGCCGGACGGGGACGCGGTCCTGAGTGCCGGCTCACGGGTTGTTCTCCTACCCGGGACCGCCGTGTTCAACGGCGGTCGGCTGGAGGTCGCGACTGGCCTACCTCTGATCGAAGAGTAGAGCTCCGGCGCGCGCCCCCGCGCTGCTAAACTGCGCGCCCGAAGCGCATCGAACTCGACTCGAACGGAGGCTTTCTTGGCAAAACGGGACCTGATTTCGATTCACGATCTGAGCCGCGAGGAGGTCGAGACGCTGTTCGAGCTGGCGACTGAGATGAAGGCCGACCCCGGCCTGTTCGCGAATGCGCTGGTGGGCAAGAGCCTGGCGATGATCTTCCAGAAGTCTTCGACCCGCACACGGGTGAGCTTCGAGGTCGGCATGACCCAGCTCGGCGGCCACGCGCTCTTCCTGTCGAGCAACGACATCCAGATCGGCCGCGGCGAGACGATCTCGGACACCGCTCACGTGCTGGCGCGCTTCGTCGACTGCATCATGGCGCGGACGTTCGCCCATCAGGACGTGGTCGATCTCGCCCGATTCGCCTCGGTGCCGGTGATCAACGGCCTCAGCGACGATCTGCACCCGTGCCAGGCTCTGGCCGATTTCCTGACCCTACGCGAAGCCTTCGGCAGTGACCTGTCAGGCCGTAAGATCGCCTACGTCGGCGACGGCAACAACGTCGCGCACTCGCTGCTCTTCGGCGCCGCCAAGGCCGGTATGAACATCTCGATCGCCTCGCCGCGCGGCTTCGAGGTGGCGACCAACTACCTCGAGCTTGCGAGCGAGGACGCGGCGGCGGCGGGGGTGCAGATCGAGCTTACCGAGAGCCCTGTGGAAGCGGTCAGCGGCGCCTCCGCGGTCTACACGGACGTCTGGGCATCGATGGGGCAGGAGGAGGAAGCGGCGAGTCGCCTCGAGGCGTTTCGAGGCTTCCAGGTCGACGGCGCTCTGATGGCGGAAGCGCGGCCCGAAGCGATTTTTCTTCACTGCCTACCGGCGCACCGCGGCGAGGAGGTCTCCGCCGAGGTGGCGGACGGTCCACAGAGCCGCATCTTCGATCAGGCCGAGAACCGCATGCACGCGCAGAAGGCGCTGCTGGTCTGGCTGATCCAATCCGTCTAGGGAATCACGACGACCGCACTGGTCGAGCAACCCCGGTCGAGCGCCTGGGCGGGTCGGCCGCAGAGGGCGGCTGAGACCGGCCCGGTGAACGAAGCGAGGCCGTTGCCGTCGGTCACCAGGGAGCGCCACTTGCGCGGTGAGGTCAGGTCGAGCTCGGTGCCGGCGCAGGGTCCGGAGGGGATCGGATGGGTTCCCTCGGAGAGCGCCAGGTAGATCTGCACCTTTTGGTTCGGAGCGGTCGTCGAGACCTCGACCTCGATGTCCCCAGGACAGGTGCCGGAGACGGCCAGAGCGACCTCCGCGGTCTGCGCGTAGCTCACCGAAATGGTGTGGGCTCCGGAGGGCATGGTGGCGGTGTTCTCGAGCGCGGTACTCGAATCATCGTCCGTGCCGCTCCAACCGGCGACCTCCCAGCCGGCGTCCGGGGCGGCGGTCAGCGCGAGCGAGTCGCCGGTACGAAAGGTTCCGGACGGACAGGTTCCGTCATAGAAATTCATCCACACGCTGATCTCGTCGTCGAGGAATCCTGCGCCCAGGACATCGAGGGCGGCATCGCCGTCGATATCGGCTGCCGTGGCCCAGGTGGA
>JAJCXP010000091.1 GCA_029263375.1 Acidobacteriota bacterium | reverse complement strand
CCAGCACCACTTCGAGCGGCCGGTAGTCGAGAGCCGCGACCGCGGCCAGGCAACCCGGCAGATCTTCCGCCGAGTTGAAGGAGACGATGGCGACCGTGACCTTCGGCTTGCCTCCCGTCATGGCGCCTCGGCTCGGCGGCAGATGAAACAGCTCGAGCCGCGGTCGCGCAGACGGCGATTCCCGGGCAGCTCGTGACGCAGCTGATCGACGATCTCCCAACCGTACTCCCCGAGCCAGGCAACCAGTCGCTGGTGGCTGAATCTGCTGCCGTGGCGCCAACCGGGCGCCGGCGCCTCGAAGTACTCGGGCTCCTGGTTCTCGAGGCTGACGACGCTCTGCAACACCAGATAGCGGGCGGCGATTCTCGAGAGGCTGGCCAGAAGGCGCTCCGGGCGGCTCAGATGGTAGAGGCCACCGGCACAGAAGATCAGGTCGAAACGCTCCTGGGTCGCTGCAATCCAGGGATCGACATCGGCGCAGACGAACTCCAACCCGCTCAGGCCGAGAACCTGGGCGGCGGTCCGGGCGCGTTCGATCTCGCGGGCGTCCAGGTCGATTCCCGTCACCCGCGCTCCCGGCGCGAGACGGGCCATCGTGCAGCTGTAGTAACCGTCCGCACAGAAGAGGTCCAGAGCGCGTGGGCGCTCGCCCAGGTCGGCGAAGCCGCGCTGCAGAAACGGAATCAGCACCGCTTCCTTGACCCGCTGATTGCGCAGGTGGGACGGAGTTCCGATCCCCAGAGAGGCGCGGCTCAGCGCCCGTTGCCCCTTCTCCACCGCCCCGGGGTCGCGGCGGCTCGTGAGAGCCCGGAACAACCCGAGGATCGCCCGCACGGGATTCCACGAGCGGCTGTCGAAGCGCGTCTCGAGGCCGAGCGGACTGAAGTCGTGGTACCAGGGGCCGAGCCGCCGGATCTCGGGCAGGACCTTCGGCGCCGGCTGGTCGCGTTCTGCAGTCACCGCCCTGCCCCTTCGCTCACCGCTCGCCGGTAGACGGCTTCGTAGCTCGCCAGGAAGCGCTGCCGCGAGAACTTCGCGAGATCGAGGCGCTCGGTCCGCTCGCGATAGGCCGGATAGTCCGACCTCAGTCGTTCGAGAGCCTCCCGGAGCGATCCTCGGTCGTGCCGCTCGAGCACGACGCCGGCGCCGGTCTCTCGAACCAGATCACCGATGGCCAATCCGGCGCTGGTGACGATCGGCCGGCCCGCGGCGAGCGCCTCGAGCAGCGAGTGCGGATACGCCTTGAGCAGCCGCGGGCCGCGCGCCAGGGCGACGGCGGCGTGCACGCCGCCGAGAGTCTCGGCAACAGCTACGGTCTCCTGGTGGATCTCCACCCTCTCGCCCAGCCCGGCACTAGCCACCCGGCGCGCGATCTCTTCGTGGAGAGCGCCGCGCCAGAGCAGCACCAGCCGCAGCCAGGGCAGCTCCGAGGCGACCTCGAGCAGCATGTCGAAGCCCTTGGTCGCGAACTGGCCGACGCTCCAGGGCGCCGAGCCGGCGAGCAGGACGAACTCCTCGCCGCCGGGCGGCTTTCGAACCGACGAGAAGCTCTCGAGCTCGATGCCCGGAGGAATCGCGACCACCCTGGGGAGGCCCGAGGCGGTCAGCAGGTCGAGCGCGTGGGCATCGGGCGCGACCACTTCGGAAAGCCTCGACCAGAACCCGGAACGTCCCGGCCGGACGGCCTCGTCGAGCCCCGTCAGCAGCGTGTAGACCAGCGGCCTGCTGAGACCGCGGAGCGCGGGATAGGCGCGCAGCCCGGGACTGAACAGGTGGTGCAGGTCGACCTCGCGGTCGAGCGAGCGCAGCTCGGCCAACTGGCGCACGCCGCACAGCCCGGAAGGCAGCCAGCGGCGGAACCGGTCAGTGGGATAGAGGTAGTGGATCGACCCGCCGAAGTGGTCGCGCAGCCAGATGGCCTCCTGCACGGCCCCGTCCAGCTCCGGCACCGGTGGGCGCGGGATCATGAAGTGGTAGGCGACTTTCAACCTCGCGCCTCCCCCGCTCGGTCCGAGTCCGGCTGCCTACCGATCAGACGCGTCCAGCGCCGTCGCAACAGCTCCCGGAGGGTCGGCTCGCCGAGCTCGCGGGCGAGCAGCGCATCGACCGCCGCTGGAGCGATCTTTCTCCGTGACGCCAGTCGCCGACGCTCGGCGAGCGCCGGGCCGAGACGTCGCAGGAACCCGGCGTAGCCCTGGAGCGATCGCAGCGGCCGCCGGTAGGCGAGCAGGAAGTAGATCTGCCCGAAGAGCCAGCGGCGCCAATGCCTCAGGAGCACCGACGCCGGCAGGTTCTTGACCAGCAGCAGCAGCCGGTTGCGGGTCACGAGCGTTACATAGCGCCCTCGAGGCAGGTCGGAGCCGTGTCCCTGATGAAGGACCTCCGCACCCGGAACGAAAAGGTAGCGGTACCCGTAGAGACGGCCGCGCAGGCCGAGATCAAGGTCCTCGAGGTAGCTCTCGAACCGGGGATCGAAGAGTCCGACCTCAGCGAGGAACGAACGGCGATAGAGCGCCGCTCCGGCACAGACGGAGAAGACCTCGGCCGGCGACGAGTAGGCGGCCGCCGGCTCGCCGTGGCCCCGCTTGCCGGCCGATCCGTAGACGCTGAGAGTGTCGCCGGCGTCGTCGACGAGGCTGGGATCGTCCAGCCGCAGCATCTTCGACGCCACCGCGCCAACCTCGGGCGGACTGGCGTCGAGGCACTCCACCAGAGCGGCCAACCAGCCGGGGCGCGGCCGTGTGTCGGCGTTCAACAGGGCCACGTACGCGGAGTCGTCGTGCTGGATGCCCTCGTTCGCCGCCACGGCGAAGCCCCGGTTGACCGGCAGACTGACCAGGGAGACCTCCGGGGAGTCGCGTCGCAGGTCCTCGATCGACCCGTCGGTGGAGCCGTTGTCGACAGCGACCACTCGGAAGTCCCGGAAGGTCTGTCCGGCCAGGGCCTCGAGACACCCGGGCAGCCACTTGCCGGAGTTCCAGACCGGGATGATCACGGTGACCCTCGGCGCGGCCCGGGTCACCGCAGCACCCGCTCATTCCGGCCGCCGAAGCGGCCGGCCAGCCCATCGGCGAGCGCCAGCGACAATAGGCGAGCCCGCCGCCAATCTCCACGGGCCAACTCCCTGGCGGTCGCCGCCAACCCCCAGGCGACCCAGAGCGCGGACAGCGGCACCAGACCCCGGCGGCGCTGCCGGCGGATGAAGAGAAACCGGTTGCGCAGGATGTAGTACGGATAGAGCGCCGAGCGCAGCTCGGAGGACTGGTCGGTGTCGTGCCAGGCGCGCGCCGAAGGCAGCACCTGCACCGAGCCGCCAAGCTGGCGAGCGCGTGCGCACAGATCGGCCAGCTCGCCGCCGAAGAAGTAGCTCTCTTCGAGATGGCCCGCGCGGCGTAGGGTCTCGGCGCGCAGCAGAGCCACAGACCCGGGAACGTAGTCGACCGCGAGTGGCTCGTCGCTGTCGAGCCGGCCCGGGGGCAGATCCTCGGGCAGCAGGTGGGTGCGGGCATGACGGGCGATGTCGCGGCCACCGGCGGAGAGCACCCGCTCCCTCTGTTGACGATCGACCACCACGGGGCCGACCACGGCAACCCGGGCGTCGCGGTCCATGACCTCGGTCAGCCGCCCCAGATCCGCTTCGGAGAGCCCGGCGTCGTTGTTGAGCAGCAGCACGTAGTCCGACTCGATGCGTCTGAGCGCCAGGTTGTTGCCGCCACCGAAGCCGAGGTTGCGATCGCTTCGAATAACCCGTACGCGCTCGGAGTCCGACTCACCGAGATCGGCCCCGAGGTCCTCCGAGCCGTTGTCCACCACCCAGACGACCGGCCGCAGCGCCCCGAAGGCGGCGCAGCGCTGCACGGTCTCTCGCGTCGCTTCGCTCTGGTTCCAGTTGAGGATGACAATTGCGAGTTCGCTCATGCGGTCCGCGCCATCGCGCGCGTCACTTCTCGTACCAGCCGTCGATCCAGCTGCGATAGGAGTCGTCCATGACGGCGCGCCACCAGGCCTCGTGCTCGAGATACCACCCTATAGTGGCGCTCAGACCGGCGTCGAACTCGACCCCCGGCTCATATCCGAGCTCCGCCGAGATCAGGGCCGCGTCGATGGCGTAGCGCCGATCGTGGCCGGGGCGATCCCGCACCATCGTGATCCGGTCGGCGCAGGGCTCGCCGGTTGCGGCCGGGCAGTCGGGAAAGCGCTGCCCGAGCGACTCCCGGCCGGCAAAGAGGTGGTCGACGTGGTGACAGATCGCCTGGACGACCTCGAGGTTGCTGCGCTCACAGTTGCCGCCGATGTTGTAGGTCGCGCCGGAGCGACCCCGGTCGAGAATCGACTCGATGCCGCGGCAGTGGTCTTCGACGTGGAGCCAGTCGCGCACCTGCAGGCCGTCGCCGTAGACCGGCAGCTCGCGGCCGAGCAGCAGGTTGACGATACAGAGCGGGATCAGCTTCTCCGGGAAGTGGTAGGGCCCGTAGTTGTTCGAGCAGTTGCTGACGCTCGTCGGCAGACCATAGGTGTGGTGGTAGGCGCGCACCAGGTGGTCGGCGCCCGCCTTGCTCGCGGCGTAGGGTGAGTTGGGCGCGAACGGTGTGGTCTCGGTGAACGGCGGGTCGTCGGGTCCCAGCGAGCCGTAGACTTCATCGGTGGAGACGTGGTGGAACCGACACTCCGCACCCTCGCCCGTGCCCTCGAGCCAGACCGCGCGGACCGCCTTCAGCAGCGAGTGCGTGCCGCCGATGTTGACGTCGATGAAGGGGTCCGGACCGGCGATCGAGCGGTCGACGTGGGACTCGGCCGCGAAGTGAACGACGGTGTCGAGCCGCTCGTCCGCAAGCAACCCCTCGATCGTCTGCTGTTCGCGAATGTCAGCGTGTACGAATCGGAAGCCGGGATGGGTGCGCACCCCTTCGAGACTGCCCAGGTTGCCGGCATAGGTCAGTGCGTCCACGACCACCACGCGATCGTCCGGATGCCGGGCGAGCCAGTGGTGGACGAAGTTGGCGCCGATGAATCCGGCGCCGCCGGTGACCAGCAGCCTAGCCGGCATCGCCCACGTCGTGCGGCTCGCTGAGCTCTGTCAGCATCGCGCGCAGAGCCGACCGCCAGTGCACGGGGTCGAGGTCGAGTGCGCGCCTGGAGGCCCGACAATCGAGGACGCTGAACGCCGGCCGCGTCGCCGCGGTCGGGAAGTCCTCGCTGCCGACCGGCCGCACGACGACTTCGCCGGGCACCAGGCCCAAAAGAGCCGCTTCCTCGTGGATGGCCACCGCGAAATCGTACCAGCTGGCGACGCCCGCGTCGGCGTAGTGCAGGACGCCGCGCAGCTCGGGTCGCTCGGCGGCCCGCCAGATCGCCCCGGCCAGGCTAGAGGCCCAGGTGGGCGAGCCCACCTGATCCGTGACGACGTCCACCGAGCCGCGCTCGCGCATCAGTCGCAGCATCGTCTTGACGAAGTTCCGCCCGTACCGGGAGTAGAGCCACGAACTGCGGATCACCAGAGCCTCGCCACGCGTGCCCTCGAGCGCCAGCACCTCCCCGCGGCGCTTGCTGAGGCCGTAGACCGAGAGCGGCTCGGCTTCGTCCTCGACGCCGTAGGCGCGCGATCGGTCGCCGGCGAAGACGAAGTCGGTGGAGACGTGAATGAGCCGGCTCGCCGCCGCTACCGCCGCGGCGGCCAGTCCACGGACCGCCTCGGCGTTGACCGCAAAGGCCCGCTCTCGTTCCTCTTCGGCGAGATCGACCGCGGTGTAGGCGGCCGCGTTGACGATCAGCTCAGGCCGAAGCTCGCCGACAGCCCGCTCCACCGCCGCCAGATCGGTGAGCTCGAGCTCGTGGCGAGCGAGCGCGTGGACCTCGACAGCGGTTGGCGCTCGGCGTTGCAGCTCGCGTCCGAGCTGACCGCCGGCGCCGGTGATCATCACCCTCACGGGTAGAGTTCCGCGTCGCGGAAGCTGGTGCCTTCGAGATCCTTGCGCGACAGGAAAGGGGGCTCGCCATCCACCAGCGGCCAGTCGATGGCGAGATCGGGATCGTCCCAGCGGATGGTGCGCTCGTGCTCAGGAGCGTAGAAGTCCGTGCACTTGTAGAGGAATGTGACGCTGTCGCTCAGAACGTAGAAGCCGTGGGCGAAGCCGGGTGGAATCCAGATCATCCGCCGGTTGTCGCCAGAGAGCCGTACACCGGCCCACTGCCCGAACGTCGCCGAGCCGCGTCGCAGGTCGACCGCCACGTCGAACGCTTCGCCCGCGACCACCCGAGCCAGCTTCCCCTGGGGTTGGCGGATCTGGTAGTGGAGGCCTCGCAGGGCATGCCGCGAGGAGGTCGACTGGTTGTCCTGCACAAAGTCGATCTCGAGACCAGAGTCCGCGAACTTGCGCTGATGCCAGGTCTCCATGAACGAGCCCCGCTCGTCGCTGAAGAGCTGAGGATCGATCTGCAGGACCTCGGGGATCTTCGTCGGCTGGATCTTCATCGCCTGCTCTCTTCCAGCAGTTCGAGTAGATACCGACGGTAGCCGGTGTCGGCGAACGAGGCGGCAAGCTCCTCGAGCCGCGCGGCGTCGATGAGCCCCTTGCGGAAGGCGATCTCTTCCGGGCAGGCGATCTTCAGCCCCTGCCGCTCCTCGATGGCGCGCACGAAGGCGCCCGCGTCGAGGAGCGAGTCGTGGGTGCCGGCATCGAGCCAGGCGGTGCCCCGGCCGAGAATCTCCACCTGCAGAGCCTGCCGCTCGAGGTAGACGCGATTGACGTCGGTGATCTCCAACTCGCCGCGCTTTGACGGCTGCAGACCCTCGGCGATTCCGATGACGTCGTTGTCGTAGAAGTAGAGGCCGGTCACCGCGTAGTGAGACTGGGGATTTCGGGGTTTCTCTTCGAGGGCGATCGGTCGACCATCGGCATCCAGAGTCACGACGCCGTAGCGCTCGGGCTCGCGGACGTAGTAGCCGAAGACCGTGGCTCCGGCATCACGTCTCGAGACCAGCGCGAGCTTCTGCGACAGGCCCCCGGCGTAGAAAATGTTGTCCCCGAGGATCAGGCAGACCGGTGCCGATCCGATGAAGTCGCGGGCGATCAGGAAGGCCTGGGCGATGCCCTCCGGGTGCTCCTGGACGGCATAGCGAAGCGAGATCCCCCACTGGCTGCCGTCGCCGAGCAGCTTCTCGTAGGCGGGCAGATCGTCGGGTGAGGAGATCACCAGGATCTCGCCGATCCCGGAGAGCATCAACGTCGAGAGCGGATAGTAGATCAGTGGCTTGTCGTAGACCGGCAGCAGCTGCTTACTCACCGAGGCGGTCAGGGGCCACAAGCGGCTGCCGGAGCCGCCCGACAGAATGATCCCCTTGCGCGCGTGGTCTGGCACGTGACTCTCCGTTGTTCTCGCCCCAGCCGACCTAGTAGGCCTGGCTGCCGTCGGACGCGGCCGCAATCGAGTTGAGTAGGGTCTTCGGTTCGAGCATCGGCGACCGCCGTAGATCTGGTTCGGGTCGAGCTGGGTCCAGCGGTCGACCGCCGGAGTCGACCTCCGGGTGCACGCATTCTACCCGGCCGGTCGGAATCGGCGGTAGATGAATCGACCTCGTGCTCACTTTACGGCGCTTCCGGCTGCGCGGCCGAAGCCTGGTAGGCCGCCACCACCTCGGCGGCAGGCCCCACCCGCTCGAGACGGCCATGGTCGATCCAAGCCACCCGATCGCACAGTTTCAGCAACGTCGGCAACGAGTGGGAGACGACCAGGGTCGTGGTGCCCTGAGCCCGGAACGCCTGGAGCCGCTCGAAGCACTTGGTCTGAAAGCGCTGATCGCCCACGGCCAGGATCTCGTCGAGCACCAGGATGTCGGGGCGCCGGATCGTGGCCACCGCGAAGCCGAGCCGGGCGACCATGCCGCTCGAGTAGTTCCTCACCGGCAGATCGATGAACTCATCGAGCTCCGAGAACGCGACGATCTCCGACGTCCGCCGGGCCAGGAACCGGCGGCCGTACCCCAGGATCGCGCCGTTGACCAGGATATTCTCCCGGCCTGTCAGATCGGGATGAAACCCGGCTCCCAGCTCGAGCAGCGGCGCCACCGCGCCGCGCACCATCACCCGGCCGGCGGTCGGCCGCAGCACCCGGCAGATGACCTTCAGCAGCGTGCTTTTGCCGGCCCCGTTGTGGCCGATCATGCCCATGGTCTCGCCGCGCCGGACGTCGAGATCCAAGGATCGCAAGGCCCACAGTTGCCGACGCTGCACGCGGCGGCGCAGGCGACGAAGTACGTACTCCTTGAAGCTCCCGATCCGATCCTCGGGCAGGGCGAAGCAGACACCCACCTGCTGCAGGCGGATGGCGAACTCTTCGAAGCTCTGCGACGCAGCGGCCTCGGAGTCAGCTGCGATAGTCGAAGACATTCCTCCACCTGGTGAACGCCCACCAGCCCCCGAGCGCCATTACGCCACCGCACAGGACCGCCATCAGCCAACTCTCCGCGCTGGCGAGCTGGCCCTCGAAGATCGGCCGCCGGAAAAGCTCGCAAAAATGGTACATCGGGTTCAACCGGAAGTAGGGCTGGAATCGCTCGGCCACGATCTCGAGTGGGTAGATGATCGGCGTGGCGTACATCCAGGCAGTCAGGCCGACCTGATAGGTCAGCTGGATGTCGTAGAAGGTCGCTCCGAGAGTGGCGACGACGAGCCCGACCCCGAGCGCAAAGAGCACCACCGGAGCCATCGCCACCGGCAGGATCAGCAGCGACCATGTGAAAGGGTGTCCCAGAATGAGCATGATGGCGAAGATCGGCAGCAGCGAGATCACCCAATGAAAAAGATAGGAGAGGACTGCCGCCACCGCGAAGCAGCTGCGGGGCAGGTGGATGCGCTCGGCGAGGCTCTGGGTGGCCATCGTGTCGCCGATGATCTGAAGGCTCGAGCGCCGGAAGAAGTCCCACAGCATGAGTCCCGGCAGGAGATAGATCGGGTAGTTGCGGATGTCGAAACGGAAAATACTGGAGAAAACCACGCTCAGGATCGTCATCAGGACCAGCGGCTCGAGCAATGCCCACAGCATTCCGAGCGCGGAGCGTTTGTAGCGCAGCATGATGTTGCGCCGCGTCCAGAGCGCGATCAGGTCACGGAAGCGCCAAAGCTCGACCGCCTCTTCGACGAACGGGTGTGGCCGGCGCGCCGAATCGTAGATCGCGAGCGGCTCAGCCACCCCGTCGCTCCTGGCGCCGTCGACACCGCCAGCCTATCCCTTCAAGACCCGACCAAAGCCGGCTCGTAGCGAATTCGTAACGTGTCATGAAGTAGTTGAGAAGGTCTCCGCAACCGGCCGTGAGGATGCTATCCGCTCATCCGACGCCGGGCAAACGCCGTTGCCGCGAACGGTGATCAGGTTCCGGGACCGGCCGGATTGCGCTAGGCTCGACCACTCACCGGAGTACTTCCACTGAACCGACGAACGGACGAGGCAGCGAAGAAGAAACCTGAGGAGGGCTTCCGGCGGAAGGCCATCCTGGTGCTGGGCATGCACCGAAGTGGCACCTCCGCGGTGACGCGAACCCTCAACCATCTTGGGGCCACCTTACCCGCCGACCTGATGTCCGCGGGCCCCGACAACGTCCAGGGGTTCTGGGAGTCGCAGAGCCTGATGGAGAAGCACGAACAGGTTCTCGGCTCCGCCGGCGCCTCCTGGAGCAGCTTCCACTCGATTCCAGATTGGTGGTACAGCAGTGATACCGCGGCCGGGCTCAAGCGTGAGCTGCGCGCCTTCGTCGAATCCCAGTTCGACCCCGGCGAGCTCTTCGTTCTGAAGGACCCTCGGATGAGCCTCTTCGTGCGAATCTGGCTCGAGATCTTGGAGGAGATCAGAACCGAGGGGCTCGCCGTTCTGGTCCTTCGCAACCCGCTCGACGTCGCCGCCTCGCTGGCCAAGCGGAACGGCTTCAGCCAAGCTCACAGCTCGTTTCTCTGGCTCCACTACATGCTCGAGGCGGAGGCGGGTACCCGCTCGATTCGCCGCAGCCTGGTTCGGTTCGACGCGCTGCTCGCTGGCTGGCGCGACCAGGTGCGCAGGGTCTTCGGGGATCTTGATCTGCCCTGGGGCGCACCCCGACCCGAGGCCGCGGACGCCATCGACGAGTTCCTGTCCCCGGCGCACCGGCACCACTGGGCCACCACCGAGGCGCTCCAGAGCGACGAGATACCCGACTGGGTCAGGGAATCGTACCGGCTCCTCCTCCGGCTCGAGGCAGACCCGCACGACGCCGAGGCCTGTCGAGGCCTGGACGAGATCCGACGGCAGTTTAGAACCGCCACCAGGCTGTACCTGCCGCTACTCGACGAAGTATCGGTCGCGGCTCGCGAGGCAGCCGAGAAGTCCGTGGGGGCAGAGTCCCTGCGGGAAGCGGTGTCGGCGCTGAGCAAGGCGCAGCGCCGGCAGGCCGAGGACCTGCGGGAGGAGGTGACCACGCACCTCAGCGGTCGGATCTCCGAGGTCGAGGGTCGGCTGGAAGAGGCACGCAGCGAGGCCCTCCAGCTGCGCCGCGACCTCCGCTCCACACGCGTAGCTCGTGACAAGTGGTTGCGAGAGAGTACCAGATTGGCCATCGCCCTCCACTCCACCCGGAGAAACCCATTCAGGTTGGCCGGCGGTCGGACCAGGAAGCTGAGAGCCCTGATCAAGAATGGCTTGAAGATCGTCGGCTTCGACCTCGACAGCCGGCGCATCTACTCGCTGATCGCCGGCTCGGGTCTCTTCGACGTGGATTTCTATTCCGAGCAACTCGGCGGCCTCGACCCGCGTGGCGTCAACCTCCTGCGCCACTTCCTGTCGAGCGGCTCGCTCGACGGCGCGCGACCGAATCCGCTGTTCGATACGGCCTACTACCTGCGCACCTATCACGACGTGGCCGAGGCCGGGCAGGATCCTCTCGCGCACTACATCCGATGCGGAGCCGCCGAGGGCCGGTTGCCGCACCCTCTCTTCGACACCCGCTTCTACCTGGAGTCGTATCCCGATGTCGCCGCGGCCAGCGAGAACCCCCTCGCTCACTACCTCCGAGTGGGCGGCGTAGAGGCTCGTTGGCCCCATCCATTGTTCGACCCGGAGTTCTATCGGGCGGAGTATCCCGACGTCGCCGAGCACAATCTCAATCCGCTCGTTCACTACTTGAGATACGGCGCTGACGAGCCGCTGCGCCCGAACCCCGACTTCGATGTCCCCGGCTACCTCAAGCGACATCCGGAGATCATCGGATCGACTACCACCCCGCTCGCGCACTTCGCGGAGTTCGGGACCTGGTTGGCACAAAGGGAAGCGGCGAGGTCGCCTCGAGTGTCGGTGGCGGGTAAGCCCGCCGAGGGCCGACCGACGATCTCCTGGGCCCTACTCGCCGACGCGGACGCCGTCGACCGCAACGCCAAGGTCAACCACCTCCTGAACGGTTTCGCTAAGGTGGTCAGCGAAAGACCCACCGTGTCGGTGGTGATCCCGGTGTTCAACCAACTCCATCACACGGTGCACTGCCTCTGGTCGCTGGCACAGTTCCGCACCGAGGTTCCATTCGAGGTGATCGTCGTGAACGACTGTTCGAGCGACGAGACGCGAGAGGTCCTGCAGCTGATCCCCGGCCTGAACGTCGTCGACAACGAAGAGAACTCGGGCTTCGTCGTCTCGTGCAACAACGGCGCTGCCGCTGCTCGAGGGGAGTACGTCGTCTTCTTGAACAACGACACCGCGGTGCTCGATGACTGGCTGGACGAGCTCGTCGACGTGTTCCACCGCTTCCCCACCGCCGGCTTCGTAAGCTCGAAGTTGCTCTACCCGGACGGCAGCCTTCAGGAAGCCGGGTGCGTCGTCTGGGATGACGGCTCGGCATGGAACATCGGTCGCGACAGCGATGCCGCCCGGCCCGAATACAACTATCTCCGCGACACCCATTACGGCTCCGGATGTAGCGTGATGACGCCCCGCAAGCTATTCGACGAGCTCAGCGGTTTCGACCTCGAGTTCAAGCCGGGGTACTACGAAGACATCGACTACGCCTACCGGGTGCGCGCCGCCGGCAGGCGTGTCATCTACCAACCCGACTCGCAGCTGATCCATTTCGAAGGCCGGACCGGCGGCACCGATCTCGCCAGCGGCGCCAAGAAGTACCAGCTGGTGAACCGCGAGCGATTCAAGCAGAGATGGGCCGAGGTGCTCACCCGCCAGGAGCCCGAGACCACACCGGTCTACAAAGTCGATTGCGAAGGTGCTTCGGCGCACGTGCTTTTCATCGAGCCGACCACACTGACGCCCGACCGCGACGCGGGCTCGGCCATGTCGGTCAACCTGATTCGCGCATTGACCCGATTGCGAATGAAGGTCACTTTCGTACCCTCCGAGAACTTCGTCCGCGACAGCCGTTACACGCCACTCTTGCAAAGGGAGGGCGTGGAGTGCCTCTATCGTCCCTACTACGAGAGCCTCGCGGATCTGTTCCGGGAGCGCCCCGACGCCTGGGACTACATCTTCATCGCCCGGCTGCACTGCATCTCCGAGGTCTTCGACGAGGTGCGGCGGGCGAACCCATCGGCCAAGCTGATCTACCAGACCATCGATCTGACCTTCGTGCGTGAACGGCGAGAACTCGAGTTGGGTCTCCTCGAGGGGAGCGAGGAGACGGTCAACCTCAAGGAGGAGACCGAGCTCGAGTACATCAAGGCGTGCGACAAGAGCATTATCGTCAGCAGCTTCGAACGCGAGCTCCTGGCCGCGCGAGGCCTTGGCGACAAGGTCGCCTCGATGCCGCTGCTCTCCTACGACTATCCGTCGCCTGAGCTGGGCGACCGGCAGGGGATCATGTTCATCGGCGGCTTTCGCCACCGGCCCAACGTCGACGCGGTCCGCTTCCTGGCCGAGGAGATCGCACCGGAAGTGCTCGAGGTCGATCCGAGCCTGGTCTTCTACATTCTCGGCGGGGACGTGCCGCGCGACCTCCTGAAGCTCGGCTCGCCGAACATCCTCTTCATGGGTCAGATCGAGAACCCCGACAGCTTCTTCCTCAGCATGCGGCTCTCGATCGCGCCACTACGCTATGGCGCGGGAATCAAGGGGAAGGTCATCCAGAGCATCGCCGCGGGGCTTCCGTGCGTCGGCACAGCGCTCGCTGCCGAGGGCATCGGCAGCGCCGAGGAGACCGGGCTCTGGCTCAGCGAGACCGCGAGCGACATCGCCAAGGGAGTCCTGACGCTCGCCACCGACGACCAGGCGTGGCGCACGGCCTCGGAAGTCGGCTATCGGTTCGCGCGCGAACGCTACGCGACGGAGGCGCTCACCCGGGACGTCGAGGAATTCATGCACACGCTTACCTGAATGCGGTAGCTTCTACACTAGGTTTAGATAAATGATGAAAGTGGTAGTCACCGGTGCCTGCGGGTTCATCGGATCATGTCTGGCTCGCCGTCTGCTCAGCAACGGCCACGAGGTCGTGGGCATCGACAATCTGTCGCGCGCCGGCTCGAGCTTCAACGCCGCCGAGCTCGAGGCCGCGGGCATGCGCCTCGAGCGGGTGGACCTGTCCGACACCGAGAAGACGCTGGCGCTCTTCGAGAGTCTCGGCCCGGTCGACGCGGTCTTCCACCTCGCCGCGCAGGTCGCCGTCACCACCAGCTACACCGATCGCGAGCGCGACTTCCGGTACAACGCTGTCGCCTCCTTCAACGTGATCGAGTCGATCAAGCGACACACCCCCTCGGCGTACGCGCTCTACGCGTCGACCAACAAGGTCTTCGGGCACCTGGAGGTCCACCAGCCGGTGGGCATGGAGAAGCCTCTCGATCCGTACACGCCCTACGGAGTCAGCAAGGCGGCGGCCGAGATGTATTTCACCGAGTATGGTCGGCCGGAGATCGGCCTCCGCACCTGCTCGTTCCGGCAGTCGTGCATCTACGGGCATCATCAGTTCGGAGTCGAGGACCAGGGCTGGATGGCGTGGTTCGCCATCGCCAACCTGCACGGCTTGCCGATCACCATCTACGGCGACGGCCGCCAGGTCAGGGACCTGCTCTACGTGGAGGACCTGATCGATCTCTACCTCGAAGCCTGGGAGGCGGGTCTGACCGGCGTCTATCCGGTTGGCGGCGGCCCCGACAACTCGATCGATCTGCGCCGGGGGCTCGAGCTGATCAGCGCTCACTCCGGCAAGGAGTTCAACCTGACCCACGCAGAGACCAGGCCCGGCGACCAGCCCTACTTCGTGGCGGACCTCGGCTGGCTCGCGGATTCGGGCCTCGCCTGGCGGCCGCGGGTCGGAGTCGAAGAGGGTGTCGAGCGGATGCTCGACTGGATCTCAGAGCATCGCGCGGTGATCGACGCCGCTCTCAGCGAGCGCCTGGCGGCTATCTAGGCGGCTACCGGTCCAGGACGAGAGAGTGGCACGCCGCCGCAATCAGCAGGTCTACCCCATCCCGGTTCGGCATCGCAGCCTGGTCGAGCGGCTGGCGTGCAAGTTCAAGCGTCTCCCCGGGCGGTGCAACGTCTGTGGCCGCTACTCGCGGTTCAAGATCGGCAGCGAGAACTTGCGGGAGTCGGTTCACTGCAGCCGCTGCGGCTCGTCGAACCGGCAGCGACAGCTTGCAGCTCGGCTCTGCCACTACCTTTCCCTGGTTCTGGATCGGAGAGTCCACGATCTGGCGTCCGTCCCCCGGAGTGGCTGCCCTCGGATCTACAACACCGAGGCCCAGGGAGCGATACACGAGCAGCTCCGAGGCTGCGCGGGCTACTACTGCAGCGAGTACTTCGGGCCAGAGCACGACTCCGGCAGCGGGGTCGACGGCGTCCGGCACGAGGATCTCGAGCGCCTGAGCCTGCCGGACGCGAGCTTCGACCTGGTGCTCTCGAGCGACGTCTTCGAGCACATTCCCCATCCCTACAAGGCCCACGAAGAGGTTCGGCGCGTGTTGAAGCCCGGCGGTCGTCACATCTTCACGGTTCCCTTCGCCTACGGTGGTTTTCGCGACATCCGCTTCGCCGAGCTCGGCGAGGACGGGCAGATCGTGCACCTGCGCGAGCCCGAGTACCACGGCGACCCGTTGCGCCCCGAGGGGGTGCTCGTCTTCACGGTCTTCTCGCTCGAGATGCTCTGCCGGCTCGACGAGATCGGCTTCCGCACGGTCCTCCACGAGCTTTACTCGCCGTGGCACGGCATACTCGGTGCCGGTACCCTCCTGTTCGAGGCCATACGAGTCCCGCATTCGGGCTAGCCGGTCCGAAGCCCGGCGCCCGCAAGCATCTCCTCGAGCACCCCCAGCACACGAGCGCTGGAGAGGTGAGCGCGCGCATGGACCCGGCCATTCCCAGCGAGCCGCGCCCAGAGACCGGCGTCACCGTATACGGAGACGACCGCGGCGGCGAAGTCAGCGGCCTCGTCGGCGACCATGAGCTCCCGCCCCGACTCGACGCCGAGCCCCTCGACCGCGATGCTGGTCGCAACACAGGGAAGGCCGGAGGCGAGACTCTGATGCACCTTGCCCTTGATGCCAGCGCCGTAGCGCAGCGGCGCCACCGAGAGCCGGCATCCGTCGAGCAGCGGCCCGAGGTCCGGCACGTGCCCCTCGATCTCGATCGCCGGCGACCCGAGCGCGCGAATCTCGTTCGGAGCCCGGCTGCCGACAACCCGCAGGCGCACGTCCGGCAGCGACCGGCGCACCAAGGGCAGGATCTCGCGCGCGAACCAGAGGACGCCGTCGACGTTCGGAGCATGCTCGAAGCCACCCACGAAGAGAAGATCGCGGCGGTCCTCGTACGCAGGGCCGCCTGGGTGGTCGGGGTAGATCGTCGGCACTACCCGCACCTCCGATGTCGGCAACGCCTTTCGCAGCAGCTCCTGCTCGGCGTCGCTCGCCACCCAGGTGACGTCGCATAGATGCGCCACCGCGAGCTCGCGCCGCTCAGTGGCCGCGGCGCGCTCCAGCCCGGTCGCGTCCTGAGCGAGCTCTGCCGCCCGACGCTCCCGCAGATGGTGCAGGTCAACGGTGTCGAGAATCAGCCGAGCCCGGGGACAGTAGCGCTTGACCAGCGGCGCGTAGCGCTCGGCGACCGCGAATCGGCTCAGGATCACCAGGTCATAGTCGTCGCCCCGGTGCTTGAGGTGACCCCGAGCAGAGCGCACGAATGGCGCGGCGAGCAGTTCCACGCCCCGCCGGCGCGCCTGTTCGGCATAGGGCTCCACCGCCGTCAGGTCCACCGGCAGGAAAGTCACCTTGCAGCCCAGCTCCACAAGCAGATCAACGACCCCCAGGATCCGAGCCGAGCCGGCGTCCTGGTCCGGCGTTGGCGTCCGGTGATCGACGATCAGCACCCGCTGGGTATGGAGCCTGTCCTTTTCGGAATGGACGTCCGCCCCACGCTGCGGATGCCGCTGGAGGGCATGCCGCCACTTGCGCTCGAACTTGACCCGGTTGACCGTCTGGAAGCGCTTGACGCCATGCGACGTCCGGGTGCCCGACGTGGCGCCTTCCAGGTGGTAGACCCGCGCGCGCGGCTGATAGTAGACGTGCAGGCCCCTGTGGCGCACCTGAAATGCGAGGTCAACGTCCTCGTAGTAGGCCGGTGCAAAGAGCTCGTCGAAGCCGCCGAGGTCGAGGAAGAGCTGCCGCGGCACCATAATGCAGGCGCCCGAAGCGTAATCCACGCGCCGCGGATAGTCGTGAGGCGGGGCGTCGGGGTGGCCGGAGCGACCGTAGTTGTGCGCCGAGCCGTCGCGCCAGACGACGCCTCCCGCCTCCTGTAGGCGTCCGCTCGGGTAGAGCAGTTTGGCGCCGGCGACGCCCACATCGGGGAACCGATCGAATGTCTCTACCAACTCATCGAGCCAGCCGTCGGTGACCACCGTGTCGTTGTTGAGAAAAACCAGGTAGCTGCCGCGCGCCTCGGCGGCGCCTCGATTGCAGGAGTGGACGAAGCCCCGGTTCTCCTCCTGAGTCACCAGGCGCAGATTGGGCAACGCCTGCAGACGCCGGCGGGTTTCGTCCGGCGAGGCGTCATCGACGACAACGACCTCGAACCCGGCGGCAACGGACGCCAGACGCAGCGACTCGAGGCAGCGCCACGTGTGCTCGAAGCGTCCGTGGACCGGGATCACGATCGAGACGGCCGGCTCGGAAACGGCCTCGAAACCCGTCTCCGCCAAAGGCGGCTGGGCCGGCTCCACACTCGCCGGCAGAGGCGTCGGAACCGGCACGGGCCGCAACCGGCGCCAGGCGCGCACCAGCCTGCCGCGGAAGCGGCGCGTGCTGGCCAGGAAGCGACTCTGCCGCATCACGTGACGACCCGCGACGTCGTGAAGAACGACATCGGTACCTTCATGCCGGCTCAGAGGTAGCCCAGCGCCCGCAGCCTCTCCTCCACCTCTTTGTCGAGCTCCGGCGCCTCATCGATTCCGCCGGGGACGTCCAATCCCGCGTAGCGCCGCTCGAGGAGCGCGGCCATGCGCTCGACGATCTCCGGCCGAGCGTCTGCCAGGGACGTCGTCTCGTCGGGGTCGTTCTGCCGATCGAACAGCTCGTACTCCCAGCTGCCGCGTCGCTGGTGCCGAAGGAGCCGGTAGTCGTGGTTCCAGACCGCCCGCACGTACCGGTTCGAGCCACCCCACTCGCCAAAGAGCCACCGGCGACCCAGATCGGCCTCGGGATCGCGTAGCAGCGGAACCAGGCTGTGCCCGGTCAGGTTGGCCGGGCTTGGAAGCTTCAGGAGCTCGGCGACGGTGGGAAAGAAATCGACACCCGACACTTCGCGGTCGATGCTGGTGCCCGCGTGAGCCCTACCGGGGAGGCGCAGGAGGAGAGGTATGCGCAGCGTCTCCTCGTAGG
>JAJCXP010000090.1 GCA_029263375.1 Acidobacteriota bacterium | reverse complement strand
CCGGACACGTGCAGGGCGGTCGGGATGACGTCGTTCGACGACTGACCGTAGTTGACGTGGTCGTTCGGATGCACGGGCGACTTGCTCCCCATCTCGCCACCGAGGATCTCGATCGCCCGGTTGGAGATCACCTCGTTGGCGTTCATGTTGGTCGAGGTGCCCGAGCCGGTCTGGAAGATGTCGAGCGGGAAATGTCGGTCGTGCTTGCCGTCCGCGACCTCGGTCGCGGCCTTTTGAATCGCGTCGGCGAGCTTGGAGTCGAGCCGGCCCTCGGCGGCGTTGACCGCCGCGGCCTCGCCCTTGATCATGCCGAGCGCGGCGATGAACCGGCGCGGGAAGGTGAGGCCGCTGACCGGGAAGTTCTGCCGAGCGCGCTCGGTCTGAGCGCCGTAGTAGGCGCCCGCTGGGACCTCGACGTCGCCGAGGCTGTCTTTTTCGATACGAGTTTCGGACATGTTTCGAGACTGCCCTCCCGCTCTCATTGTCTGCGGCTTTCCGGAGCGGCGCAACCCTGGCCAATCGATTCGATTATGATCCCGCGCGTCGATAGGACGACGAGATCCAACCCAGGAGGTCGAGATGATCCGAAGCACCGATTGCGCTCCAAACTCTCCCGAAAACAGCTGCTCAAGACGACTCTGGCTGGCCGCTTGCCTCGTGTTACTGGTCGTCACTGGTTGCACTCCGGCCGAGCATACGACCGAGCCCACTTCCATCGCGGGCACCCAGGTCGTTTCGGCCGATGGCGATGCCCTGGGCACGCTCAGTCTCTCGTCCTCCTGCATTCCCGACGCCCATACCGAGCTCGAGCGCGGTCTGGCGCTCGTCCACCACATGAACTACGTCGAGGCTGAGCCGTACTTCCGAGCCGCGCTCGAGGCCGATCCGGAGTGCGCGCTCGGTTACTGGGGCGTCGCGCTGACCTACGTCCATCCGGTCTGGCCCGACTCGGTCTCGCCCGAGCTGCGCGCCGCCGGCGAAGAGCTGTTGCGGAAGGCAGACGCCGCCGGGCACAAGGACGAGCTCGAGGCCGCCTATGTCGCTGCCCTGGCCGCCTACTACGACGGCGAGAATCGGAGCGAGCGCGAGCGGCTGACGAGCTACCTCGACGGCTGGGCCGCTGTCCACGCCGGCCATCCTGACGACGTCGAGGCGGCCGTCTTCCATGCGCTGGTCATGACGGCGGTGGGCCAGGCCACAATCGAGGACAAGAGCTACCAGCGGCAGGCGAAGGCAGGCGAGATCCTCGAGGGCGTTCTCGCGCGCCTACCCGGGCACCCGGGAGCGCATCACTACACGATTCACGCCTACGACTATCCGCCGCTGGCCGAGCAGGCTCTCGACATCGCCCGGCGCTACGGCGACCTCGCACCCGAGAACACTCATGCTCTCCACATGACCAGCCACATCTTCACCCGCCTTGGGCTGTGGCCGGAATCGATCGCGTTCAACACGCGGGCGGCCGCCGCGGCCGAGCAGCGCACCGCCGAGGGCGAGGTCTCCCTGCACCACCTGCACGCCCTCGACTACCTGGCCTACGCTTACCTCCAACAGGCCAACGACGACGCGGCGAACGCGGTCGCGACCAAGCTCCAAGAACTCTCGCCGCCTTTCCAGAATCACTCGGCCTCCGCCTACACCTTCGCCGCCATCCCCTCCCGTCTGGCGCTCGAGCGCCACGACTGGCAGCGGGCCGTAGGCGTCGCGCCGCGCTCGCCGGCCGAGTTCGACTGGGACCGCTATCCCTACCTCGAAGCGATCCCCTACTTCGCGCGAGCACTCGGTGCGGCGCACACCGGAGCGACCGCGGATGCCGGCCGCGCGATCTCCGAGTTGGAGCGGCTGGAGGCAGCTGCCCGGGCCTTGGACATCGCCTACGACTGGGGCATACAGGTCGCCATCCAGAGGGTGGCCGCACAGTCGTGGGTCGCCTACCAAGCGGGCCGTATCGAAGAGGGGCTCGAACTGGCGCGCGAGGCGGCCGAGATGGAGGGCCTCACCGAAAAGAATCCGGTGACACCCGGTGAGGTGCTGCCCGCCCGTGAGCTTTACGGCGACATGCTGCTGGCGGCAGGCCGCAACGCCGAGGCGATCGCCGCCTACGAAGCGGCGCTCGAACGCTCGCCGAACCGCTTCAACAGTCTCTTCGGGGCAGGCCGCGCCGCGGAGCTCATGGGGGATACGGCGCGCGCGACCGAGCTCTATCGCCGTCTCCTCGAGGTCTGCTCGGGGCCGACCGGCGCACGATCCGAGCTCGAGCACGCGCGTATGTTCGTCGACGCCGCCACGCATGCGTGACCGCGTTTCGGCGTCGATGCCTCAGCCGCAGTATGGACGAAGGCGGGGATCTGCAGAGCTTCGAAAGAGCTGTAAAGCATGTAGTGCGGCGCGCACGGCCTCGGACTTCAGGAACCGGCACCGACTCTGTCAGCCGGCGCATCCCGTTCAGCCCGATGCATCTCCTGCAACGACATCACGCTCATCTCCCGGCTCTGGAGGGACGCGATCCCGTCGACCGCGGCATTGGCCCCGGCGAGCGTGGTTATGCACGGAATGTCGTACTTGAGGGCGGTCTGGCGGATCACTTCGTCGTCCTCGTGCGACTCGCGACCGAGCGGCGTGTTGATCACCAGATCGATCTCGCGGCTGATCAGGCGGTCGACCACGCTCGGCCGCCCCTCGTGAACCTTCAGCACCCGCTCGATTTCGAGCCCCTCGCCGCGCAGGAAGGCGGCGGTGCCGGCGGTGGCGACGACCTCGAATCCGAGCTCTCGCAGCCGCCGGGCGATCGGCGCCACGCCGGCCTTGTCGCGATCATTGACCGACACGAAGGCGGTGCCGGCGAGCGGCAGGCGGTGGCCCGCTCCCAACCACGCTTTCGCGAACGCCTCGCCGAAGCGCGGCGACGAGCCCATCACCTCGCCGGTCGACTTCATCTCCGGCCCGAGCACCGGATCGACCCCGGAGAAGCGGCGGAACGGAAACACCGGCGCCTTGACGAAGATCGCCGGTACCGGCGGTTCGCTGGTGAATCCCAGCTCTTCGAGCGTCTTGCCACCCATCAGCCGCGCCGCGATCGCCACCAACGGCACGCCCACCGCCTTGGCGATGAACGGCACGGTTCGCGACGCGCGCGGATTGACCTCGATGACGTAGACCTCGTCCTGGTGCACGGCGAACTGGACGTTCATCAGGCCGACGACGCCAAGCCGCACCGCCAGGCGGCGGGCAATGTCGCGCATCTCCGTGAGATGACGCTCGGCGACGCTCTGGGGCGGCAGGACGGCGGCGGAATCGCCGGAGTGGATGCCGGCTTCCTCGATGTGCTGCAGGATGCCGGCGACCACCGAGCGCTCGCCGTCGCACAGTAGGTCGAGATCGATCTCGATGGCGTCGTCGAGGAAGCGGTCGAGTAGGATCGGATGGCGCGGAGAGGCCTCTGCCGCGTCGCGCAGGTAGCGGGCGATGGTCGCCTCGTCGTAGCAGACCGCCATCGCACGCCCACCCAGCACGTAGCTCGGCCGCACCAGGACCGGGAAGCCGATTCCGCGCGCCACCTCGACGCCCTCCTCGATCGACGTCGCGGTACCGTTCTCCGGCTGCCGGATGCCCTCCTCCGCGAGCAGCGCGCCGAAACGCCGGCGATCTTCTGCCAGGTCGATCGCGTCCGGAGACGTGCCCCAGATCGGCACGCCCGCGGCCTCGAGACCGCGGGCCAGCTTGAGCGGCGTCTGCCCGCCAAGCTGGACGATCACGCCCTCGGGGCGCTCGCGCTCGCAGATGTCGAGGACGTACTCCAGCGTCAGGGGCTCGAAGTAGAGCCGGTCGGAGGTGTCGTAGTCGGTCGACACCGTCTCGGGGTTGCAGTTGATCATGATGGTCTCGAAGCCGTCGGCGCCCAGAGCGAACGCGGCGTGGACGCAGCAGTAGTCGAACTCGATCCCCTGACCGATGCGGTTGGGCCCGGAGCCGAGGATCACCACCTTGCGGGCACCCGCCGCGGTCGCTTCTTCAGCGCCGCTCTCGTCCTCCGCGCCGAAGGTCGAGTAGAGATACGGCGTCTGGGCCGGGAACTCCGCGGCGCAGGTGTCGACCCGCTTGTAGACCCGCTCGACGCCGATCGCTCGCAGGTGAGCTCGGACGGCGACCGGATCGGCGTCGAGCAACGACGCCAGCCGCCCTTCCGAGAGCCCCGACTCGCGCGCCTCGCGCATCAGCTCAGCGGACACCGAGTCGAGATTCCAGCAGGCGAGCTCCGCCTCGATCTCGACCAGTGAGAGCATCTCGCGCAGGAACCAGGGATCGATCCCCGACAAGCGATTCACCTCCGCTACGGTCCAACCCTGGCGCAGGGCAGCGAAAACCGCGAACAGCCGCTCCCAGTTCGGCGTCGTCAACCGGCGCCTCAGACGCACCGGATCGGACATCCGCCGCTCGCGGGCGTCCAGATCGCCGTCCAGCTCGAGCGAGGCCAGGCCCTTCGACAGCGCCTGTCGGAAGGTGGTCCCGATCGCCATCACCTCGCCCACCGACTTCATCGACGTACCGAGAGTCGAGGCGGTGCGCGGGAACTTCTCGAACGCCCAGCGCGGGATCTTGACCACCGTGTAGTCGAGGGTCGGCTCAAAGGCGGCGTAGGTCATGCCGGTGATGTCGTTGGGGATCTCGTCGAGGGTGTAGCCGACCGCCAGCAGGGCGGCGATCTTGGCAATCGGAAAGCCGGTCGCCTTCGAGGCCAGCGCCGAGCTCCGCGACACCCGGGGGTTCATCTCGATGACCACTCGGTCGCCGGTCGCGGGGTCGACCGCGAACTGGATGTTCGATCCCCCGGTGGCCACCCCAACCCGGCGGATCACCATGAACGCCTCGTTGCGCATCGCCTGGTACTCGCGATCCGACAGCGTCTGTTGCGGCGCGACGGTGATCGAATCGCCGGTGTGGACGCCCATGGCGTCGAAGTTCTCGACCGAGCAGACGACGATCGCGTTGTCGGCCTGATCGCGCATCACCTCGAGCTCGAACTCTTTCCAGCCGAGCACCGACTGCTCGATCAGGACCCGGCGGTTCGGGCTGGCGTCGAGGGCGGTCTCGACCATCTCGTCGAGTTCGTCGCGGTTGTAAACCGTGCCGCCGCCCTCGCCACCGAGCGTGAAGCTGGGCCGCATGATCAGCGGGTAGCCGATACGCGCGGCGATCTCGCGCGCCTGAGCGACCTCACCAGCGTAACCGCTCAGCGGCACCTGGAGCCCGATCTCCTCCATCGCCCGCTTGAACAGCTCCCGATCCTCGCCGAGGCGCAGGGCGTCGACGCCGGCGCCGAGCAGCTCGACCCCGAGCCGGTCGAGCACCCCACGCTCGTCCAGCTCCAGCGTCAGGTTGATGCCGGTCTGGCCGCCCACGGTCGGCAGGATCGCGTCCGGGCGCTCGCGCTCGAGGATCTTCTCGATCGCCTCGGGGACCAGCGGCTCGACGTAGGTCGCGTCGGCCAGCTCCGGGTCGGTCATGATGGTCGCCGGATTCGAGTTCACCAGGATCACCCGGTAGCCCTCGCGACGCAGCGCGCGACACGCCTGCGTGCCGGAATAGTCGAACTCGCACGCCTGGCCGATGACAATCGGCCCGGAGCCAACGATCAGAATGCTTTGGATGTCGGTGCGGCGAGGCATGAACGGGGTCTCAGACTCGGGACTCCGGCGCGCGGAGTGTAGCACCGGGCCCACCCCCTGGGGTGTGGCCGCTGGACCGGGCACAGGATTAGCTTGCCAGCGATCGTCTCGAAGGGTGGCGACCCATAGAATGAACGGCCCGACCGTTGCCCGACCCATGCCCGAAGAACCGCCAGAGACCCCGACCTCAGACCGTCTCGAGGGGATCCAGCGCGAGAACGCCGAGCTCCGCGCACTGCTCGACGCGAGCCTCGGCCTGCAGGGAGAGCTGAGTCTCGCCGCCGTTCTCCAGAACGTCGTCGACAGCGCGACACAACTGCTGGATGCTCGCTACGGCGCGCTGTCGGTGATCGACGATCGCGGGGGGATCGAACAGTTCGTGACCTGCGGCATCGACGCCGAGCAGCAGAAACGGATCGGGCCACTGCCGAGGGGGATCGGTCTGCTGGCGGTGCCGCTGGTCGCGGGCGAGGTGCTGCGGCTGGACGACCTGAAGAGCGACTCCCGTTCCGCGGGATTTCCGAGAAACCACCCACCGATGACGACGCTGCTGGCGGTACCGATCATCTGCCGCAGCCCGCACCGCGGCAACCTCTATCTGGCCGAGAAGCGCGGCCAGAGCTTCACCGAGCACGACGAGCTCACGCTGCAGCGCTTCGCCCGCGGAGTGGCGACGGCGATCGACACCGCCTACCTACACGAACGCTCCGAATCGCTGGCGATCGCCGAGGAGCGGCTCCAGATCAGCCGCGAGATCCACGACGGAGTGGCCCAGGTGCTGGCATATGTCAACACCAAGGCGCAGGCGGCGCGCGAGCTCCTCGACCGTGGCAAGCAAGAGCAGGCGGGGGAACAGCTCGACCAGCTGGCGGCGGCCGCGCGTGAGGTCTACACACAGGTCCGGGAAGGAATCCTGGCTCTGCGGCTGCAGCCGACCGCCGAGCGAACGCTCGCAGAATCGGTTCGCGACTACGCCGAGCACTGGCAGCAGCGCGGCTCGACCACCGCCGAGGTGGAGATCGAAGGCGACCTGCAACTGCGCTCCGAGGTGCAGCTCCAGATCGTGCGGATCATTCAGGAGGCGCTCACCAACGTGCGCAAACACGCGCATGCCACGCGGGTGAGCATCCGGCTGCATCGCACCGACGAATCGGTCGAAATCCGAGTCGTCGACAACGGCCGCGGCTTCTCCCCGGTCGAGCCGTCAGAGGGCGAGGACGGGTTCGGCCTGAGCGTCATGCGCGAGCGCGCCGAGGAGATCGGCGGCATGTTCGAGCTGGAGACGGCGCCCGGGCGCGGGACGAGCGTCCGGGTCGTCCTGCCGTCGAGCTCTCTCAGGCCGGGCATGACTGGAGGTACCGACAGTGCGAATACTGATCGCTGACGACCACGCGCTCTTCCGAGACGCGCTCAAGAGTCTTTTGGCCGCGCGCGACTTCGACGTCGTGGGCGAGGCCGCCAATGGCCGTGAGGCCGTCGACCTGGCCTGGAAGCTCAAGCCGGACGTCGTCCTGATGGATCTCTCGATGCCCGAAGTCGACGGCCTCGAAGCCACCAAACAGCTCACCGCCGAGCTCCCCGACGTCCGGGTGGTGGTGCTCACCGCTTCCGACGACGACGCTTCGCTGTTCGAGGCGATCAAGTCCGGCGCCCGCGGCTACCTGGTGAAGGACCTCGAGTCCTCGGACTTCTTCAATCTGCTCGAGGGGGTCGGCAGAGGCGAGCCAGCCCTGACCCCTGCCCTGGCCCGGAAGGTGCTCGAGGAGTTCGCGCGGCCGCGCCGGCGGGCGAGCAGCACCCAGGACGACCCTGATGCCCTGACCCAGCGTGAGACCGACGTCCTGGAGCTGATGGTCCAGGGCGTGACCTCGAATCGGAAGCTCGCGCAGGCGCTCGAAGTCAGCGAGAACACGGTCAAGTTTCACGTACGCAACATTCTGGACAAACTGCATCTGAACAATCGAGCTCAGGTGGTGGCCTACGCACTGCGTAATCGATTGATCGAGACCCCTCCCGACAGCGACTTCGAGTGTTAAACATTTAACCGAATATTCTTTAGTTCTCTGGTTTACTAATGGCCGCTCGCAACCCCCTCCGAAGGGCCGGCCATTTTGAGATCACTGACTCTCCTTCACATCCTTCGCAGCCCAAGGCACGTAGCCGGCTGGGTTCTCCTCTGCCTGGCCGTGGCGCTGCCCGCCGAGCTCGGCGCCGACGAGCCGGCGCCGCTCGAAGGCATCCGCGCCCACATCGATCGCATTGAGCGCAATCTCGAGATCCTGCGTCTCGAGATGGGCGCATCCGAGCCGGCCGGCGGTCACATCATCCTCGCCGGTGCGACGCCCCGGGAGGTTCTCTTCCTGGCCTACAGCCTCTACGATCGAGCCTACCGGCTGTGTTTCGACCGCACTCGAGAGAGCCCGCCGCGACCGGTCCTGCCGCCGGTCGAGCGGATCGAAGCGGCCGACTCCGCAGCGGCGCTGGCGCTCGTGGACGACCGCCTCGACTGCGCGCGCAAGACGCTGGCTCCACCCAGCGTCGAGGTCGATCAAGACGAAGTTCCGATCCGGGATCTTTCCGATGTCGCGACCTGGATCCTGAACGCGAACCGGCGTCTCGACCAGTTACTTCGCCGGCCGGCAGGTCCGTCGGACGTTTTTCGCGAGGTTACCCTCGCCGTGAGCTACAGCTCTCGGATCCTGACCACCTTTCCGGGTGCTCACGCGATCCCCGAGCCACCGCCGTTCGAGCGCCACCGTCGGCCCGAGCACGTCTTCCAGCGACTAAACGGCTGTCTGGACCGGGCGCGCGAGATCTCGAGCGGTCTCGGCGCCGCCGGGGCGACGGTCGAGCCGGCTAGCGACGTCGAGATCGACCCCAGTCTGGTGCTCGACATGGCAACGCTGCTAGTCGCCAACCTCGCCTATCTCCACTCGTTGCGGACCGACGCGGGGCCGCCGATCCAACCTTTCGAGCCCGGTTTCAAGACCCCCTCGCACGTCTTCCAGAGGGTCGGCATCGTCGAAACACAGATCGAGCAGCTGCTCGCACTGATCGCAGGAACCAGCCGAAGGACAGCTGAAAGCGGGTGGA
>JAJCXP010000089.1 GCA_029263375.1 Acidobacteriota bacterium | reverse complement strand
GACCCGGGCAGCGACGTCGGGTGGAGAAGGATGCCGCTGCGCCGATCCGTCGCCACGCGTCGAGTGTACCGACTCGCCGCGGCGGAATGTGGTACAACTCACCGCTTCGGAGGTTCCTTGACACCCCAGACTCCATTCATTCAGATTCCCGCGCGCCAAGTCGTGGATTTCGAGCTCCCGGCCGAGGTCGCGCGCCTGGGCGAGATCGCCTACAACCTGTGGTGGTCGTGGACCGGGGAGGCCCGACGGCTGTTCTCGACCATCGATCAGGAGGTGTGGGGTCGCTATCGCAACCCGGTGGAGCTGCTGCTCAGTGCCAAGCACGCGCGATGGGACGTGCTGATTCACAGCGAGAGCTTCATGGCGAGCTACACCGCCCTGGTGCGCAAGTTCGACCGCTATCTCGGGCGCAACCAGGGAACCTGGTTCGACCAGCGATACCCGGACTACGACCGGGGTCCGTTCGCCTATTTTTCGATGGAGTTCGGCGTTCATCAATCGCTGGCGATGTACTCCGGCGGGCTCGGAGTGCTCAGCGGTGATCACTGCAAGAGCGCCAGCGACCTGGGCGTGCCGCTGGTCGCGGTGGGCCTGCTCTATCGGTACGGATACTTCCGACAGACATTGGACGATGACGGTTTCCAGCAGCATCACTATCCGCAGTACGACTTCGGCCGCCTACCGCTCAAGCCGGTTCAGTCTTCCGACGGCTCCGAGCTGATCGTACGCGTGCCGTTCCCGGGGCGTGAGGTCGCAGCGCGGGTATTGCTGGCGCAGGTCGGCCGGGTGCCCCTGCTGCTGCTTGACACCGACGTCCGGGAAAACGATCTCGCCGACCGGGCGATCACCAGCGTGCTCTACGTCCGGGGCCGGGAGATGCGGCTGGCGCAGGAGATGGTGCTGGGCGCCGGTGGCGGCACGGTCCTGCGGGCCCTGGGGGTGGAGCCGGCGGGCTGGCACATCAACGAGGGGCACAGTGCGCTGCTACAGGTCGAGCGTCTACGCGCGGCCCTGGTGGCGGGCGAGCCGGATTTCGACCGTGCGCTCGAGTCGGTCACGCGGGCCACCGCCTTCACCACCCACACACCGGTACCGGCTGGCAACGAGACCTTCGAGGTCGATCTGGCGCTGCGCTATCTCACGCCGTGGGCGGAGCAGCTCGCGGTGCCGGTGGAGAAGCTCCTCGCGCTGGGTCACGGCGACCACGGCGAGCTACGCCAGCCGTTCAACCTGACGGCTCTGGGACTGCGGACGAGTGTCTTCGCCAACGGAGTGAGTCAACTCAACGCGGAGGTCGTCGACGGTATGTGGCGGCATCTGATGACCGAGGACGGCGCCGAGCGCCGGATCGTCGGCATCACCAACGGCGTGCATGTGCCGACCTGGCTCGGGGTCGAGCTCACCACACTGCTCTCGGAGCAGGCCGGCGACGGCTGGTGGGAGGCGGAGCGCTCGTGGGAGGCGGTCGAGCAGGTTGCCGACCGCGACCTCTGGGGCGCGCATCAGGCCCAGAAAGAGCGCCTCGTGCGCTTCGTGCGCTCGCGGATCCGCGAGCAGATGGCCCGCAACGGGCGCTCGCCCTCGGAACTGCGCCGCGTCGACGACCTGCTCGATCCACGAGCCCTGACGATAGGTTTCGCGCGGCGGTTTGCCACCTATAAGCGCGCCGGCCTCATCTTCCACGACCTGCACCGGCTACGGCAGCTGATCTCGCAGGCCTCGAGCCCGATCCAGATCATCATGGCCGGCAAGGCGCATCCCGCCGACCGCCCGGGCCAGGAACTCATCCGGCACATCTTCAACCTGAGTCAGGAGCGCGATCTGTGGGGTCGGGTGATCTTCCTCGAGGACTACGATATGCGCGTGGGGCGCATGCTGGTCCAGGGCGTCGACGTCTGGCTGAACAACCCTGTGCGGCCGATGGAGGCGAGCGGCACCAGCGGTCAGAAAGCAGCGATGAACGGGGTTTTGAATCTGAGCATCGCGGACGGCTGGTGGCCCGAGGGCTTCACCGGCGACAACGGCTGGACGATCGAAGCCGCGGCAGCGGCGGAGGAGCGGGATCGCGACCAGATAGACGCGACTCAGCTCTACCAGATGCTCGAAGACGAGGTCGTGCCGATGTTCTACGACCGTGACGACGCCGATCTGCCACTCGGCTGGCTGGCGATGATGAAGCGCTCGATCGCCTCGGTAGGGCCGCGATTCTCCTCGGACCGGATGCTGCGCGACTACGTCGAGCGCGCCTACCTGCCGCTCACGGACGCCTAGGGCGGTGGCGTCCCTTTTCCACCGCGAGGTGGGAGAGGGATCGAGGGAGCGGGAGGTGCTCCATTGAATCAGGATAGGCTCGCCACGATGCCGCGCATTCGGCTGCTGCCCGACCGCCTTGTCAGTCAGATCGCCGCCGGGGAGGTCGTGGAACGCCCCGCCTCGGTGGTCAAGGAGCTGATCGAGAACGCCCTCGACGCGGGCGCGGGCAGCATCTCCGTGGAGCTCGAACGGGGCGGCAAAGGGCGCATTCGAGTCGCCGACGATGGCTGTGGCATGGACGAGGATGACGCGCTGCTGGCCTTCGATCAGCATGCGACGAGCAAGATCGAGTCGATGGACGATCTCGAGCGTGTCGCCACGCTGGGATTTCGCGGCGAGGCCCTGGCCTCGATCGCGGCGGTTTCGCGGGTCGAGCTGTTGACCGCCGAGGAGCCGGGCGACGGCCACCGGGTCTCGGTCGAGGGTGGGCGAATCCGGGTGGCTGAGCCAGTCTCCCGGCCGCGCGGCACCACGGTCGAGGTGGCGTCTCTGTTCTTCAACGTCCCGGCTCGACGCAAGTTTCTCAAGTCGCCCCAGACCGAGCTCCGGCGGGCGCTCGAGATCGTGCAGGGTTACGCGCTCGCATGCCCCGACGTTCAGTTCTCGTTGACCCACGAGGGACGGGAGCTGCTCGAGGCGCCGCCGGCGGGGGAGGGCTCCGACGGCGCCCGGCGCCGCATCGGCCAGCTCTTCGGCGCCAACCTGGCAGAGAGACTGGAGCCCTTCTCGGCCCGATTCGGCCGCGATGAATCGATCTGGGGTCTGATGGGCGACCCGACGACCACCCGCGGACGCCGCTACTTCGTGTTCGTCAATCGGCGGCTCCTGCGAGACCGCGCGATCCTCGCGAACTTCTATCGCGCGGTGCGCGAGGAGTGGCGGAGCGACGAGTTCCCGGCCCTGTTTCTCTTCCTGGATCTGCCGGCCGAGGAGGTCGACGTGAACGTCCACCCTCAGAAGTCCGAGATCCGGTTCCGGGACACGCGGTTTCTGCACCGGCTGTTCCTGGCCCTGCGCGACGGCGCCCGAGCCGCCTTGGGCGACGTGTCGATTGTGCCGGAGATGGCCGCCGGCGCGCCGAGCGGGGCGCTGGCGTGGGGAGGGCTCGGCGGGCGGGGCCCGACGCCGTCGCATTGGCCTGTGTCGACCGGTCGGCAGGAGGCGCTAGGCGTCGCCGAGCCCGGCGGAGAGCGGCTGGCGGAGGCGGTTTTGACGCCGCTCGAGCGCGCCCCGATCCCGCTCTCGGGCCGTTCAGGTCGCGAGCGGCCGTTCCGCCTCCTGGGCCAGTACAAGGGCACGCTGATTCTGCTCGAAGGGCCCGACGGCCTCTACCTGATCGACCAGCACGTCGCCCATGAGCGGATCCTGTACGAGCGGCTGCAGAAAGCCCTGCAACGCCAGGCCGTCCCCAGTCAGAACCTGCTCGAGCCGCTCCTGCTCGAGCTCTCGGGGTCGGAAGCGATGCGTCTGGGCGAGCTTGCGGGCGCGCTTGAGGAGTGCGGATTCTCGCTCGCCGCGCTGTCGGGGAGCTCGGTCGCGGTATCTGCGGTGCCGGCGGAGCTGGGCGCCGAGGCCTCGGAGAAGCTGCTGTCGCGCTTGGCGACTGATGGCGGCGAGGTCGCGGCCGACGATGCGCCGGCGCTCAAGGCTCGCCTGCTGGACGACCTGGCGGCGAGCATGGCCTGCCGGGCGGCGGTCAAGATGCACGAGCCGATGCCGCCGGAGGCGATTGAAGCGCTGATCGGAGAGCTATTCTCGGCGGAGCAACCGTACGCCTGCCCGCACGGGCGGCCGATCGTGCTGCGCATGAGCGACCGCGATCTTGAAGAGCGGTTCGGGAGGCGATAATGGGAAACAATCCTTCGCAGAGATTCGAAGAGCTACTGGGCAGCAAGTTCCGCCGGCGGGCGCTACTCGGCAGCGCCCTCACCCATCGTTCGTTCGCGAATGAGAACGGTCTCGAGACCGACTACGAGCGGCTCGAGTTTCTTGGCGACGCCGTGGTCGGCCTGGTGGTCAGCGAGTGGCTCTTTCGCAGCCACCCCGAGCTGCCCGAGGGCGGGCTGTCGGAGATCAAGGCCTACCTGGTGAGTCGGCAGGTGCTCGCCCGGCACGCCGCCGAGATCGGTCTGGGGCACGTGCTCAGGCTCGGGGTCGGCGAGGAACGCTCCGGCGGGCGCACGAAACCCTCACTGCTGGCCGACGCGCTCGAATCTGTAACCGGCGCGATGTTCCTCGATCGCGGCCTCGGAGCGTGTCGAGACGCCCTGGTACCCTTGTTCGAAGAGGCGTTGGCGCGGCGCGCCGAGCTCGGCGTGGCGGACACGAAGACCCGGCTCCAGGAGCTCGCACAGGCGCGTGGCTGGCAGCTACCGGAGTACCGACACGTCGGCCAGCAGGGGCCCGACCACCGCAAGCGGTTCACCGTCGAGTGCTGGATCGAAGGGCGTTGCCGGGCCTCCGCCGAGGGCTCGTCGAAGAAGCTCGCTGAGCAGCGGGCCGCGACCGGCGCTCTCGCCGCGGTCGAGGGCGCGGCGGACAGCGCCCCGGATTGAGTCCGCGACGCACACTGAGTATCCTTCCCGCCGGAGTAAAGAATGCGTGCCTACATCAGCGAGCTGTCAAAACACATTGGTGAAACGGTCACCCTCGAGGGTTGGCTGGTCAAGAAGCGCTCCAGCGGCAAGATCGGGTTCCTGCAGATCCGTGACGGCAGTGGCGATGTTCAGGGCGTCGCCAGCCGCGCGGACCTCGACGAGGTCTCCTGGCAGGCGATCGAGGAATTGACTCAGGAGTCGACCCTGCGGGTCTCGGGCGTCGTTCAGGAGGACAAGCGGGCGCCCTCCGGCGTAGAGGTTCATCTCGGCAAGATCGAGATCCTGGCCATCAGCCCGGAGTTCCCGATCTCGCCCAAGGAGCACGGCGTCTCGTTCCTGATGGAGAAGCGCCACCTGTGGCTCCGCTCGAGCCGGCAGCGCGCGGCGCTCAGGGTGCGCAGCGAAGTCAGCCAGGGGATCCGCGACTTCTTCTACGAGCGCGGATTCACCCTGATCGACTCGCCGATTCTGACCCCGGCGGCGTGCGAGGGCACGTCCACACTGTTCGAGACCGACTACTTCGGCGAGCAGGCGTACCTGAGCCAGTCCGGCCAGCTCTACCTCGAGCCGGCGGCCGCGGCGCTCGGCAAGGTCTACTGCTTCGGACCGACGTTCCGGGCGGAGAAATCGAAGACCCGGCGGCATCTCATGGAGTTCTGGATGGTCGAGCCGGAGGTCGCCTTCCTGGAGTTCGGCGGCCTGTGCGAGCTGGCGGAGGAGTTCGTCTGCGCGCTGGTGGCGCGGGTTCTCGATCGCTGCTCGGCCGAGCTCGCGACGCTCGAGCGCGATCGCTCCGTTCTCGAGTCGATCACCGCTCCGTTCCCGCGTATCACCTACAGCGACGCGATCGACGCCCTGAAGGCCGACGGCCTCGACGTCAGCTGGGGTGACGACCTGGGCGCCGAGGAGGAGACCGCTCTGGCGAGCAGGTTCGGCAAGCCGGTGCTGCTGACGCACTTTCCGGCAGCGATCAAGGCGTTCTACATGGAGCCCGATCCCGACAACCCCGACCAGGTGCTGGGTGTCGACGTGCTGGCGCCTGAGGGCTACGGCGAGATCATCGGTGGCAGCCAGCGGATCCACGATCACGACCTGCTGCTCGAGCGTATTCGCGCCCACGACCTGCCGCTCGAGGCGTTCGACTGGTATCTGGACGTGCGCAAGTTCGGGACCTTCCCGCACAGCGGCTTCGGCATGGGGCTCGAGCGCTTCGTGGCCTGGGTGACCGGGCTCAAGCACCTGCGGGAGACGATTCCCTATCCCCGCATGCTCAACAAGATCTATCCGTAGGATATGCGCGCGCCGGTCGCCAGCTACGGCGCTCTGGGTGTATTGACACTGATCTGGGGCTCGACCTGGGCGGCGATACGGATCAGCCTGGAGGGGATTCCGCCCTACACCGGGGTCGCCATCCGGTTTGCCATCGCCGGCCTGCTGCTGCTCGGCGTCGGTCGGGCGCTGAGGGTCCCGGTGCCGCGCGGCCCGCGAATCGTTCGGTTGTGGACAATCGAGACGCTGTTCGGCTTCGTGATCTCCTACGGGGTCGTCTACTGGGTGCAGCAGACGGTGCCGTCGGGCCTGACCGCGGTGCTGTTCTCGACCTTTCCGATCTTCGTCGCGATCATCGCGCACGTGTGGCTCGAGGACGAGCGGCTCGGAGCTCGGTCGGTCGTCGGACTGATTGTGGGAGTGATCGGGGTGGCGGTGATCTACTCGGAGGATCTGTCGCGTCTGGCCGGGCCGGGCGCGGCCTTTGCCGCGATCGTGCTCCTGGCGGCGCCGGTGGCGGGCGCGGTCAGCCACGTCGCGGTCAAGAAGTGGGGCAGCGATGTTCACCCGATTCAACTCGCTACCGTGCCGATGCTGGCGACCGGGGCGATCATGGGTGGCCTGGCGCTCCTTTTGGAGCGTGGTCGTGCGGTGGATCTGAATACCCGGTCCGTGGGCGCGCTACTCTATCTCGTGGTCTTCGGTTCGGTGGTCACCTTCACGCTCTACTATTGGGTTCTGGCTCGTCTACCCGCGACCCGGGTCTCGTTGATGACCTACGTGCTGCCGTTGGTCGCCCTGGCGATCGGAATCCTCCTGTTCGACGAGCCGTGGTCGGTCCGGACCTTCGCCGGGTCGGGCCTGGTCATCGCGGGGGTGGCGATGGCGAGTCACAGACGGGGCGAGGGAGTAGAATTTGCTTGACGGTTCCTGCGGATCTGCGATAATTGACCCGTCGGTCAATAGGCCTGGCAAGGCCGGCCCGAAACAGCGCGATCCAGTGCGGAGCGTCTGGTAGCGAGCGAGTACGATCAACCAGAAGGATCAGGGGGCTTTATGAGCGAGATCAGAGGTCGTCACGTCAGCGAGGAGCAGGCCCGCCAGGTGGCGGAGGACTCCCGCCAGACCACCTGGGACCAGCCCAGCTTCATGAGGGAGATGTTTCTTGGCAACCTGCGCCTGGACCTGATCCACCCCTATCCGGAGTCGCCCGAGGACGATGCCGACTTCCAGGCCTTCTACCAGGCGATGGACGATCTGCTGCGCAACCAGCTCGATCCGATCGAGGTGGACGTCACCGGCGAGTATCCGCCAGACGTGGTCGATAGCCTGAAGAAGCTCGGCGCCTTCGGCATGAAGATCCCGAAGAGTTACGGCGGGCTCGGCTTCAGCATCCGCCAGTACCAGAAGGTCATGCACCTGGTCGGCAGCGTCGACGGCAACATCGGTGCGCTGCTCTCCGCGCACCAGTCGATCGGCGTTCCGCAGCCGCTCAAACTGTTCGGATCGGATGTCCTCAAGGAGAAGTACCTACCGCGTTGTGCGAAGGGTGAGATCTCGGCCTTCGCGCTCACCGAGCACGACGTCGGCTCGGACCCGGCGCGCCTTGCGACCACCGCGCTCAAGACCCCCGAGGGGGACTACCTGCTCAACGGCACCAAGCTCTGGTGCACAAACGGCACGATCGCCGACCTGCTCGTGGTCATGGCGCGCGACGATCAGGGCAAGATCAGCGCCTTCGTGGTCGAAACCGCGTGGGCCGGTGTCGAGGTCGAGAAGCGTTGTCACTTCATGGGTCTCAGGGCTCTGGCCAACGGCATCATCAGCTTCACCAACGTCAAGGTCCCGGCCGAGAACCTGATCGGCGAAGAGGGGCGTGGACTGAAGATAGCGCTGACAACTCTCAACGACGGCCGGCTGTCGATCCCGAACATGTCGGTCGGCGGCGCCAAGGCGGCACTCGAGATCTGCCGCAAATGGTCCTTGGAACGGGTCCAATGGGGTAAGCCGGTCGGCAAGCACGAAGCGATCTCGCACATGCTCGGCGACATGGCGGCATACACCTTCGCCATGGAGGCGATCGTCGAGCAGACGATCGAGATGGCCGACAGCCACCGCTTCGACATCCGTCTGGAGGCCGCGGCTTGCAAAGAGTGGGTGACCTACCGGATGTGGGAGATCGTCGACAATACGATGCAGATCCGGGGTGGCCGCGGGTACGAGACGGAGAGCTCCCTGGCCAATCGCGGCGAGGACCCGATCGGCGTCGAGCGCATGATGCGTGATTACCGGATCAACAAGATCTTCGAAGGCTCGAGCGAGATCATGCATCTCTTCATGGCGCGTGAAGCGGTCGACAAGCACCTCCAGGTTGCCGGCGACCTGATCGATCCACGCAAGAGCCTCGGACAGAAGCTGCGGGCCCTGGCGAAGAGCGCCGCGTTCTACCTGGGGTGGTATCCGACTCGCTGGCTCGGTTGGGGACGGTGGCCGCGCTACAGCGAGTTCGGCGAGCTCGCCCAGCATCTGCGCTTCGTGAATCGGAGCACCCGCAAGCTGGCGCGCCAGGTGTTCCACGGCATGATCGCTCACGGCCCGAAGCTGGAGCGCAAGCAGGGCTTCCTGTTCCGGATCGTCGATATCGCCAACGAGCTGTTCGCCATGGCTTCGTCCGTGTCGCGCGCTCAGGCGATGGCGGCCCGCAATCATCCCGATGCCGCCAAGGGCCGCGCCCTGGCAGACAGTTTCTGCCGGACCTCGACTCGAACAGTGAAGGGGCTCTTCCACGATCTGTGGCACAACGACGACGCTCGCAAGTCCGAGTTGGGTGTCGGCGTCGTGGAGGGTGAGCACGCCTGGCTGGAGCAGGGCGCCCTGGGCGTCTACCCGGTACCGGCTGGGCACGGGCGGTTCCTGCGCAAGGCGGCCAATGCCGCGACCAAGGATGCGCGATCTCCGGTAGAGGTGTCGTAGTCAATTTCACAGCGCAGCGGGGAGACCGCGCTGCGACAAACATGGGCGGGAAGCCCGGCCGATGCTGATCCCTATCGCGAGACGGCGGCGGCCGCCCTCTTCCGCGCAGCCCCGAGCCAGTTGCCGTAGGCCGCGGCTCAGCGAGCGATCCGCGGGCTAGTCGCATCGTGATCGATTCATCGACGATTCTGGCGCGGTTGAACGAGCGCTTCGAATTCGACCGCTGGACCGCGCTGGCGGCCGGCGTCTATCTCCTGTTCACGGCCGCCTACCTGAGCCCGATTCTACCGCCGCCATGGGTCCACGTACTCTCCTACTACCTGCTCGAACCGGTCTTTCTGACTACTGTGGTGCTGGCGCTCTGGGGCGCCGCGCGCCACGCCGGCTCAGCGGACATGAGGGTGTTCTTCCGGTGGTTGATCGCCGCCTACCTCTTCTGGCTGACCGCCGCGATCTTGAAGGCGCCTCTGCAGGCGACCTTCGGCGGCACGGACGAATCGTTGATTCTCGACATTCTGTTCGCGCTCTACTATCTGGCGTTCCTCATTGCGCTGGAGGTCGTGCGGCAGGGGCGCGAGGCGTCG
>JAJCXP010000088.1 GCA_029263375.1 Acidobacteriota bacterium | reverse complement strand
GAGGGCGTTCTCGATCGGCGAGGGCGCGATGTTCTTGCCGTAGGCGTTGACGATCAGCTCCTTCTTACGATCCGTGATCCGCAGGTAGCCGGCCTCGTCGAGCTCGCCGATGTCGCCGGTGTGGAACCAGCCCTCGTCGTCGATCGCTTCGTCGGTCGCCTCGGGGAGGTTGTAGTAGCCATGCATGATGTTGGGCCCGCGCGCGAGAATCTCGCCGTCCCCGGCGATCTGCAGCTCGACGCCCTCGATCGGCGGGCCGACCGTTCCGAGCCGCGCGGCATTGCGTGGATTGACCGTCAGCACCGGCGAGGTCTCGGTCAGGCCGTAGCCTTCGTAGATCTCGATGCCGGCGCCCCAGAAGAACGCGGCCACGTCCTGCGACAGCGGTGCGCCGCCGGAGGTCGCGTAGTCGAAGCGACCGCCGAGGCGATCCCGGATCTTGCCGAACACCAGCTTGTCGGCGACCCCGAGCTGGACGCCGAGCCACCCGGGCGGCGTCTTGCCCTGTAGCCGGTAGGGGAGCGACTCGCGCCCGACCTCGACAGCCCAGTTGAAAATCTTCTGGCGCAGCGGCGGTGTCTTCGACACGTTCTCGTAGACCCGCGCCATGACCTTCTCGTAGACCCGCGGCACCGACACGAACAGGTGGGGCCGCACTTCGAGCAGATTCTGTCCGACCAGCTGGACCGATTCCGCATAGGCGATGGTCGCGCCGGCGATGAAATAGATGTAGTCGACGGTGCGCTCGAACGAGTGCGAGAGCGGCAGGAACGAGAGCGCCACGTTCTCCCGCTTGACCTCGATCGCCTGGCTGGAGGACGCGACGTTGGAGGCGATGTTGCCGTGGCTGAGCATCACTCCCTTGGGGCTGCCGGTGGTGCCGCTGGTGTAGATGAAGGTGGCGAGGTCCTCCGGCTTGGCCTCGTGCGCGCGCTGCTCTAGCTCGGCGAGCGACATCGGCTCGTGATCGGCCAGCAGGCCGTCATAGGTCGGCACACCCTCGGGCGGGTCGTCGCCGATCAGTACGAACTGGCGCACCTTCGGCATGTCCGAGCGCTCGCCCAGCATGCCGTCGAGGCGCTCCCGGTTTTCAATGAACACCACCTCGGCGCCGCAGTCGTTGGCGACATAGGCGCCCTGATCGGGCGTCAGGGTGGGGTAGATCGGGACCACCACCGCTCCCAGGCAGAGGCTCGCGAAATCGACCGTCGGCCAGTGGACGCCGTTGTCGGCCATCAGACCGACGCGGTCGCCCCGCTTGACCCCCAGCGCCTCGAGGGCCGTCGCCAGTCGCTGCACGCCTTCGACCAGCTCGGTGGTCGAAACCGGTACCCATTCGCCGTCCACTTTGTGGAGCAGGTGATCCGGCTTGTCGTGTGTGGCGGTGACGAGAAAGATGTCGCAGATCGTCTTGATGGACTTGCGGTCCGGCATGTCGGCTCCCAGGCGTGGTGTCAAGAGGGGGAGTCTATCTCGGCTCGCGCAACAGCTTCGGCTGTCCGAGCGCTCGGTCCATCCGACCGAGGTCGAAACACGACGACGCGGAACCGGCAGTGGTCACCCTGCCGTCAATGGAGGCGATCCGGTCAGGTGATCAAGGTATCTCGATCGCATCAGCGAAGGCGATCCTGAATCCCCGTTGCTGGTCTCGGCCGACCGTCGAAGCGGTGGCCGCACCATCGATGGGCATCAGCTCACTGTCGAGCCGGGCTCGGATACGGTCGCGTTCGTCAGGATCCGTTTCGTAGGTCTCAGCTTCGAGCACGACGATCCGCATCGGGCTGGGCACCGGGCTCGGGAGCCGCAGGTCTCCTCTCCAGACCGTGTTTTCCGGCCGCTGCTCGACCGGCGGCAGCCCTGTGGTGGCAACCGTCTCCCAGCCAAGCTCGTCTCCGGTCTCGAACAGCCGTCGCTCGACGCGCGCGATCATCAGAGGCGAACCGAAGTTCTCGAGCTCGCGGTGGAAGTAGGCGGGGCCGTGCACCTGGATCGGGACGACGCCGTCGGTGGCGATCCGATTCAGATCGTAGGTCACGGTCCGGTGTGGCAGAGGCTGGATGTAGTCGGACAAGACCACACGCGACAGGTGCGCGTCGGGTACCGAGATCGGGTGGAAGCGCACCAGGGCCAGGCGTACGAAGGGGAAGTAGTGCTCCTCAGCCTTCAGCGCCATGTCGCAGAACCAGAGATTGCGGTCGGTGTCGTAGTCGGGCTCGAACCCGACCACGCCGACGTCGAGCCCCTCGAGCTCGGCGAGGCTCAAACCGTCCATCTGCGCGACTGCGTTGGCGAAGTCGTTCTTGGTGAGCGGCGCCGTCTTGGCGGCTCGCCAGATCGGATCCATGCCCCATTCGCTGACGAACTTCCGGAGGGTCTTCCAGTCCTCGCCGAGCGGCCCGTACTTGGCCGGGCGCAGTACCGCGCCCACCAGCTCGCCGTTCCCGGACGAAAACCAGGGTCGATCCATGTAGAGACGCATGCCGCCACCTCGACGGACTCGGGTGACGATGCCGGCGGCCTCGCTCTCGCTCCAGCTGAAGATCGGCAGTGCGTAGAGCGGCTTGATCGCGTCGGGTCGGGCTGAATTCTGGATGTCGAGCTCGAACTTGGCGTCGTCGGCCGGTGGTGTCCCGACCTCGGCCGGCGTCGGGCGGATCAGGTCGTCGGCCGGAGTCGCGGCGGGGAAGTACTCGCGGTAGCGAGTCGAGCCGATAGCGCTGTAGGTGACGCGGTGGTACTTGGTGTCACCGAGCGCGTGGGTGATGTCGTCGATTGCCAGCAGATCCGTGCTCGAGTCGTGCGCGATGATTTCCGCGACCTGCATCTCCTTGCGGACGATGTCGGTCGCTGCGTCGTAGCTGCCCTTTGCGAGGTCGTCGAACGGGTCCGCCCAGGCCGCTTTCAGATCGATCTTGCCGGTGCTCTTGGCGTCGATCTCGGTGCGCCCGTCGAGAATCACCGAAGTCGCGCCGAGCGCCTTGTCCGGTGCCACTGCGAGGCCGTCGGGCTGTGGGATCACGGGGATCGCCAGCGGCTGCTGGACCGCATGCACGAGGCGCATGGTCCGGAACGGCAGATGCATCCAGTTGCGCCCCTCGGCGGCCCGCGTTTCGAGCGCGGGCAGATCCGCCGGATTTGCATCCTTGATCCACTCCCAGATCCCCATCATCTCGAGGTCGGTCTGCTCGAAGTAGCAGCTGTAACGTACGTCCAGAGTCTCGCCTTGCGGTGCCTGTACCGTCAGCACGCGGTCAGCCGCATCCCATGCCGGAGCGGCGGGCGGTCCGGCGCCGTCTTTGAGACCCTGGAGGCGCAGCCGGAAGGTCTCGACCTCCGGCCAGACGCCGGTGAACGCGATGCGGTTGACGCCGTCGATGACGGCATCGGCGGGAGCGACCCCCGGCAGGCCCATGAACAGCACACCGCGGGCAAACGGGTCGGGCAGGAACGCGACCTCGAAGTCTTGATTCTCCTGCAACCAGAAGACCCGACCGGGAGATGGCTCCTCTTTCTTGGTGCCCGGGATCAGCTCCAGCGTCCCAGTCGCGAAGTTCATCCTCTCGGTCACAGAGGCCGCTTCACGAGTGGCGAGGTCGTAGGTCGCCTGATCCTGCAGCATGCCCGGCGAGGCGTCGAAGACGCCGTGTCGCTCGATCATCATCTGCGAGGTCTTGGGCGGCACCACGTGGCGCTCCTTCTCCTGCGCGAGCACAGTTGGTGGGTCGTCGTGGATGGAGCTGCGCACGACCACGTTCTCCATCGACTCGGCCTCGACCGGCAGAGTCCTGAGGGCAAGCAGTGGCGGTGCGACCGGCTCGTAGCGGTTGAAAACGAACTCTGCGGTCGCTTCCGCTTGGACGTCCCCGAACGCGGCGTCGTCGGGCTCGAAGACGCTATTGCCCGCAAGGTCGACCCATCGGGCGCGCACCCGATAGCTCCAACCGAAGCGCAGTCGGGGGAGTGAGCCCGCTCTGGCGCTGAACGACGGCTCGAGCTTGAACTGGGTCAACGGATCGTTGGTCACCGTGCCGGGGCTCTCGTCGTCGAGGATGGTCAGGCCCGGCCGTCGCGCCACCAGGCTCCAACCGTCCCAGCTGAAGATCGACTCGTGGACCCGCAGGTCGTCGTCGCTCTCGTCCAGCGATTCCGTGGAACAGAGCTGCGTGAAGCCTTCGTCCTCTTCGCCAGTCAACGAGATCGGACCACCGACGCCGTCGGCGAACTCGAAGTCACCGACCCGTCGGCACAAGGAGTGCCAGGCGCCTGATTTGTCGTCGTGAATGTCCACCCGGTAGCCGCGCGCCAGGTCGTCGGCGAACAGCTCGTCGGAGGGGTCGGGTGGTGTCCCGGCCGCCCTGTAAGCCGGCGCCGGCCGCGCCTCGGCCGCCGCCAGAAAGCTGTTAAGTGCGTAGCTATGGTCGAAACGCCGGTAGAGGTCGCCTTTCTGATCGGCCTTGACGATCGAGATCCCCGCGGTCTGCAGGGCGGGCAGGCCGGCGTCTTCCGGTGCGTTCCGTGGCCAGGCGGCGAGCGTGTGCATGCCTCGCATGTTGGTGGCCGTGTTCTGGAGCTTGAGCCCACCGCCGGCGACGTCGGTCATGACGACGCGAAACCGCGAAGTGTCGTCGAGTCGCAACAGGCCGTTGCGGAGATCAGACCCGGCACGTGGCCGGGCGAGGAAGCGGTCGGCGCCGAGGTCGTAGTGGGTGCGTGGGTTGGCGGCGGTGGTCGGAGCGGTCAGCGGCAGGGTGGCGACAGCCTTGACGGTCGCTTGATCCGCAGGCAGGTTGGCGTCGAGGGTGACCACCAGGTCGACCACCAACCCGAGGTGGCGCATCAGATTGGGATAGTCGCCGAGGGCGGCGATCATCTGATGGAAGTCGTACTGGTCTTCGAGCTCGGCCAGCGAAGGCATCGGGCGCTCGATCAGGCTGTGCGGCTGGGCATAGGCGTGAAGATCCGCGAACGCCTGTTGTTGGGCGGACGCCGCGCGGCTCACGACCCGTGGCGAGCGGCGGCTCTCGAGCGGCTCGGCTGGGCTCGCCGAGCGGGGAGCCTGGTTCCGCTCGGGCATCGGCTCGATCGCCATCGGCACGCCGAACACCTTGATGCCGAGCCGGTCGAGCAGCCGTCCGATCATGCGCAGCGGCAGCAGAAGACAG
>JAJCXP010000087.1 GCA_029263375.1 Acidobacteriota bacterium | reverse complement strand
CTGCGTGCTGGTGAGGGTGCTTCCGGGGGCGGCGCCGGGCCGGCCGGCCAAGGTCGAGCTGGTGCCGGACGTGTCGATTCTCACGGTCCGCAACATCGCCGGCACCACCTCCTCGGCGCGCCGGCACGCGGTGAATGTGTTCCGGGCTCCCGACAGCGACGAGATTCTGGTCTCCGGCGACGTCTACCGCAACGCCGAGCCGGTCGAGGCCTGGGTGACAGTACCGGATCCGCAGCGCTACTTCGGTGCCGCCCTGCGCAAAGCGCTGGCCGACGAGGGGGTGGCGCTCGACGGCGAGGTCGTACCGGTCGGGAACCTTCCGGCCGGCCGCTGGCGCCCGCTCACGGTGCACCGCAGCGACCTGCTCTCGACCATCGAGGTGATCAATCATCGCAGTCAGAACTTCTACGCCGAGAGTCTGTTGAAGCTTCTGGGCGCCGAGATCTGCACCGACGGGAGCTGGCAGAGCGGTCGCGAGGTGGTGGCTGACTTCCTGGAGGGCGTCGGCATTCCGGCCTCCAGCTACCGGATGGAGGACGGTTCGGGGATGAGCCGCAACAACCTGTTCACGCCGCGCCAGCTCACCCGGCTGCTGGTGCACATGTACCATCATCCGCTGAGCGCCGAGTTCATCGAATCGCTGCCACCGAGTGGCAGCGACAACGGACGCTGGGACGAGCGCCTGGCTCAGCCGCCCTATGCGGGCAACGTCCGAGCCAAGACCGGCACCCTGCGAGCGGTCTCCGCGCTCTCGGGGTACGCGCGAGGGCTGTCCGGCAAGATGTACGCGTTCTCGATCCTCCAGAACCGTGCCAGCAGCGCCTGGGATGCCCGGCGGACCCAGGACCGGATCATCCGGGCGTTGATCGATCACGGCTAGCGGCGACTCTCGGTCACGACTGATTCTGGAGTCTGTAACCCGATCAGGACCGCGGAGTCCTAGGGGTATGCGACTGCGCTATCGGTTCGCCTGTGCTTTCGTGGGTCTTCTGAGTCTTGTGTCGGACGCCGCCTGGGCCGAGGAAGAGGTGTCGCTCGAGAACGGACTGGTGACGCTCGCCGGCACCCTGACGCTACCGCCCGGGCCGGGGCCGCACCCGGCGGTGGTCTTCCTGCACGGCTCGGGGCCGGTGACGCGCGAGGGCGCCGCGCCCTACGCCGAGAGCTTTGCCGAGATCGGGTTGGCCAGCCTGCGCTTCGACAAGCGCGGCACCGGCACATCGACCGGCTCGTGGGTCAGCTCGTCGCTGGAGGATCTCGCTCGCGACGCCGTCACCGCGCTCGACTATCTGCGCGGCCGGCCCGAGATCGATTCCGATCGGGTCGGGTTCTGGGGAGTGAGCCAGGCGGGGTGGGTGGCGGTGCGCGCGACCGCGCTCACGCATCACCTCGCGTTCATGGTGATCATCTCGGGCGGCGGAGTATCGCCTTATGAGTCGGAGATGTACGCGTACCGGGTCGCCCTCGAGGAGGCGGGCTTCGGAGCGGACGAGGTCAACGAAGCGCTCGCCACGGTCGATCTCTACATGGACTACATGCGCACCGGCGAAGGGCGCGAGGCCACAGCGGCCGCGATCGAAGCCTCGAAGCAGAAACCCTGGTATCCACAGGTGCGGCTCGATCGGATCCTCCCGTCGACCGAAGAAGGACGCGAGCGTTGGAGCTGGGTCGCGCGGTGGGACCCCGCTCCGCTGGCCGAGCTTGTCACCTGCCCGGTGCTGATCCTGGTCGGAGGCCGCGACCGGTTGGCTCCCCCCGAGGCCTCGATCGCGGCCTGGCGCGACGCGCTCGTCAAGGCGGGCAACCCGAACTACCGGATCGAGCTCTTCCCCGAAGCCGGGCACGGTATCCGGATGTGGGGGTCCGCTCACCATGGCGAGGGGCGACCGCCGTTCGCCGACGGGTACCTCGAGCTGATGCACGAGTGGTTGGAGGCCAACGTCGTAGCGCGTTGAGCTCTAGAACCGCTTCAGGATCCCGAGCCTGATCGTGTTGACCGAATAGTCGTCGATCGTGCGGGTTGCTCCCGAAACGCGGTCCATGACCTTCCAATCGGCCGAATGCCGACCCAGACTGAGTGCGCCTTCGAGCCCCCAGCCCGGGCCGAACCAACGCCTGTATCCGCCTCCGGCCATGACCATGAGCTCGCTTCCGGCATCGGTGGTGATATTGAAGTCACCCCCTCCGACGAGGGGGCCGGAGATGTCCTTCATGTCGACCGAGTTGAGCCCCAGGCCAGCGTTCCAGAACCACTCGTTCTTGCCGCCTGAGCGTCCATAGACACGCTCGATCCAGGTCGAAAACCCGGTCGATGTACCTTTGGCGTCGACCGCCATCTCCGTGACGAACCCCAGAGTGTCGGGGGTTCGCTCGAAGTCGAATTCGGGGGAGTAGTCGACCGCGAATCCGATGCTCCAGCGTTCGTTGAACCGGTAGTGACCGAACAGGCCGTAGCCGATGATGTCGTTGGTGGGCACGCCGTTGCCGAGGCCGATGTTGCCGCGCAGGCCGAGGTCGAACTTCTTTTCTTCGGCGATGGTGGGTGCGGCCAGGGCAGCGGCGAATAGGGCTACGGCGAGGGCCGAGGTCGACACGCTTGGTTTCGTCGTCATAGGGGACTCCTTTTCTTGTCGAGCAAGGCTCGGTCTTGCGTTGTGGGGAACTCGGGGCGGGAGGGCCATCTCGGTGGAGGCCGTGGCTTCGTGACCCACCGCGCCCCGGTTCACGGCGACGTTATGCAGCGAACCTTAGGGAAGCCTGAGAAGTGAGGCCGCGGTTCGAGAACTCAGGCCGGCTGTTTCTGCGCGACTCTCTTCGTAGAGGGTCGCGGGACAGCTGTGACCTGCGATAGGGAGATTCTGAGCAGGCCGTCGGCGTCCAGGCAGGCCTCTAGCGTCAGGTCGAGCAGGTCTGCGAACGCTCGGACGATCGCCAGCCCCAGACCGACATTGCGGCCGCCGCTGCGCGCAGCGTCTTTGCGCCAGAAGCGATCGAACATGACCTTCAGGTCCTGCGGATCCAGATCGGTCGGGGAGCTGGAGACACTGAGCGTGGTAGCCCTGTCGGACCGGGTGAGCTCGCAGCTGACCAGGGTGCCAGGACGGCTGTACTCGACCGCGTTGGATAGGAGATTCGACAGGATCATGCGGAGCTTGTCTGGGTCGGTGTCGAGACTCGCGTCGTCGGGCACCAGATTGCGGAATCCCAGACTTCGCTCCTTCGCCTGAGCGGTGCACCTTTGCCAGGCCTCGTCACACTCGGCGGCGATCGGCACTTGAACGAGCTCGATGACCTCTTGACCCTCGTCGAAGCGCGCCAGAGCGAGCAGATGAACGACGATGCGCTCCATCTGCAGCGCGATCCCGCGGGCGTCCTCGAAGAACTTCCGTGTCATCTCGGGGTCTTCAGGCCAGCGGGCGCCCACCTCCCCGAGGCTGCGCAGCTCTGCGATCGGAGTCTTGAGCTCGTGGGCGATGTCGCTCGTGAGCCGGCGCTCGCGGTTGAAGGACGACTCGAGCCGGGACAGGAGCTGGTTGATCTGCTCGACCACGGGCGCCAGCTCTCGGGGCGGCGCCCCGCCGCCCACGCGCCGGTCGAGGGAGCCGGCGTCGAGGCCTTGCACCTGATGCGCGAGGCTGTGAAGAGGTCGGAGGCCGATCTTCAGGGCGAGCGCCACCAACCCGACAAGGGTGCCCAGTAGCAGCCCGAGAAACAGAACCAGAGATGACCGCAGGCGGCGGATGTCCGCTTCGAGCGTCTCACGCTCACGAGCCACCAGTACGGTCGCGCTGTGAAGTCCGGCAGTAGCTCGGGCCTCGGTCGGGTCCCGCGTGGGCTCGCCTGCTGGGTGAGAACCTTCGTCGACGATCTGCGGCACGAAGTCGACGCGGGCCAGACGACCCGAGCGTCCGTCCGGCAGCCGGGTGTCGGAGAAGCGCGCCACCGAAGCCAGATCGGGCTCTCTCGGCAGAGTCGCCTCGGACCGTGAGCCGTCGATCTCGAACGAGTCCGATCTCTCGAGAAGAGCGCCGTCCAGCCAGATCTCGAAGTACTGGGAGTCTTCTTCGGAGCTGAACTCCGGCATGAACTCGTCGGCGAAATCGAGCTCGACCTCCCCCTCCTCCTCTTTGGTGAGGGTGACCAGAGCACGCGCCTTGGCCTCGAGCGCCCGGTCGAACTCCCGCTCCAGCCAGCCGGTGATCTTGATCTCGAGTGTAATGCCGGCGGCGACGATCAGCAGGCCGATGCCGCCGACGAGGTACGCGTTCAAGCGAAAGCGAATCGAGGTCACTGGGGGTCCACGTAGTAGCCGAAGCCGCGCCGTGTGCGGACGATGGGCGGCTCACCTTCGGTGTGGATCTTCTTTCTGAGGCCCGACACCAGCACTTCGATGACGTTGCTCGAGACCTCGGTGTCGCTCGGGTGGAGATGCTCCTGGAGTTGCGATTGCGAGGATACGCGGCCGCCGCTGAGCACGAGGTATTCGAACAGCGCGTACTCGTTCGGCGTCAGGTTGATGGCCTCGCCGGCGCGCGAAACGCGCTGGCGGACCGTGTCGAGCTCGATCGAGCCCACCTCGAGAACCGGAGTCTTGCTCTCGAAGGCCCGGCGCACCAACGCCTTCAGGCGGGCGCAGAGCTCATCGAACGAGAACGGCTTGACCAGGTAGTCGTCGGCACCCAGCTGCAGCCCCTCTTTTCGGTCGTCGACCCGATCCTTGGCCGACAGAATCAGGACATGCACCCCGCGCTTGGCAGCTCTCAGTCTCCTGAGAACTTCGAGGCCGGGAAGTTTGGGAAGCATCAGGTCGAGGACGATCACGTCGTAGTCGAAAGTCTCGGCGAGGGACAGCCCCAGCTCTCCGTCCTGTGCTGTATCGACGGCAAAGCCCATCTTCTTCAAGCCGCGCTCGAGCGATCGCAGGAGCCGCGTGGAGTCCTCGATTACGAGTACCTTCATGGGAAGCTGAACGTTCCTAGATGGAGAATAGCCGAGTGTCACGCAAGCGCTGCCCGATCGTCGGCGGGCAGGCTATGCGGACAACCTTAGGGATTCCTGAGCGCGAGGGCATCTCCGATCCCATCTGGTCCCACCGGAGGCTCTCTCGAGAGTTACTCTGGGCTGGCGGGCACGGCTGCGGCCGCGCGCTCGTGGGGCACGGGAGGATTGTTGTAGAGGAGGTAGCGCGACACCGCCTCGAGGTCTCCATAGAGCCGTCGCAGCCGGTCCCGTTGCTCGGGGAAGCGCTCGGCTACGTCGAGCGCCGCCTCTTCGGATCGGTATTCGTACAGGTGGGCCGTGCCCTGTGGGTCGATCTTGAGCAGGAACCGGTCGGTGATGACGCCGTCCCAGATCAACGCGAAGTTCTCCTCGAGCGGTCGCTCGGCGAGCAGATTCCGGCCGAGAGTGGTGTTGACGTAGGGCACGCCCATCAGGCTCAGACTCGTCGGCACCAGGTCGACCAGGCTGCCGACGCTGTCGATCCGGCGGCCCTCGGCCAGCAGCCCGGGCGCGAAGATGACGCCGGGCACGTGGTTGGTGGTCAGGCCGAGGGTGTTCCAGGGCGTCGGCAGCGGAGTCGGGCCGCCGTGGTCGCCGTAGAAGGCGAATACGGTGTTCGAGAAGTACGGCTCCTGACGGGCGAGCTCGAGGAACCGGCCGAGCGAGTGATCGAGGAAGCGCAGCCCATTCAGCGCTTCGAGGCTCTCGAAGCCGTTCGCCCTCAGAGTCTCGCTGTCGAGGTCTGCCAGCTCGAAGCCACGGCGATCGTCGGGGATCGTGTAAGGCCGATGATTGCCGGCGGTCTGGATGAATGCGAAGAACGGGCGCGTCTGCTGGCGGAGGACCTCGTGGGCCGCTTCGAACAGCTGCAGATCGGAGATGCCCCAGACGTCGCCGCGAGAGGCTTCGTAGCTGCCCTCCTCGTAGATCTCGAGGTTATCGAGGTTGTGCGCGATCAAGCCGCGGATGTTTCCCCAGGTGGCGCTGCCGCCGAGGAAATAGAACTTGTCGTGCTCGCGCAGGGCGTTGAGCACCATGTGCTGACGCACCGCCTTCGGATTCCGCGAGGCCGATCGGACCGGATTCAGGTCGGGAGTGCCGGTGGTCATCGTGAAGATGGCCCGCGCAGTCGGCCCGGAGGGGACGAAGAAGTTGGTGAACAGGTAGGCCTCGCGTGCGAGGGCATCGAAATGAGGGGTGGCGCCCAGCGGGTTGCCGAACGCACCGGTCTTGTAGGCCGAGAACGACTCGAGGTGGATGACAACCAGGTTGGGCGTAGTGCCCCGCGGCGACGTCGGCGCGACCGAGCGCTCCAGAGATGGCCGGGTCATGTCCGTCGTCTCGACGTCGAGCAGCCCGGCGACTTCACGGAACCGATCCAGATCCAGCGTCTCGGTCGCTGGCGACTCGCGGTTGGGGAGGGTGTCGACGAAGTAGAGCACCGGATTGAGGGCCAGAGCGGCGACGAACGGCTCGGTGCTGAAGAAGGCATCGCTCCAGCGCAGGGGGTACCAGGACCATTTGCCGTAGATCGCCAGAGCATAGAGAATCGCGAACGTCGTCAGGGCGAGCCTCCTCGCTGAGCGCCCGGCGGAACGACCCGGCGCGGCGAGGAGCCGAAAGGCGGTCCGCCGGATGAGCAGGGAGTAGGCAACCGCAGCGACCACCACGATCAGCACCACCAGCGGCACCGGATACGTCTCCCAGACCATGCCAAGAGCGATCGCCGGCGACGAAATGAGATCGAGCATGCCCGCGTCCATCCTGACCTGCAGGTAGTCGTAGTTGCCGAGATCGACCAGGTAGACGAGGACCACGAGGCCCTGAGTCGCCACGAAGTAGAGCTGCCAGAAACGACTCGCGAGCCGTGAGCGAGCGGGATGGAGAAACGGGACGAGACTCAACACCAGGAACGGCAGGCAGATCCAGAGGGCGAGCCGGAGGTCGAACTTGAGCCCCAGATACCAGGCCTGAGCCCAGTCTGCGGCGGCGGCCTCACCGGCGGTCGATCGGAAGCGCAGCCAGAAGACCACGCGAAACAGGGTGCCGAGCCCGACCTGGAGGGCGATCAACACCAGGCCGGCTCGGACCAGCGCAGGCAGGGCGAGAAGCCTCTTCATCGACGGAAATCCCATGGGTCGAACAGTGTCCGATCAACTGTCGCCGGCGGCCTCGGTCGAGCGCAAGGCTCGCGTCAGAAGCACCAGCAAGGGCACCACGATCAGTACGCGCCAGGCGCCGATCGTGAGGTGCCGGGCCAGTCCGAAGCTCAAGGCCAGGCCGAAAGCCCACATCGCCGAGGGCCCGACCAGCCCGCCGACTCCGCCCCGGCGGTCGAAGTAGGCCACGGCGGCTCCGATGGCCAGACCCGCGCCCGCCGCATGGGCTGGGTGCAGAACGAAATCGGCGAACAGCAACGTCGCCAGGAAGGTGGCGGCGGCGACGGCGACGCTGCCGATCAGAGCGCGCCCGGGCAGCCGCCGCTCGAGCAGGGTCGCGAGCGCGGCGGCCAGCAGCGCGATCACCAGGTGCGTTGCCCAGCGACTGTTCTCTTGATAGTCCATGACCGTTTCGCCGATCGTCAGGCCTGCCAGGAAGACGCCATAGAGGGCCAGGCCGTTGAAGCGTCCGGGAGAGGGCGTCGGCGGCACGGCCGGCCCGTGGCCCTCGAGCGGCAGAAAACCCAGGGCGACCGCCTGGATGAGTCCAGCGAACAGGAGCGGCATCAACGGGTAGTGTAGCGACGGCAGCCACAGCAGCCCGGAGACGGCAACCGCCGAGGGCAGAGCGTACTTGCCGCCCGGGGGAAGCTCGGTCGCCAGATGGCTCGCCATCAGCGAAGCGATCCCGACCGCGGTCAGCTTGACGATCTGCATGATCGAGCTGACCTCCCAGGAGCCCAGGTGGAGGGGGCGGTAGGCCCAGGCCGCCGCGGCCGTGCCGGCGAGCAGCAGCGGCACCGCAATCCTCAGCGACGACAGACGTGTCCGGCGTCGGAGCAGGAGCAGATGCAACACTCCGAGAAGCAGCAGATTGGCGAAATAGAGCAGGCCGATCCGCCTGCCCACCCAATAGGCGCCGACCCCCGCGATCAGCGAGGTGACGTAGAGGAGCGGGAACTGCAGAAGCAGGAGGTACCGGATCAACTCGTCTCGGGCTCCTCGAGTCGGAGCACGGTCAGGCTGTTGGCCGGCAGGTCGATCTCCATCGAGTAGACGGTCGAATTCTGGTTGGCGATGACCCGCAGGAGCTTGCCCCGGTCCGGCCGCAGACCGAGCTCGTTGCCGGGAGCCACGATGCGAACCCGCGCCCGGCTGATCGGTTCGTTGAGCTCGTTCGAGATCATTACCGTGCCCGGCTCCGGGCTGGTCGCCCGCAGCCGGCCGAAGGGGTAGGAGCTGGCGGCGTCGCGCACACCGTCGCCATCGGCGTCGTAGCTCATGCCGAGGACCTCGCCCGCGGCCAGCGTGACCAACCGGTAGCCCGGATACGAGAACTCGCCACCGGGTTCCTCCCGCAGATCCTGTGCACCCGCCGGGCCGGTCACCGAGAACTTCGGCCCCGGGAAGTCCCAGCTCTCGCGGCGACGGCCCGCGGAGTCGAACACGGCGTCGTGGTGCAGGTGCCCCGAGAGCGCGACCGGTCCGGCGTGCTCGACCATCTCCTGCGCGATGTCGATGGCCAGGCTCTTGATGCTGCTCGGGCCGAACAACGGATAGTGGGTCTGAAGCACCGGGGTATCGCCCGGTCTATCGGCCATGACCTGCCGCAGCCATCGAAACTGCGAGCGGGTCACCTGGTCGTGCCGGTGCCCGGTATTCAGCGTAACGACATAGACGCCGCCGAAGTCGACCACGTGGTGGGAGCGCACGAAATGGCGAAGGTAGAGTCCCCAGCTCTGGTAGTCGTGGTTACCCGGCGCCAGGACGACCGGCGCCTCCAGCCGCTGTAGATAGTCCACCAGCTTCAAGTAGCATTGCTCGTCAGGGATGTAGATCAGGTCGCCGCTGATCAGAACCAGGTCCGGCGCTATCAGATTGATCTCGTCGACGATCGCCCGCATCTGCGCGTCGCCGGCCCCCTGGTCGCCGATCAGTGGCAGATCGGCGAGCTGCAGAAGTTTGAGCTGTTCGGGAAACTCCTGGACGACCTGTACGGCTCTGGGGCGGGTCACGCTGTCCGCGGAGGTCGCAACTCGAAGGTCGAAACCGCCGTCGGGAAGCTTGGGCGGGAGAGCGGCCAGGATGCTCACGTGTGAGCCGCTCGGGCTCCGCCGGGTTTCGCTGACGGCCAGCCGGTAGTCTCCGGCGGGGCCGCTCAGCTCGACGGTGAGCTCCGGTCGCCGGAACGGGATCGACGAAAGGAGCTCGATGCGCAGCGCATCGCCGGGTCGGAGGATCGCCGGTGCGCCGAGGTGGGGTTGGAGGAGCTCGATCCGCTCCGGGCCGAGGGCCAAGGATGCCCCGCCGAAGAAGGTGATCGCCGAGAGTAGGCCGAGCGCCACCTGGCGCAGCCCGACTCGCTTACGTCCTGTTCTTTCAGGCACCGATCAACCCCCAGAAAAGATTGGATGCACACCCAGCAGAGATCCTTCGCCTCCCCAGCGGGACGTTACCATCTCCCTTCGTGAGTCGGTCTGATCAGCCCAGGAGACACCCTGACCGGAATGGCTCGCTCCCCTTCTGAAAGCGAAAGGGCGTTGGTGTCGGGTTGGGGGCGCTGCGCTTTTGCTCCGGTCAGGGTCGCGCTGCCGGCCCGGCCCGGTTAGGATCGCGGTTCAACCGCTGAGGAACTGCCATGGCCACATTCATCGTGCTGCTCGACTACACCGACCAGGGGATCCGCAACATCCGCGACTCGCCGCAGCGCGCGGACAGCTTCAACGAGTTCGCCGAGAAGCACGGCGCGCGCATCGTCAGCCAGTTCTGGACGATCGGTAGCCACGATGGCGTCTTCATCATGGAGGCGCCCGACGACGAAGTTGCGGCTTCGGTTCTGCTGCATCTGGGCGCCGGCGGCAACGTGCGCACGACGACTCTGAGAGCGTTCGACTGGGTGGAAGCCCAGGAGTTGATCGCAACCGGCGGCTAGCCGACCGGTTCGAGTGTCGCGTTTCTCGCCGCTACCGGTCGCCTTCTATCGTCGCTCCTGCGTGGAGGTTGCGCGGGATCTCCTCGGGCGCTACATCGTGCGCCGGCTCGACGGCGCGCGCCTGATCGTGCGCATCGTCGAGACCGAGGCCTACCTGGGTGAGGGCGATCGCGCGAGCCACGCCTGGCATGGCCGGGTGACCCGTCGCAACGCGACCCTGTTCAAGCCCGGCGACGTTGCCTACGTGTTTCTGATCTACGGCATGTACAACTGCTTCAATGCCGTGACGCAGGCCGGAGGCGAGGGCGCCGCGGTCCTGATCCGGGCCGGTTCGCCGGTGGCGGGGGAGAGCGAGATGGCGCGCCGCCGCGCGCTGCGCCGGGAGGCCCGCCCCGGTGACCTGGCGGGCGGTCCGGGCAAGCTGTGCCAGGCGCTCGGGATCGAGCGCCGACACGACGGCGGGCCGCTACGTCGAGCGGAGCTGCGGGTCACCGGCGGCGATCCGGCGGCGCCGGGGGAGATCGTCTCCGGTCCACGAGTCGGGGTCGACTACGCCGGCGAGGCGGCCGGATGGCCCCTACGCTTCGCGATCCGGAGCGACCCGCACGTTTCCAGACCACGGCTCTGAATGCCGTTTGCGGCTACTTGCTCTCGAGCCGGATGTGCCCGGCCTGGGAAAGTCGCCAGAAGGTCAGCAGCGCGTCGAGCGGCGGCATCGGGCTGATCTTCAGGATCGTCTGGATGTCGTAGGCCTCGTTGATACGCGTCAGGATGAATCCCTCCTGGGGCGTGATGTCGAGGCCGGAAAGCTGGTCGAACGACCGCTCCAGATGGGGAACCGAGGCCATGTGGACGCCGTCCTCCCCCAGACGCTTCTCGATCTGCTGCTCAGCGTCGCGAATAATCGTCTGCGTGCCCTTGCGATCGGGGTCGAGGCTGAGGGCGGCGCGGAGATGACGCAGCGCTTGCTCGTAGCTCGACTCGGACATCAGCTCCTGACCGGCGGCCACCAGAGAATCGATGTCGGTCGCGCCGCGCTCGACCGCGACCGGTCCGGCGGCCGCGGCTTCGACGGTCCGCGGGCGCACGATCTTCAGCCTGCCCTGCTCGAGCTGGTAGAAGAGCGCCCGGCAGACCTGATAGCCGCTGGTGTGCGCGTGGAGGGCGATCTCCTCGATCGTCCGGTCGTCATCGACCAGCTCGAGGATGCGCTGGGCGATCCGGTCGTCCTTCTCTTCGGGCACCATGTCACTCGTCGACACCGGCACCGACTGGTTGGACGGTATCCGGCCGCGCATGCGCTTCCACTCGTCCAGCCTCTGGGTGCCCTCGAGCATCAGATGGGTGACGTTGATGGTCAGCGGGATCATCGCGAACTGCGGCTCTTTGCCGTCGTGGAAGCGGAACTCGCCTTCGGTCCAGCGGAAGATCTCGTACAGGCTCTCTTCGGCCTTGAGGCGCAGCATGTGGTCCAGATCCTCCTCGGCGATCGCCCCGATAGTCACCAGGATCTTTCCCAGCATCATCTGGTTCTCGGTCTGCATCTCCATCGCCTTGGCCAGCACTACCTCGTCGATCAGCCCGTGGCTGAGCAGGAAATGCCCCAGATACTCCTTGGGGTTGTTGGAGGCGGTCGAGGTGATCGCGCCCTGCTTGAAGTACACCCACTTCTCGACACCCTCGCGCGCCACCATCAGCGCACCGGTCTTCGCGCCCTGCGATAGCCACTGCAGGAGCTCGGTGAAGTCGAGCGTGCGCAGGTTGCCGCTAATGCTCATCGCCGCAACCTGATCAGTCCCGTGCTCGGGTCGTCCCTTCCTGGCCCTGATAGTGCGAGCTCGAGCCGGGCTCGCCATAGGCGATGTCGGGCTCGGACTCCATGGCGATGAAGATCAGCTGGGCAATGCGCCGGCCCGCTTCGAGGACGAACGGCTCGGGGCCCAGGTTCTGGAGCTCGAGGGTGATCGTGCCCTCGAAGCCGGGATCGCACCAGCCGGCCATCGAGTGGTTGACCCAGAGCCGTCCCAACGTCGACTTGAGCTTGAGATCGCAAGCGACGTCGCGGGGGATGACCACCCGCTCGATCGTCGAGGCGAGCACAACCTCGTTCGGGAAGAGCTTGATGTGCGGAGCGCTGAACTCCTCCGGATCGCGGGTGGGGCAGATCCAGTGGTCGCTCACGCGCACGTCGTAGCTCGCCGAGTTGACCTGTTCGGGTGCGAACGGAGTCGTGCCACCGCTACGCCCCCAGGCGCTGATCCAACGATCCGGCTTGATCACTAGCTAAAGTGGACCGGCGTACCGAGGTCTTCCCGGTGGATGGTGTCGACGAAACGAATCGTCTGCTGCGTCAGCGACATGAAGAGGGTGGAGGTCCGGTGACCCCCGCCGAAGAAGCGTACGCCATCGAGCATCCGGCTGCCTGTGACGCCGGTCGCACAGAACAGGATCTCCTTGCCGGGAGCGAGATCGGCCGCGGTGTAGAGCCGGTCGGGCTCATCGATGCCGACCTCTTCGATCCGCTTGCGATGGTGATCGTTGAGCGGCGTGAGCCGGGCGTAGATCTCGCCGCCCAGACAGCGCATGGCGGCGGCGGTGACCACACCCTCGGGCGCACCACCGATACCTATGGCGGCGTGCACTCCAGAGCCGCGAATCGCCGCCTCGATGCCGGCCGACAAGTCGCCGTCACCGATCAGTCGGATGCGCGCGCCGGTCGCGCGGATGTCAGTGATCAGCTGCCGGTGACGCTCGCGCTCGAGCACCACGATGGTCAGCTCGTCAACGTCACGCTCGTAGGCGTTGGCGATACTGCGCAGGTTCTCGGCCACCGGAGCGTCCAGGTGAACGTTGGCGTTGCGCGCCGTCGGCCCGACGACGATTTTGTCCATGTAGATATCGGGCGCGTGGAGCAGGCCGCCGCGCTCGGCCGCGGCGAGCACTGCGATCGCGCCCGGCGCGCCGGTTGCGCACAGGTTCGTGCCCTCGAGCGGATCGACCGCGATGTCGACCCCCTGAGCGTCGTCCCGCCCCTTGAGCGCGCCGACCTCTTCGCCGACGTAGAGCATCGGTGCTTCGTCGCGCTCGCCCTCGCCGATGACGATCCGACCGGCCATCTCGACCGTGTCGAGCTCGGTCCGCATCGCCTCGACGGCGACGTGATCCGCTTGCTCGCGGTCGCCGTTGCCCATGGTCTTGGCGGCCGCGACCGCGGCCAGTTCGGTGACTCGGATGAAGTGCTGTTCGAACTCTAGATCGAGCGGCATCTTCAGTCGCCCACCCGGTTGGGCACGGCGTCAGGCTGTGGTGCGGCCTTCAGAGCGGGCGGGTTGTAGGCCGGGATGCCGGTGACGCGCTCGCCGATGACCAGCCCGTGGATGTCGTGGGTGCCCTCGTACGTGTAGACCGACTCGATGTTGAGCATGTGGCGGATCACCGGGAAGTCGTCGACGATGCCGTTGGCGCCGAGAATGTCGCGCGCGAGCTTGGCGCTCTCGCGTGCCACCCAGACGTTGTTGCGCTTGCCCATCGACACGTGGAAGTGCTTGAGCCGGCCCTCGTCCTTGAGGCGCGCTAGCTGCAGTGCGAGCAGCTGCCCCTTGCTGATCTCGCTGACCATCCAGACCAGCTTGTCCTGAACGAGTTGGTGGCTGGCGATCGGTTGGCCGCCGAACTGGATCCGCTCCTTGGAGTACTCGAGCGCGCAGTGGTAGCAGTCCATGGCCGCTCCGAGAGCGCCCCAGGCGATGCCGTAGCGCGCCTGATTGAGGCACATCAGGGCGTTCTTCACGCCCTCGGTCTTGGGCAGGACGTTGTCGGCCGGAATGCGGCAGTCCTGGAAGCCGAGCTCCGAGGTGACCGAGGCGCGCAGCGAGAACTTGCCGTGCTGATCGGAAGAGGTGAAGCCGGGTGTGCCCTTCTCGACCAGGAAGCCACGGATGCCATCCTCGGTTCGGGCCCAGACCACCGCCACCGCGGCCAGCGAGCCGTTGGTGATCCACTGCTTGGCGCCGTTCAAGACCCACTCGTTGCCTTCGCGGCGGGCGGTCGTTCGCATGCCGCTCGGGTTCGACCCGAAGTCCGGCTCGGTGAGGCCGAAGCAGCCGATCGCCTCGCCCGATGCGAGCGCCGGAATCCAGCGGTCCTTCTGCGCCTGCGACCCGAAGGCATAGATCGGGTACATGACCAGACTGCTCTGAACCGACACCATGCTGCGCAGCCCCGAATCGCCGCGTTCGAGCTCCTGCATGATCAGGCCGTAGGCCACGCCTTTGAGTCCGGGCAGTCCGTACTCGTCGATGCTGGCGCCGAACAGATCGAGCTTGGCCAACTCGGGGACGACCTGCAGCGGGAAGGTGCCTTCGCGATGGCACTCCTCGATGATCGGCAGGATCTTGTCGTTCACGAAACCGCGCACGGTGTCGCGAACCAAACGCTCCTCATCAGTGAGAAGCGGATCGAGATCTAAGTAGTCAACTCCTTGAAACTTGTCCAATGCTCTACCTCCTGGAGCCGGCAACGATATCATCCCGTTCGACATGGATTTCGGCACGCTCAGAACGGTCGGTCCTTTGGCCCTCGCGGTGATCGCGGCCTGGGGGGTCGACCGGTCGATCGTCACCCGGGGCCTGCAGCCGCCCGGCTTCTCGGTCGCCGCCGACCAGTCGCCATTGGGCCCCGCCCTCCGGCGGGTGTTCGCGCTGACGGCGCTCGCGATGGTGCTCTGGATCGGCGTCTTCGCGCCGCTCGGTGTGATCGGCCTCGAGCAGACTCTGCCGGTCGATCTCGAGACGCCCCAGCTCTTTCAGCTGCACCTGTTCTTCGTCCTGGCGCTGCTGATCTGGTATGCGCTCGGGTTCGTCGGCGATCGGACGCCGTTGCTCGAGAGTCTGCGGCGCCAGTTCGGTCTGCGCGCCGCCGGTGCGGGGCGCGAGCTCGCGCTGGGTGCCGCAGTCGGTGTCGGCGCCTGGCTGGTGGTGCTGGTCGTTCTGATGCTGGTCGGCTCTCTGGTCTACCTGGTGGCAGGAGAGCAGTCGCTGCCCGAGAGTCCGCCATCGGTCGTGGTCTGGGTGGCCGGTCTGCCGATCCTCGTCCGCTTCGCGGTCAGCCTCTCGGCGGGGGTCGTGGAGGAGCTCTTCTTCCGCGGCTTCCTGCAGCCGCGGGTCGGCATCTGGCTATCTACCGGTGCCTTCGTGCTTGCCCACGCGAGCTATGAACAGCCGCTTATGCTGGTCGGCATCACGATCCTCTCGGTGATCTTCGCGCTCCTGGTGCGATGGCGGCAGAGCATCTGGGCGGCGATCGCCGCACATGCTGTTTTCGACGCAGTACAATTGCTCTTCGTGATCCCACAACTGTTGGATTTTCTTCAGCCTGGCAAGCTGGGCGGGGCGCCAATAGGCTAGCGGCCTGACTCGATCTCTCTGCTAGACTCGCGTGAGCAAGGACAACAATGGCAGCCGATCAGCCGCAGATTCATTTGGTGATCGGCAGTCAGTTCGAGGACATCGAGCTCGTCCAGATCGTGGTGGAAGAGTCGCTGCGAAAGCTGGAGCTCGACGAAGCGGCAGCGCACTCGATCAGTCTGGCGGTGCGCGAGGCGGTGGCAAACGCGATCAAGCATGGCAATCAGCAGAATCCAGAGAAGAGAGTCGAGATCGACTTCGGCGTCGAGGGGGGCGAAGTGGTGATCGAGGTCACCGATCAGGGAGCCGGCTTCGACGTCAGTCAGGTCCGGGATCCCTTGCGTCCCGACAACCTACTGCGTCCGAACGGTCGCGGCCTGCTCTTCATGAATAGCTTCATGGACGCAATCGACTACAGTTTCAAACCCGAGGGGGGGACCGTGGTGACGCTGCGCAAGCGTCTCGCGTCCACTCCTACGGCCCGCGGGCCGAAAGAGGAGAACGAGAGATGAATATCCCGAGTCGGACCAGAGACGGTGTAACGATTCTCGAGCCCAAGGGCAAGATCACGATCGGCGTCGGCGACATCGCCCTTCGTGAGGCTGTCCATGCGGCCCTCGACAGTGGCGCGAAGAATCTGTTGATCAACCTGAAGCTGGTGACCACCATCGACTCATCCGGCATCGGCGAGCTGGTGTCCGGCTACACCACGGTCACCAACCGCGGCGGTAAGCTGAAGCTGCTCAACCTGCCCCCGAAGGTTCAGGACATCCTGCAGATCACCCAGCTGGTGACCGTCTTCGACATCTACGATGACGAGGACGAAGCCGTCGCTTCGTACGCTTAGCGCGTCACCAGAAGGTTGAGCTACTCGGACCGCTCGCTGGGCGACGGCTGGTCACGCCACCAGGCGCGCGCGAGGCTGAAGAGCTGGCCGCTCGGGTAGTTTTCGTAGCCCTCGAGGTCGGCCGGCATGACCGCCACGTTGGCTTTGATGTACAGGGTGATGTAAGGCAGCTCTTCGGCCAGGATCTCCTGGGCGCGGAGGTAGAACGGGCGGCGCTCCTCAGGCAGGGCGTGGCGGGCGCCCTCGTCGATCAGGCGATCGAACTCGGCGTTGCGATAGCGACCCCGGTTGGCGCCCGCGGGCGGAATGCGCTGCGAGTGAAGCGTCAGGCTGTAGATGTCGGGGTCGACAGCGCCGGTCCAGACCATGCTGAAGAGCTGGAAGTTGCCCTGCTTGATGTCGTTGTAGAAGGTCGCCCACTCGTAGGAACGGATCTCGAGCTCGATGCCGACCTCGGCGAGCATCGCCTGAACGATCTGTGCCTGAAGCAGGTAGGTCGCGTCGGTGGAGGTCTTGTAGGTGAGCTTGAAGCGCGGCTCGGGGCCGTCCGGATCGGGAAAGCCGGCCTGGTCGAGGAGCGCTCGAGCGAGTGCCGGATCGAAGGCGATCGGCGTCAGATTCTCGTTGTAGGCCCAGTGACCGGGGCGCATCATCGACTCGCTGACCACGCCCAACCCGCGCCAGATCGAGCTCAGGATCTGCTCCCGGTTGAGGGCGTGGGCGATGGCGCGCCGCACCGACTCGTTCGAGAGGATCGGGTCCTCCATATGCACGCCGAGGTAGGCGTAGTTCGTGCCCGGGTCCTGGACGACCTTGAATCTAGGGTCGGCGCGGAAATCGGCCATCACGTCGGGCGACAGTTCATTGACCACCAGGTGCACCGAGCCCTTCTGCAGCTCGAGCGCGCGCACGGTGGAGTCCGGCACGTCGCGCAGAATCACGCGGTCGAGTCGCGGCCGGCCGTTCCAGTGTCCCTCGAAGGCCTCTACGACCACCTGGTCCGGCCGTCTCTCGACGACGCGAAAGGGACCGGTGCCGACCGGATCGCGGTTGAGCTCCTCGGGCTGCGCGCCGTCGGGGATGATGCCGACGAAGGGCGTGAGATTGCCGAGCATCGCGCCGTACGGCTCGTTCAGAACGAAGTCTACCGTCAGGTCATCGACCGCCTCGACCCGCGCGAGCTGGCTCAAGGCGCCGCGCTTGGGACTGAGGATGCTCTCGTCGAGAATCGACTGGAAGGTCCAGACGACGTCTTTCGACGACAGAGTGCGACCGTCGTGAAAACTGACGTCCGGGCGCAGGTGGAAGCGATAGCGTCGGTTACCGTCCAGGATCTCCCAGGACTCGGCCAGGTCGGGGATGAAGTCACCGTTCGGACTCTTGGTCACCAGGCCGCTCACCACCAGCTGCAGCACGGCGCTCGACGACTGATCGGTGGCCATCCGCGGGTCGAGATGGATCGGTGCGCTGCGCAGCGCGACCACCACTTCGTTCGCTCGCGGTCGGTTGGCGGCCGAGTCGCCGCGACACGCCGTGACCAGGAGGGCTGCGAAAAGCAGAAGCGGGGCGGGGCCAGGTCTTGCCATTGCAAAGAGTTATCACAAGCGGGTGCCGCTCGCGAGCCCGATCGTCGTAGCTGCGCGTCGACGGCTTCGAAACGCCCGTCACGCGGCGCTGGAGCAACGATCTCGCTGCGCGGATCCACCTTGGCCGCTCGGGCGGTGTGTTATCTTGGTGCGCGAGTTTCGGGGTGGCTGGAGCGTTTCTTGCAGCTCTGAAAACACCTCGAATGTGGCATCACGATCCTGACAGCCAGCCCCCGACGAGAGCACACTCATGACACGTGGTCGCGCCATCTTTGCTTCGATCTCGATCCTTCTGGTGGTGATGATCGCCTCCGGTACCTTCTCGCGAGCCGCGGCTCGGGAGACCTCCGAAGAGGACTCGCTCTACAAGAGCCTGTCGATCTTCACCGAGGTGCTCAACCTCATCCGCCGCACCTATGTCGAGGAGACTTCGGTCGAGCACCTGTTCTCGGGCGCTCTCGACGGCACGACCGACGCCCTCGATTCGATGTCGACGTACGTTCCGACCGACTCGGTCGAGTCCTACCGTCGGACCCGAGAGATCGGCACCCGCCACAGTGGCATCTCGATCGTCAAGGAGCGTGGCTTCGTCTACGTGCTGGCGGTCGTACCCGGCAGCCCGGGCGAGTCGATTGGGCTCGTGCGGGGCGACGCCCTGGCTCAGATCGACGGCCGGCGCACCCGCCGGATGCCGATCTGGGAGCTCCAGACTCTGCTCGCCGGCGAACCCGGCACCGAGCTCGAGCTCGAAGTGATCCGGCGTAGCCAGAGCCGCGAAGAGACCCTGACTCTGGCCGAATTCGAGCCCCGACCGCCGGCGATCGAGCGTACTGAAGAGTTGCCTGTGCTGCGGGTCTCGCAACTCGAGCCCGGCACCACGGCCGAGGTGGAGAAACTGCTCGTCAGCCTCGCCGCGGAGGGTGCCGATGGATTGGTTCTGGATCTGCGCGGCGTCGCTGGAGGCGACAGCAGGGTGGCGTACGCGGTCGCCGAGCTGTTCGTGGAGGGCAAGCTCGGCGGCCTGAGACGGCGCGCTGAGACGCTCGAGACGTTCGCTGGCGAGCGGCCGCCGATCTGGCACGGGGCGGTCGTCGTGCTGGTCGACCGCTCGTCGCAGGGCGCGGCCGAGATCCTGGCCGCGGTCCTGCAGCAGGGCGCCGGGGCCGACCTGGTCGGCGAGCGCACCTTCGGTCACGCCGGGCGGCAGAGCTTCTTCGAGCTCTCCACGGGTGGCGAGCTGTTCCTGACCGATGCCTTCTACACCGGTCCCGACGATGAGCCGATCGAGCGTGGCCTGGAGCCTGAAGTCGTGGTCTCGGAGGCGAACCGCAACCTCTCCGAAGCCGGCGTTCCGCTTCGCGAGCTGATCCTCCTGCGTGGCCTGGAGCGCCTGCGTGAAGCGCGCGGCGCGCTCAAGAAGGCCGCCTAATCGCGCCGTCCGGTTTCCATGTCGAGGCGCAGAAGCAGGACCAGAAACTGGTCGCTAGTGGTCGGGGTCGGCGTCGTCGGCCTGATCCTCGGCTACCTGATCGGCACCGCGGGACGCCAGGAGCCAGGAGCGTCCGACCGCGATGGTCGTCGAGCGGTGGCTCCGCAGGCAAGCGCGGTCGAGCCGGCGCCGGTTGTCGTGCCGTCGGAACCGGTGCCGCCGAGCTCGGCCATCGCGTCGGAACCTGTGCCGCCGCCCCTGGCGGTCCCAGTGGCGGTCGAGATGCCGCCGATTCCGCGCGGAGATGGGACCCGGATCGCGCTGGTGATCGATGATCTCGGACGCCGAGTCCAGGACGTCGTCGATCTGAGCGAGTTGGGCGTGCCGCTGTCGTTCGGCGTACTGCCATTCGAATCGCACACGT
>JAJCXP010000086.1 GCA_029263375.1 Acidobacteriota bacterium | reverse complement strand
CGTCGAAGTAGCGACGCCCCCAGAGTTTCTCGCGCCAGTCGTGCAGGCGACCGATCTCGCGCGCGATGTTGGAGTTGAGATAGCGCATGAAGCTCGCGAGCTGGTCGGCGTCGATCGGGAGCAGGAGGAGATGACAGTGATTCGACAGGTAGATCAAGGCACAGATCTTCATCCTGGTAAGCCGCTGGGCGCGGCCAATCACGCCTCGAATGATCTCGTTGACCCGCTTGGAGGGGCGCAGTAGGAAGCGTCCATGGATGGTTCGGCAGGTGGCCTCGACCAGGCATCCGGGGGGAACATAGCGGAGGTTGCGCGCCATGTCCTAGAGGACGAAACCTCCTCGACGCTTCTGTCAAACAATCGTGTGGAACCTCAGAGGGGGGGAACCTCAGAGGGGGGACGCTTCTGTCAAACAATCGTGTGGAACCTCAGAGGGGGGCCCTGGACGCGGTGGTGCCGCGTTCGACATGATCGAAGCGCCAAGCGGAGGAGCGAAGTGACGACCACCCAAGAGACGAAAGCCACCCCCCGGACTCACGAGGCGCTCGTCGCACTCGAGATCACCGACGAAGCCGGCTATCAGCGCTACCGCGACGGCATGACGCCGATCCTCGAGAGCTACGGCGGGCGCTTCCGCTGGGACTTCAGGGTCGCGGAGGTCCTGAAGCACGACGGGGAGAAGAGGGTGAACCGGGTGTTCATCCTCTCCTTCCCGGATGCTTCGACCAAAGAAGCGTTCTTCGCCGATCCGGCCTACCTCGCTGTGCGCGGCGAGCACTTCGATCAGTCGGTGGGTGCGGTCGCGCGGATCGCGGAGTACGCGGGGGGTTAGCTCAGTCCTCCCACTTGGGCGGTGGGGTGCCTTCGACGTGCGCCTTGAGCACCCCGCCGAACAGGAAGGTCCAGCCCTTCGTTTTCTCCGCCCGGTTGCCTTCCGAGCTCATGCCGAGCGTCTGCTCGGTGAAGCGGAGTGAACAGCCCTCGCCGTCGGCCTCGAGCGTCCATGTGAGAAACCCGATCGATGGTCCGCCCCACTGGGGGAATGTGAAACCGGTGGCTTGGAGCATCTTCTCCGGCACGGCGGTGCAGACCTGTCCCCACAGCAGGCCGCCGCCTTCGTCCCACTCCTCGTAGACCCGGCCTCCGGGTCTGGCTTCGAGCGAGTAGCTCCGAGCCCCTTCGGTGCCTCCAATGTAGAACTCGGCCGGCCACCAGAGACCGATGTCGTCGGTCAGCGCCTTCCAGACTGTGGCCGGCGAGGCCTTGATCTTCGTTTCTACGAGGACTTCCTGGTTGGCTGCGATCGTTGCATCCGTCATGTCGTCTCCTCTCGTGCCTCGGCGAGGCGTTTTATCTTCAGTAGCCGATCGGCCGGCAGGGCCTCGAAGGGCCGGATCCAGCGCCGGTAGATCTGCTGGATGGGGGTGGGATTGAGATGGTTGTAGCGCTCGCGCCCGCGCCGCTCGATGGCGATCAGCGACGCGGCTTCAAGGACCTTCAAGTGCTTCATGACCGCGAAGCGGCTCGATTCAAAGTACTCGCATAGCTCGCCCGTCGTGTGGGGCCGCTCGCGCAGCCGATCGAGGATCAGCCGCCGCGACGGCTCACTCAGGGCCCGCCAGACGAGGTCGTCGGTTGGGCTCGGTGAGATGGGGTTTCCCGAGGAAGTCTCGGTCGCGTGGGTCAATTTCATAATGTGACCGTAGGGTCACATATTAGAATCGACTTGTCAAGCAACTGCAGGCTCGCCGAGTTCGATCCGAACGCTCTCGGAAGGGCCTCCTCTCCGAACACTCGTGTGGCACTTCTTCGGGGCAGGCTCGCTCCGAACGCTCCCTTTCCCGAGGAGTCCGAACACTCGTGTGGCACTTCTTCGGGGCACTTCTTCGGGGAGGGGGCTAGAGCCCGGTGACGTCAGCGACGCCGCAGAAGTCGCTCAACCGCCGTAGCTCACGCTCGAGCTGCTCGCTCCGTCGGGGCGTTCTCTTGATCCCGGGCTCCCAGTAGAGTGCGATCACGCGCAGCACTCCCGCCTTCCGATCCGCTTTGACGTCGACCCTGCCGGTGAAGCGCTCCCCTTCGAGGATCGGAAGCACGTAGTAGCCGTACTTGCGCTTCTTGGCCGGGACGAAGATCTCGAGCGCATATTCGAAGCCGAAGACGCGCTGGGTTCTCTGCCGGTCGTGGATCAGGGGGTCGAACGGGTTGATCAGGCGGAGCCGGCGAGGTGCGGCCGGAGCCGCGGCCATCGAGTCGAGCTGATCGGTGATGGCGTAGGTCGGGGCGCTGGTGGAGCTCCTGTCGGCCAGCTCGGCCTGTGCCCGAACGACCCCGGCACCCGCCGATCTCTCGCACCAGCGGGTCGCCTCCTCGGTCGAGACCGCGTAGAAGAATCGGGCGATCTGGGCCGGTGTGGCGACGCCGAGCCTCCGGAGAGCCTGTCGGCACGCCCAATCGATGTACTCGGAGCGCTTCACCTTGCGGCCGTGATGCTCCGCCGGCAGAACGCGCTCGGCGAGGTCGTAGACCTTCTCGCGCCCCTTGCGGCGCGCGACGGCGAGCTTGCCGACTCGCCACAGGTACTCCATCGCCACCTTGGCCACGGTCGGCACCGCGAATCCGGCGGTGGCCGGGTCGACTCCAGCCCAGTCGTACTGAGCTTTCTTCGGATCGAAATCGCGCGGCCGGAGCGGTCCGTCCTCGCGAACTCGCCGGAGGACACTTGCGACGTCCTGTTCGGAGACTCCGTCGAAGTAGCGCTTGTAGCTCGGATGGACCTCGTACTTGCGGAAGCGCTCGAAGTAGTGCCGCCAGTAGGGGAAGAACTCACTCGGCAGGATCGCCGCGTCGTGCGTCCAGCCCTCGAACAGCGTGCGCGCCTCCTCCAGCCGGTGGTCCAGCCAGCCCTGCCGGTACCTCGGATTGCGCGAGAAGAGGATCTGATGTTGGGCGCGCTCGACCGCCGAGACCGCGTCGACCTGGACGAAACCGAGCCGCCGGACCATGCCGTCGACCCACTCGGGGGATGCGGTCGACTCCGGCGACGGCAGTGGGTCGTCGGGTAGCGGCGGCGCGAGCCCGTTGAGGCTCAGGAGAGCGCGCCGGAATGCGCGGTTGGAGAGCGTCGCGGCAGTATCCAAGGACCGCGCGAGTATTCCATAGCCGTGGCGGGGGTGGACCGGTCTCGGGCTGCGAGATAGGGTTCTCGGGTCGCTGCCGGCGCTCGGGTCGGCCGCGGACTCCGAGGCTCTGATCCCATGAAAGAAGTGGTTCTCATCGACGGTGTCCGCACGCCGATCGGCACGTTTGGCGGCGCCCTCTCCAGCGTCCGACCGGACGATCTGTTGGCCCACGCTCTGGATGCCCTGCGCGCGCGCACCGGCCTCGACCCGGCTCAGGTCGACGACGTCTACGCCGGCTGCAGCAACCAGGCGGGTGAGGACAATCGCGACGTGGCGCGACACGCGCTGCTGCTGGCCGGCTGGCCGGTGGAGGTCCCGGGCGTGACCATCAACCGCCTGTGCGCCTCGGCGCTCGAGGCGGTCAACCTGGCGGCCAAGTCGATCGTCGTCGGTGAAGGCGATGTTTACGTCGCCGGCGGGGTCGAGTCGATGAGCCGCGCGCCCTGGAGCCTGCCCAAGCCGGATCGGGTGCCGACCTTCAAGGCGGCGCAGGCGTGGGACACGACCGTGGGCTGGCGCTACCCGAACCCGCGGATGGAGGAGCTCTATCCGATCATCAGCCTGGGCGAGACCGCCGAGAACATCGCCCAGGAGATGGCGATCAGCCGCGAGGACCAGGACGCCTTCGCGCTCGAGAGCCATCGCCGCGCGGTCGCGGCGATCAACGCCGGCCGGTTCACTGACGAAATTGCTCCGGTTCCGGTTCCGCAACGCCGCGGCGAGCCGCTGTTGGTCGACACCGACGAGCACCCGCGCTACCGGATCGAGGACGGTACCTATCACCTCGACACAGACATCGAGACCCTCGCCAAGCTGCGTCCCGCTTTCCGCAAGGACGGCACCGTCACCGCCGGCAACTCGAGCGGCATCAACGACGGCGCCGCCGCGCTTCTGTTGATGAGCCGTGAGCGC